>CAZJGV010000124.1:8083-9574 GCA_964545615.1 uncultured Pelotomaculum sp.
GCCACAAAGTAATCAGCCACGAGCAAAGCCATACTGTTCATCAGTAATGTGATTAACCATTTCATTAAACTCACCTCTTTATATATTTTCTTCCCGGTCCCTTTGCAAAGCATTGTGCAGTTCCAAAAGCGGCGCTGCTACATGAAGAAGTTCTTTCTCCAGCGCCGCCAGATCGTTTTCCCGCACCGCGCCGAGCAGGTGACCCATGTGTTCCCCCGCGATCAGCGCCCAGTCCAGTACAGGCCTGACGTCATCCTTTTGCACGTCCCCGTGCTTGAGCCGGTTGATTTCGGCTTGCAGCAGCGTTTTCCTTAAAAAACTGTTATTTCCGCCAATATCCATGTACCTACCTCCAGCAAGGAATATAACACTCCATATGGACAATACGCATGTCTTATATAAAGTAATTCAACGAATTAGTATGTCATATTTTTCGAATTATAGTATAATAATAGAAAAACACATAGAGGAAATCAGCATATTTTTAGAACATTATAGCAAATTTTTTTAAGGAGGGGTAAATATTGGGCAAGAAAATTACCTTATCAGTCATAAAGGCAGACGTTGGTGGATTTGTAGGCCACTCCAGCGTTCACCCGGAATTGCTGGAAAAGGCCAGATGTATTTTAGCAGGCAGTCCGCTCCTGATAGACTCCCACGTAACCCATGTAGGTGACGACATAAACCTGATCATGACTCATGAAAATGGAAAGGATAATGGCAACATTCATCAGTTAGCCTGGGACACATTTCTATCCTGCACCAATGTAGCTAAAAAGCTCAAATTGTACGGGGCCGGTCAGGATTTACTATCAGACGCCTTTTCGGGCAATATAAAAGGACTCGGCCCGGGTGTGGCCGAACTGGAAATTGAAGAACGCGGCAGCGAACCTGTGATAGTATTCATGGCCGACAAAACAGAACCAGGGGCCTGGAACCTGCCGCTCTACAAGATGTTCGCCGATCCTTTCAACACCATAGGGCTGGTTATTGATTCCAAAATGCACAAAGGCTTTTTGTTTGAAGTCCGTGATCTTATTGAGAACAAAAAAGTTATCTTTTCCTGTCCCGAAGAACTATATGACATGCTGGTATTTATTGGCGCACCGGGCCGTTACGTGATTAAATCGGTTTTCCATAAAGAAACCCATGAAATAACAGCCACTTCCAGCACCCAGCGTCTCAACCTGATGGCCGGGCGCTATGTTGGTAAAGATGACCCGGTCCTGCTGGTCCGCTGTCAGAGCGGTTTCCCGGCTGTGGGTGAAGCGCTGGAGCCTTTCGCCAATCCTCACCTGGTTTCGGGCTGGATGCGGGGTTCGCACACCGGCCCGCTTATGCCGGTACCTGAAGCCATGTCAAGCCCGACTCGCTTTGACGGACCGCCCAGGGTAGTGGCGTTGGGCTTCCAGTTATGCGAAGGAAGGCTGCATGGAGCGCAGGATTTCTTTGCAGACCCAGCTTATGACCTGGCCAGGCAAAAAGCCAATG
>CAZJGV010000125.1:0-7686 GCA_964545615.1 uncultured Pelotomaculum sp.
GGCCGGGAAGCGGTCTTTGACGAAACCAAGATTACAGATGCTATTTTTAAAGCCGCGCGGGCGGTTGGCGGTGAGGACCGTCAGACGGCCATGGAGTTGACCATCGAAGTTTTGAAACTGTTGAGAAAGCAGTATAATGGCAATCTTTTCGGAGTGGAAGACGTACAGGATATGGTAGAGAAGGTACTGATCGAGGCGGGGCACGCCCGCACCGCCAAAGCGTACATTCTTTACCGCGCCAGGCGTACGCGGATGCGGGACGCCAAGGGCGAGTTGATGGACGCGGTGGAAGAGATCCTGGAAGAAACCAACCGGGAGAATGCCAATATCAGCAACTCCCCGTCGGCAAAAATGCTCCAGATCGCCAGCGCCGCCAGCAAAAAATACTACCTGAACCGCCTGATTCCTGAAGAAATTGCCCAGGCCCACATGCGGGGCGATCTCCATATACATGATCTTGATTTCTACGGAAAAACTCTTACTTGTTTACAAATTCCCCTTAATAGGTTATTAATGGAGGGGTTTAACACCGGGCACGGCTATATTCGGCCTCCCAAACGGCCAACAACCGCTACCGCCCAGGCGGCGATAATACTGCAGAGTTCGCAGAATGACATGCATGGTGGGCAGTCTTACGCTTCTTTCGACCGGGATATCGCCCCCTTTGTGGAAGACGCCTCGGATTTCGAAACCTATCAGGCCATGGAGGCCTTGATCCATAACCTGAATTCGATGCACAGCAGAGCTGGAGCTCAGGTGCCTTTTTCTTCCATTAACATCGGAACAGAGACGTCTGAGTCTGCCAGGCGGGTGGTGAAAAACCTCCTGTTGGCCTACGAGGCCGGTCTGGGCAACGGGGAGAACCCGATCTTTCCTAATATCATCTTCAGGATTAGAGAAGGGATTAACTACAACCCCGGCGACCCGAATTACGATTTGTTTAAGCTGGCCATTAAAGTGGCCAGCAAACGGCTGAATCCGACTTTCAGCTTTATGGACTCCTCATTTAACAACCAGTTCGGTAACGAGGTCAGCTATATGGGCTGCCGCACCAGGGTCATGGCCAACAGGCGCGGACCGGAGGTTACTGACCGCAGGGGCAATTTATCTTTCACCACAATCAATCTGCCCAGGGTGGCCATCAAGGCTGAGCGAAAAATGGACGTCTTTTACCGCGGTCTGTCAGATATTTTTGATCTGACCGCCCGTCAGCTTTACCACCGTTACCAGGTACAGTCCAAGCTGAAAGTCAAGGATATGCCCTTTATCATGGGCCAGAAACTATATCTTGGCTCGGAAGGCCTGAAGTCAAACGATCCTATCGAAGAAGCAATCAAGCACGGCACTCTTTCTGTGGGCTTTATCGGCCTGGCTGAGGCGCTTACAGCCCTGACCGGCCGTCACCACGGACAGGATGAAGAATCTCAGGCTCTGGGCCAGGAGATAATCGCGTATCTGCGTAAGAAAATTGACGAGGCAGCCGCTGAGTACAACCTGAACTATACTCTGCTGGCCACTCCGGCGGAGGGTTTGTCCGGTCGTTTTATCAGGCTGGATCGTAAGGAATTCGGTCTTATACCGGGTGTAACCATAAAAGAATACTACACTAACTCCTTCCATGTTCCGGTTGATTTCCCTGTCAGCAGCTTTGCTAAAATCGGGCTGGAGGGACCGTACCACAAATACTGCAACGCCGGCCACATCAGCTATGTGGAAATGCCTTCACCGCCGCTGCACAACCCGGACGCGGTAGAAGCTGTGATCAGGCATATGCGTGACAGCGATATGGGGTACGGCGGGATTAATTACCCTGTCGATTTCTGCACCAACTGCAGCCTGACAGGAGTTTTCAATGAAGACCTCTGCCCGCGCTGCGGCTCAATAAACATCAGGCGGGTGCGCCGGATCACCGGTTACCTGAGCACGACCGACCGGTTCAATGACAGCAAGCTCTCGGAGCTGAAGGATAGAATAACTCATAAATAATCTAAAATTAAAAGGAATAATCATTATGGAGATGCGTATAGCGGGAACGGTCAGAGAGAGCGTGGTGGACGGGCCGGGCCTGAGGTTTGTTGTATTTGCCCAGGGCTGCCGGCACGGCTGCGAAGGCTGCCACAATCCAGACACCTGGGATCCGGCTAGCGGCACGCTGGTAAAAGCACAAGATTTGCTGGAACAGATAAAAAACACAAAGTTGATCAAAGGGGTAACCTTTTCCGGGGGCGAACCCTTTCTCCAGCCGACAGGGATGGCCTGGCTGGGCCGGGAGGTAAAGAAGCTGAGCCTGGACGTGATCACCTACACCGGGTATACCTGGGAGACTCTGATCTCCCTTGCGGAGAAGGATCGCGCGGTGCAAGAGCTGCTCCTGGCTTCCGACTATATTGTGGATGGACCTTTTATCCTGGCAGAGCGGGATCTGGAACTACCCTTCCGTGGCTCCCGCAATCAGAGAATAATAGATACTGTGCAATCAAGATTAACAGGTAAAGCTATTGAAGCCGGCTTTTCATAGAAAGGCCGGTTTTTTTTACCATTAAATCATAAAGGATATTATTTTAACCGTCTTGAAATAAGTTTTTTATTATTTAGCTTGGTTTTGCCGGTTGGGGGGAGGCAGCTTTGGCCTGGACCCAGGTAATAGACCCAATGGGAAACCCGGGGCTTTCCGCTCTGGTCGCAGCCGTACCGGTGATTTTCCTGTTTGTGACCATGACGGGCCTGCGTCTGAAAGGATATATTGCTGGAATGTTGACTGTGTCGCTGGCTGTAGTAATTGCCTCGACAGCCTTCGCTATGCCGGTCTGGTTCGCGCTGCAGTCGACCCTTTACGGCGCTCTTTACGGCCTCTTGCCCATAGGCTGGATTGTGATAGCCGCTGTGTTCCTGTACAACATAACCAATAGAACCGGGCAATTTGAGATAATAAAAGATTCAATTGCTGTTATAACTGAAGACCGACGCCTGCAGGCACTCCTGATAGCCTCTTCTTTCGGCGCTTTTATTGAAGGGGCGGCCGGCTTTGGAACACCGGTGGCCATCACTTCGGCTATGCTGGTGGGGCTGGGCTTCAACCCGATTTACGCGGCTGGTATTTGTCTGGTCGCCAACACGGCGCCTGTAGCTTTTGGGGGTGTGGGCCTCCCTGTCATCACCGCCGGGGCGGTCAGCGGGCTTGACGCTATGGCCGTCAGCCAGATGGCCGGACGCCAGTTGTCTGTGGTATCACTGTTTGAACCGTTTTTGCTGGTGCTGATTATGTCCGGCTGGAAGGGTGTCAGGGAGATCTGGCCCGCCGTGCTGGTCAGCGCTTTTTCATACGCGGGCATGCAGTTTTTTTCTTCCAATTACTTGAACCCGATGCTTCCGTCCATTATTTCCGCTTTGTTTTCAATCATTTGCCAGGTAGTCTTCCTCAGTTTCTGGAAGCCCAAAAATATTTGGCGTTTTAAAGATGAGCCTGCGACAACACCCAGGGTAAGAAGCCACAGCTGGGGAGTGGTTTTGAAAGCCTGGTCACCCTTTATCATACTGACCATTTTGATCACCGAATGGGGTTTGAATCAGGTGAAACCCATTCTGGATCTGGTTAGTGTCAAAATTGTGTTCAGCGGGCTGCATCATATGATTATCGCTGAGGGTAAGCCGGTTGCTGTAATCTATACTTTTAACTGGCTGTCGGCAGTCGGCACGGCTATTTTAATTACCGCTGTGATCAGCGCAGTCCTGCTTAAGGTCAGTCCACTGAGGTTCATTCAAGTTTTCTGGGATACACTAAAGGCGCTTCGCTTTGCCTTATTGACTATCGCCTGCGTTCTTGGATTTGCTTATATAGCTAATTGGTCCGGTATGACTGTAACCCTGGGCAGAGCTTTTACCGTTGCCGGCAAAGCCTTCCCTTTCGTATCAGCTTTCCTGGGCTGGCTGGGTGTGTTTGTCACAGGCAGTGATACCTCGTCTAACGCTCTTTTCTGCAATATGCAGAAAGTGACGGCAGAGTACATGGGCATTAACCCCGTACTCACTGTGGCCACGAACGCCACCGGTGGGGTTGCGGGTAAAATGATTTCTCCCCAGAGCCTCGTAGTCGGGACATCTTCCACGGGACTGGACGGGCGTGAAGGAGAACTGTTCCGCTTCACCCTGCCCTACAGCCTTTTAATAACTTTCCTTGTGGGCGTAATTGCGCTTATCCAGGCCTATATCTTTCCCTGGATGATCCCGGCGGCGGACATAGCTTCCACAACGCCGGCGGTCGTGACGGGCAATGGCAAAATCATCCTGCTTGTAACCGGACTGGCTATCTCAGTACTCGGCATCATAATTTACCGTATCAGAAGCGATGAAAAATCTCCCTGAGTAAAACTGTACATTCTTTTCTCAACCGGAACTATTCAATTTGAACCGACATAAAATGAAAAAAATGTTTGTTTAAATTCGGGTGGTTTGAAAGGAAGGGAAAAGAATGGCTACAACCTATACAGTGCAGACAGGTGACACCTTATTTCAGATTGCGCAGCGTTTCGGTACCACTGTGGAAAGAATAGCCCAGGCGAATAATATTTCAGATCCGAATATGATATCTGTCGGCCAGGTGTTAACCATTCCGGAAGATGGAGCAACGGGGGGGAGTGATAACACCTTGGAAATTGATGACACTGTGGGAACAGGAACTCAGACAGGCGGTGGAGCAAACGAAGTAAGCCGCCGGATAGACAGTCTTTTATACACAATTTACACCAATAAGCGTACTTATGCTTTAGGGGAGAATGTAACCATCACCCTGGTTAAGACAAACCGAAGCAACCGCAATATAACCCTCCGCTACAATACGGCACAGCGTTATGATTTTGTGGCGAGACGCTTTGCCACTCAAGAGGAAATCTGGCGCTGGTCGCGCGGCCGGTTCTTTGCCCAGCGGGTTGCCGATATTACCCTGAGACCCGGACAAAGTCAGGTCTTCCGGGTGACATGGAATCAGCGGAACAATCAGGGCAGGCAGATTGCTGCCGGCAACATCACCATTCAGGGTTTTAATGTTGCCAGAGGCTTACAGAATCAAGCTGTATCTACCACCATCAGAGTCCAGGGGGTCATCCCCACACCTACACCTAGACCTACACCAAGGCCGACAGTTTCTCCCACACCATGTCCGAACATAAATGTCCTGGTAAATCCGGGCTTTGAGAACTGGCCCAGACCGGCTTCGCCGCCTCCCGGCTGGGCGGGAAGCAATTTATACCGGACCAATATCTCATACCGCGGCAACTATGCCGCTGAATTGGGCACGAGCCGTAATCGAACAGCCACTTTATCCCAAAGGGCGGATATAGAGCCAGGCAGGATTTATGATCTGGTCTGGTGGGCCAGGGAGAATGTCCGGGCTGGAGTGGCAAGGTTTGTTCTGTTTGTGGAAATCTTTTATTACAACAGAGCAGGTCAGTTTGTCGGCAGGACTGAACCAAGGTACACGCAGGATAATATTCCAAACAATGCTTATCAGAGATACAGTCTTTCCACAGGGCGTATTCCGGCGGGGGCGAGAACTGCGGAAGTGAGATTTACTTTCGAACCGTCAAGCAACAACACTAGTTCTGTTAAAATTGACAATGTCGAATTGCGCTGCATTTTATAACCGTGTAAATTCATATATTCCAGCCGGGAGGCGGTACCCCAACCGCCTTCTTGTTGTTGTATGACGTGGGAAATGGGACGTGAGACAGGAGAACCGTCCTCTTGTCTTACATTGTCTCAGTGGCCTTGTGAAGTTAACTTGAGCTTTTTGCCCGAAAAAAGAGGGTTTCTAAACCAGGGGGATGAATTGTTTCTAATAAAAATGCTACGGTAGGGGGGTCTTTATGCGTCTGCAGTTTCTTGGGGCGGCCGGGACAGTGACCGGTTCCTGCTTTTTATTGGAAACGGAGAATACCAGGATAATGATTGAGTGCGGCATGTTTCAGGGCAAGAAAGAGGTCAGGGAACGCAATTATGAAAGTTTTAAAGTGCCGCCGCGCACCGTGCAGCACGTCTTGCTTACGCATGCCCACATTGATCACAGTGGGATGATTCCTAAACTGATCAAACACGGATTTAAAGGGAAAGTATATGCTACTGCCCCCACCGTGGAACTATGCGAGGTTTTACTTCCGGACAGCGCGTACATTCAGGAGATGGAAGTTGAACGGAAAAACCGCAAGTTTCGCAGGGCTGGGAAGGCCATGATAGAACCTATCTATACTGTCAACGATGCGTATAAAAGCCTGCCCTTCTTTAAAGCAGTCCAGTATGATGAAATAATTCAGATAGCGCCCGACGTTGAAGCACGGTTTATAGACGCGGGACATATTCTCGGGTCGGCTATGATTGAAGTCTGGGTTAATGAAAAAGGCCGGGAAACCAAGCTGGTCTTTTCAGGCGACATCGGCAATAAGAACAGGCCAATTGTTAAAGACCCCTCCATTGTTGACGAAGCGGACTATCTGATTATGGAGTCAACCTACGGTTCCCGCCTTCATGAGAATCATGATCTGGAAATCGAATCATTGCATAAGGTTATCTGGGAAACATATGAAAAAGGGGGCAACTTGATCATCCCGGCCTTCGCGGTTGAACGTACCCAGGACCTGCTCTTCCACCTGTTCCTGCTTGCTGAATCAAAAAGAATGCCCGCCATGACGGTATACATAGACAGTCCTCTGGCTACCGCAGCCACCGATGTCTTCCGCAATCACCCCAATGTTTTTGATCAGGATGCGTCGGATATAATTAAAAGAGGCCAGGATCCCCTGCAGCGGGCGGGAATTAAATTCACCAAATCGGCCGATGAATCGAAGGCGCTAAACCAGCTTGACAGGGCAATCATCATTTCCGCCAGCGGCATGTGCGAAGCCGGGCGGATCAGGCACCACCTCAAATACAACCTGTGGCGCCCTGACAGTACCATCCTTTTCGTGGGCTATCAGGCTGAAGGCAGTCTGGGGCGTCAGATCCTGGACGGCCAGAAAACTGTGCGTATTTTTGGCGATGAGATTGCCGTGCAAGCCGATATACGGCATATAGATAGTTACTCGGCACACGCCGACCAGGCGGGCTTAATAGAATGGGTAAAAAAATTCAGCAGGCCGCCCCGCGAGATATTCCTTGTGCACGGGGAACCGGATGCCGCAAACGCTCTGGCCGGTCTGATCGAATCAGAGTCAGGTGTCAAAGCTACTATTCCGGAATGGATGCAGGTTGTGGAAATACTGCCGGAAGGCGCTGCCAAACCGGAGAAAATAATTCAGTCCGCTTGCGAATCCCTCGCTTCGAAGCTGCGGAAGTTGATGGCGGCGGGGATAAAACCGGCACGCCAGGAAGAGATCCTTGCGCGCATTGCCGAACTGGAGAGTATTATCGACCAGGATGTAGACAAAGCCACCGGTTAAAGAAAAGAGGAGTTAGAGTTTGCCTGCAACCAGAAAAAGCGATTTAGAGTTTTACACTTTCCCTCACCTGAAAGATACCGGTCTGGTGGCGCATGGTTTAACCACCCGAACCGGTGGTGTCGGCAAGGGACCCTACCAGGGTCTGAACACCGCGTTTCATGTCGGGGACAGGGATTCTCACGTAAAAACCAACCGGGCCCTGGCCTGCCAGGCTCTGGGTATAAACCCCGGCCTTCTGGTGGCCGGTAATCAGGTTTAT
>CAZJGV010000125.1:7696-9527 GCA_964545615.1 uncultured Pelotomaculum sp.
AAGGGGCGCCTTTTCTGAAAAAGACGCGCTGCCCGGTACGGACGCGCTGGTTACCGCCGCGGTGGGTTTACCACTGGCCAGTTTCTATGCTGATTGTGTTCCTATTTTTCTTCTTGACCCGGTAAACAGGGTTGTGGCCCTGGCGCATGCCGGATGGAAGGGTACCGCGCTGAGTATTGGGAAGAAAACCGTTGAAAAAATGGCGGTGACGTTCGGCACAGACCCGCGGGATTGCCTGGCGGGTGTGGGACCTTCAATTGGGCCTTGTTGTTATGAAGTGGATGAGCAGGTAATAAGTCAGTTCCGGGGCGTTATTTCCGGGCTGCCGGACCTGGCCGGGGCTGTTTCTCCGGGCAAATGGAAGCTTAATTTGTGGGAGGCCAACCGTCGCGTTCTGCTTGCAGCCGGGTTAAAGACCGAAAATATAGTGTCTGCCTGTATTTGCACCTCCTGCCAAAGCGATTTGTTTTTTTCCTACCGGGCGCACAAAGGAAAAACCGGGCGGATGATGGCGATGATAATGTTAAAGTAGTATTTGCCGGAAGGGTGATAGAAAGTGTCCAGAATACTGGTAGTTGAGGATGAGCAAAATATCCTGGAATTGGTTAAGTATAATTTGGAACGGGAAGGTTTCCAGGTATTAGCCGCCCTGGACGGCACGCGGGGTCTGGAGATAGCCCGAGAGGAGTCCCCGGATTTGATTGTGCTTGATGTGATGCTGCCTGGTATGAACGGCCTTGAGGTATGCCGGGAGCTGCATCTTGATCATGTGACCAGAAACATTCCGATCATTATGCTTAGCGCCAGAGCTGAGGAGCTTGACCGGGTACTGGGATTGGAGATGGGCGCCGATGATTATATTGTTAAGCCGTTCAGCCCGAGGGAACTGGTAGCCAGAGTTAAAGCACGGCTGCGCAGGTTTCAGCCTGGAGATTTGCAAGTAGGGAAATTATCGTCAGGTAAATGCCTGGAGTTTAGGCGGTTGGTCATTGACGAGGAAAAGTTTGCGGTTTATTTAGGCGGAGTTAAACAAGAGTTTACCCTGAAAGAATTTGAACTGCTGCGCTTTTTAGCCCGCCATCAGGGCAAAGTTTTCACCCGCGAGCAGCTGCTGGACCAGGTGTGGGGGTATGATTATACAGGCGATTCACGGACTGTTGACGTTCACATCAGGCATATCAGGCAAAAATTTGAGTCTGATCCTGGCTGCGTAGAGTTTATTGAGACAGTGCGCGGGGTGGGATACCGTTTTAAGGAGGACTCCTGATGACTATCATTGTTAGAATTTTAAGGAATATAGGCTGGAGGCCTGTCGCCAGTTACTTTTTCCTCTTTATGGTCTTTATCGCGCTGGCCCAGCTCCATACCCTGGGTTGGTTAAACCTGCTGGTTTTTATGCTGCTGGCATTTTTGTGTACTTTATTGCTGGCCTGGATTATGTACAGCAGTTTAATTAACCCCTTACAGGAAGTAGCAGTGATTGCCCATGAAATAGCAGAGGGAAACCTGGAACAGTATATTCCGGCATCCCCCCAGAATGAAATAGGCGATCTGGCCCGGTCAATAAATTACCTGGCCAAAACCCTAAAAAGCACGCAGGACGATCTGAATACTGAAAGAGGCAGAGTCCAGTCCATTCTGAGCGGCATGTCCGATGGCTTAATTATTATGGATAACTGGGGCCGGGTTATTTTGCTGAATTCGGTGGTGGAAAAGCTATTCAGGATCACTATGCCTGCCAGTAAAGGTAAAAACATTGTGAGAGTTATACGGGATTATGAACTAGAGAAGCTTCTGCATGAGTCCCTTGAGACAGGCAAGTCAATCAGGA
>CAZJGV010000126.1:0-8291 GCA_964545615.1 uncultured Pelotomaculum sp.
CTGAGGACAACAGGGCTAATTTACAGCCCAGCAGATCCAGGTCTTTGGCAGACAACTTGTCAGTGTCGCCGAGCAGAACCCTTTCTTCTTCCATATTGGAGAAAGACCTGCCGAACACTTCCAGGTGGAAGTTAATCTCTCCCGGACCGAATCCTTCACCGCGCATATCCCGGTAGGCTGCAGCCTTAAACTTCTCGAGAAAGTTGTTGACCGCCTCTATCTTTTCTTCACAGCCACTGGATATGGCTATTTCCCTGCTGATAGAGTATTTGTGGACAACGTCCATGTTGCAAAGCCCAAAAGCGCTAAAAACCGGCGAATAAGGTGAAGTGATGATCTTTTTCACCGGAAGGCGGGCGGTATATCCACAGCAGTGGGTCGGCCCCGCCCCTCCGTAGGCCAGAACTGCTTCGGGCCGCCAGTCAGCGCCGCAGTTTTTGATCAGCTCCGTCAGATAATCTGCTATATTGCCGTCAACCTTTTGCTTGATTATGGCTGCCGCTTCCTCTACTGAAACGCCCAGGGGAACGGCTATATGTTTGCTCACCGCCTCCACCGCCCGGTCCCGGTTGAGCTTGATCCGGCCGCCTAAAAAGTAGCCGGGATCGATGAAGCCAAGAATAAGGTCGGCGTCAGTCACGGTGGGTTTATCACCGCCCAGGTCAAAACAGGCGGGGCCGGGCAACGAACCGGCGCTGGCGGGGCCGACTTCGACCTGTCCCTCCACGGCGCGGGCTATTGAGCCGCCACCGGCGCCGATAGCCTTTATTTCAATCATGGCGTGGTTGATAGGTAACCCGGCCACGACCGGCTGTAGTTCCAGGTTAAAACTTCCATCCCTGATCAAACCCAGGTCCAGGCTGGTTCCGCCCATGTCCGTGCTGATAATATTCTGAAGTCCATACATCTGCCGCAAGCGGTTGGCTCCTACCAGGCCGGCCACAGGTCCCGAGTTATAGGTGCTGAGTGCCCTGGTCTTGGCCACCCTGGCTACACCGCCGCTATTGTGAACCACCAAAAGCGGCCGGCTAAAGAAGCGCTGCCGCAGGTCCTCCTCGGCTTTATATAAGTAGCGGGCCATGCTGCGGTGGATATAGGCGTTTAGCACCGCGGTACTGGTGCGCAGCCGTTCGCCCGGCCAGTCGCTGACCTCGCTGGCCAGGAATACATTTGGCGAACCAAGGTAAAACCGTGGAAACTCCTCTTTGATTATAGTTTTGATCTGCTGCTCGTGAGCCGGGTTAAGACAAGACCGGTAAAGGCTGACGACGATCGCCCTGGCGCCCTGGTCAATCAGTTTTTGAACATTGTCCAAAACCGCTTGTTTGGAGAGTGGTTCGACTTCCTGCCCGGTTGGCCCGATTTGGCCGGTCGCCCCGGTAATCATATCCGGGGCAATGAAGTGGTACAGCGGGTCATCCGCCCCTTCTCCCGCCCCTCCGTAAATGTTCTCTTCAAAGCCCGCGGTGACAACCAGCCCGAGCTTGGAACCGTTTCGCTGGATGATGGTATTGGTTCCGATAGTCGTGCTGTAACGGATAATGCCGGTCTTTTTGAGTAATTCTTCCACCGGCAGTCCGAACCTGGCCGCACCCTCTTTAATACAGTCGGCCAGACATACAGTCAGGTCGTGCGGTGTGGTCAGCACTTTGACAGTTTGCGGCTCAGCGCCGCCGGCAAAGAAACCGTCGGTAAAGGTGCCTCCGGTGTCTATGTTGATAGAAAAGCTCATGGCGATTGGCAAACCCTCCTTCCAAAATATTTTTGTATGCTTCAGACTAAATTCATAATAAACCAGTCCGGATTTATACGGCTGTTTATCTTAAATGAAGGCCGGCCTGGAGAGTGAATCCGCCTGAGAGGACTTCAGCAGTCCGGCAACGGTTTTCAGGCTCTCCAACCGCGTGTCCGGCGGGATTTCCCCGCAACTGCAGGCGAATACTCCCCGCCCGTCAAAAGCCTCTTTAATATCATCTAAAAACCCATCCAGTAATTCATGACGGCCGGTAAAAACTTCGCCGGGTAAAGGCAAACCAAAACAAACCCCCTTTTCCTGGTGCAGCCGGGACAGTTCAGACAATCTGCAATCAAAGCTATCCGAAAAAACTATGCCGCTCACCTCACCGGCTAAAGAATCCAGGGTCCTGCCGCCAATTTCCTGCGACACCAGCAAAGGCTCCGCGTCATAAAAGCGGATTATATTCCAGAGGGGCTCCAGGCAAGCAGCTGTCGCACTCGCTTCACCCGCAGTTTCAGGAGCGATTTTCTTTTCCTTTATAAGGATTAAGTCCGGGCGGCTTTCACCGATTACTTTGATCACCTGAAGCACAGCCTGCCGCGCGGCTTCCAGGGAGCTCTGTTCATATTCGCCGGCGGCAGCTTCCTGAAAACCCGGATAACTGCGGGCAAGGGTCAGTGGACCGGTGACCTGGCAGGCTAATACCGCCTGCTTTCCGATGATTTCCCGCAACCGGCGAGTGGCTTCCAGGGAAACTGCCGCTTTACCGTGCCTGTGCAGTTCAGCGGTAAAACCACATCCCTCACTCTTTTGCGCTGAAAAAGATAAATCAACACGGGTCAGTACCACATCCACTCCGGTAACCTGCCGGGTATTGAGAAGGGCGTTGACCATCAAGCCCGGGTCGTTCTGCAGTTGCTCCGTGGTAACTTGTTCCACTCTGGCGGCCAATTCAAAAATGAAAGGCAGAAAGGGGACATTTTCCAACCGCTTGCCCCGGAACAAATCCTTAAAAATGCTTTTAGCGGAGATCAGCCGCCTATTTTTAGCCAGCAAGACCTTCCCTCCCTCAAACCAGGATCGGGTAAAAAAACCTAAAAACAAAAAAACCGGCCACCCCAATGAGTGCCGGTAAGTTTTCTAACCTGGAAACCCCGAACTCATCTCAGCTTAGCTCAACTTATACTCTTCTCAACTAACTAAAAAAACATTCCGGAAGGAATGTTTTGGCAGGTAATAGCCTGCAACTTAAAAAGGTCATTACCAAATTCTCCATCCTACCGTTCTAAGTAGTATTATAAGTTTCTTCCAGGCTCCTTGCAAGAAAAAAATAAAAACCCGCCAAAAAACGGCGAGCTGTTTTTAAATAGTCATTAGATTAATCTTCTGACTCATATTCTCATCTTGCTTATTTCTGAGTTTGGGCCTTGGCTACCTGGTCCTTTGCCTTTACCGCGTCCTGCTCATCGATATCAGCCTGCGTGGAACGCTTGAATTCACGGATAGTCTTGCCTATAGCCTTGCCGACATCCGGCAGTTTGCCCGGTCCAAAAATAATTAAAACCACTATCAGTATCAGAAGCAGGTGCATGGGCTGAAACGCTCCAGAAAACATGCTTGTCCCCCCTTTAAAGGTCTTACGATGATTATACCAGATTAAACCGCAAACGCAATTATTTATTTATATACCGCTAACCTGGTTGACAAATTTAATTATCTCGTCTGTTCTAGTATAGTCGTTTTTCTTCAGCAAGGCCAGGTATTCTTCCAGTAAACCCGCCAGCTTTGTACCTTTCTGATTGGTTATGGTGTTTTCATAGCTTTTCAGAAAGGAATCTTTATATTTAAGCGTTTGATAATCAAAAGCTGGGGTGTTGTTCAAACCGAGCAAATACGCGCTCAGGTAATAGCTGTGGAACTGCTCTATTTCATTAATAAACACAAAACCGGGATAGCCATTGATATATTTTTCTGTCTTGATCACCCTGTTGACCAGTTCATCCAGGCTGATCGTCAGAGCCGCGTCTGACGCAAAATGCTTGTTGCTTTCAGCCGCCATGATCTCAAGGTACCCGAAGACTTCATCTGAAACGTACTGACCATATTCCCTGAAGTTTTTATCATAGTCAATCTCTAAATAATGCATACCCTCAGACGTGGAGAGCTTATAACCGTTGCCAAACGCGTCCTGTAATAGATTCTTAATTTCGTCTTCCTTTATATTACTCAGCTGTTTCAAGTCTTCATATTTGTAGCTGTTTAGTTTTATGTTTATCTCCGGGGCGAATAGTTTGTCTTCGTAGTCTTTTAAGCGCTTTTGCTGGATATCAATAAGACCTGTTACCGCTTGGTCCAGGTTCTCCCGGTTTAGAGTGGTTTTATTTGCCTCTATAAACTCCATTATTTTACCGGTGGGCTGGTTCTCCGTAAGTAAGATCTGATATTGACTCATCAGTTCCGCCTGGCCGGGCTGCGTCTGACTGATTTGATTTGTATTGCCCGGCGGATTAGTTTTGGCAGCGCAGCCGCTGAGCAGCAGAGCTATTATAAACACTGCAGTTAAAAACTTCTTCATTTTATTACCACCTTTTTTTACCTGACCTGAAAATAACGTTCGCCTAAATGTTACTATGACCACAAACAAGTTCGAGGCTAACGCGTGGTGTTCGATTGAAATTGCACTCCGCGGTTACTAAATATAGCTGGTTATGCGCACGGTGCGGGTGGCTTCATCCCAGTCAACCCGGTCGCCCAGCGTCTCACTCACAAAACGCAGCGGCACCAGGACCCTGTTGCCCATGATCCGGGGAGGAATATACAGAGATACCATATGCCCGTCTTTGGGGCCTTTCCAGTAAGCCTTCTCGCTCCCTACCGTGAGTTCCACAGTGATGTCCTCTTTTTGGGCGGTGACCTGCCGTGTTTCAGGGTTCCAGGTCACTTCCGCGCCGAGTGCTTCAAAAATAGCCCTCAGGGGAACCAGGGTCCGGCCTTCTTCTATAACCGGCGGCACGTCAAAATCCAGGGTTTTGCCGTCCAGCAGGACTGTAACCCGGGGCGACACTCTGATCTCCAACTGAAATGTTTGCTCCGGCATGCGGCTTTCCCACGGGCGCATATAAGCGAGAGAAAGCGTAGCGGAACCTGCGCGGACAGCTTCGAAAATCCAGTATTCTCTGCCGCCGGCGCCAATCAGGTTTGACTCTCCTCCCCGGTATTCATGTCCTGTTTCCTTTAAAACACTATTGTCAAGCTCCGGGAAGTACTGCCACGAAAAACCGGTGGAAGGGTTGCTGGCCAAACTTAGTTCCAGCGACTGCCCTTCGACCATCACCACCATATCGCCATTGCTGCTTTCATCCAGCACATGTGCGGCGTAAGCGCCTGCCGGGACAAACAGCAGTGTCACCATCAGCATTGCAAGATACAGGTAAAGCCTGGTTTTAACCATCACCGGGATCATCTCCTTATCAGATGTCTATTCTTTATGACGTCAGGGGCGGCCTTTTGGTTCTGTTAACAAATAACTTAATAACTTAATAACTTAGGTACCCGGTAAATAACTTAGGTACCCGGTACGCTAAGTTACGGTACGCTAAGTTAAAGTTGGACAGTCAGGCCGTCAGAGGCTGCCGTTACTTCGACGCCCAGTTCGACTGTCAATTGGCGCGCCAGTTCCCAGGGTTTGGCTTTCAGCATGGTCATGCCGAAATGCGTCAAGAAAACCTTCCTGGGATTTAAACAGGCGATAATGGTTCTGACATCGTCCATATTAAGATGCATGATCCTGCTGTTTTGGTGCGTTACGTGCCGCACCACATTGATTACCAGCACATCCGTGCCTTGGTAGCTCTGCAGCAGTTCCGGAAAGAACCTGGTGTCAACCATGAACGACACCATCAGGTCATCCAGATTGAATTTAATGCCGTAGGTCTCCACAGCATGCTGGTGCCTTACTGAAGTGGAGAATGACAGGCTGCCCAGCCGGTATTCCTTGTTCTCTTCGAGCAGCACAATATTCTCTAAAAAGCCTCGCAGGTACTTTAGAATAACAGGATCTTCACCGTGGACGCACTCCCATGGCGCAAACAATACACCGCGCCTGGTCAAACCCCCGCCTGTCATTGAATCGATCAGCACATTCGCGTCATTGCTGTGGTCAATATGGGCGTGGGTGAGGATTATCGCGTCCAGCTTTTCGACGTTTATCTTGGGCCTGGAGGAGGCAAGCCTGACCAGCGCGCCTGGACCGGGGTCCAGTATAATGTTTTGACCTTTCATTGAGATAAAAGTCCCGGCGGAAGACCTGAGTTGGCTGGCCATGACAAACCTGGCTCCGGCTGTTCCCAAAAACTTGATAAAATTATTGTGGCTCACCTGACCCCTCCACTCTGCTATGAAATGATAAAATAAAAAGAGCTGTTGTCAGCTCTAATTTTAAGGAGGTGGGCCGCCACTCGGACCGGGAGGCATACCTGTCGTGTTTACTAAGCTTTCATACTCAATCTGTTCAGGCTTTTCGTACTCCTTCATGTTGTCACCCCCTGGCAAATATAATAATATTCTACCCTGGTCATGTCTATCTTCAAATAAACCAGCAAGTACTGCGGACAATCAATTTACAAGAAAGAACACCGTTGCCGGCTCTAATGTATCAAGAAGGCCCCTGCTGATTATATCCAGTTGTACTTTTCAAGCTTTCATA
The DNA here is from genome assembly GCA_964545615.1 of uncultured Pelotomaculum sp. Lineage (GTDB taxonomy): Bacteria > Bacillota > Desulfotomaculia > Desulfotomaculales > Pelotomaculaceae > Pelotomaculum_B. The sequence goes on from CAZJGV010000126.1 coordinate 6,444, forward strand.
CTCTATGAGTTCGGGCTTTTCATACTCTTTCACGATGACACCTCCCCTGGAAAGTACTGGTCTAGGTATATTTTACTTTAACAGTATGGGTTTTGTAAATAAGCTCCAGTCAGATAACTTAATAGTATGACAACTTCCCTTACACAGTTTGTCCGAAACATGTTAAAATAGATGAGGTAATCCTTAAAAGGAGGCTCACGTATGAATAAAGATAATTTTTCATTACCCAGCGAACAGGTAACCCGGGGGGTGGCCCGGGCGCCGCACAGGTCCCTTTTTTACGCCATGGGCTATACCCCGGACGATTTAAAAAAACCGTTGATCGGTATTGTCAACGCTTTTAACGAAATTATCCCCGGACACGTCCACCTGCGGGATCTGGCCCAGGCAGCCAAGCTAGGCGTGGCCGCCGGAGGCGGTACACCAATTGAATTCCCGGTGATAGGCATCTGTGACGGGATCGCCATGAACCACGACGGTATGAAATACCCTCTGGCCAGCCGTGAACTGATAGCTGACTCAATCGAAACCATGGCGGTGGCTCACAAGTTTGACGGACTGGTCCTCGTCGGCAACTGTGATAAGATCGTGCCCGGTATGCTCATGGCGGCAGGCCGGCTTAATATACCGTGTGTTTACGTCGGCGGCGGGCCGATGCTGACCGGCAACTACGCCGGCCAGGAGGCGGACCTGGTTCGGCCTCTTTTTGAAGCCGTGGGAGCTTACGCCGCGGGTAAAATTGGCGAGGCGGAAATGACGGAAATGGAGATGAGCGCCTGCCCCACCTGCGGCAGCTGCGCGGGGCTTTTCACCGCCAACTCCATGAACTGCCTGGTCGAGGCGCTCGGCATAGGGCTGCCGGGCAACGGCACTATCCCGGCCCCGTACGGGCAGCGCAAGGCTCTGGCCAAGCTGGCCGGCCAGCAGGCTGTACAGATGGTCAGGGACAACATCCGCCCGCGTGATATTATGACTTTAAACGCCTTTCACAACTCCATTGCATTGGACATGGCTATAGGCGGCTCCAGCAACACGGTCCTGCACCTCCTGGCCATTGCCGACGAGGCCGAAGTACCGCTAAAACTGGAAGACTTTGATGAAATAAGCGCCCGCGTCCCGAATATCTGCAAGTTGAGCCCCGGCGGGACACACCGGCTGTTTAACCTTTACGGCGCCGGCGGCATCTCCGCCGTGCTGAAACAGCTGGGTGAGCACGGGCTGCTCAAGTTGGATGAAAAGACTGTTACCGGAAAATCACTTGGTGAGAACATCAGCCAGGCGGCGGTGCGCAATGCCGAAGTGATTCGCCCCATGGATAATCCCTACACCAGAGAGGGCGGCATCGCCATTTTAAGGGGCAACCTGGCGCCGGACGGGGCTGTAGTGAAGCAGTCGGCGGTAGCCAAGGAAATGATGACACACAGCGGCCCGGCCCGGGTGTTTGACAGCGAGGAAGAGGCTTTTGCCGCTATCATGGACAGCAAGATTAATAAGGGAGACGTGGTAGTAATACGCTATGAAGGACCCAAGGGCGGCCCCGGCATGCGTGAAATGCTGAGCCCCACTTCATCAATCACCGGTATGGGGCTGGACAAGGATGTGGCGCTGATCACGGACGGCCGTTTTTCCGGGGGTACCCGCGGCGCCAGTATCGGCCATGTATCACCGGAAGCGTCCGAGGGCGGACCTATAGCCCTGTTACAGGAAGGCGATATCATAGAGATTGACATACCTAAAAGGATCCTGCGTGTTAAACTCACTGATGAAGAACTGGCCGCCCGCCGCAGCAGCTGGCAGCCGCCTGCTCCGAAAGTGACCGGCAAGAGCTACCTGGCCCGCTACGCGGCG
>CAZJGV010000126.1:8301-9510 GCA_964545615.1 uncultured Pelotomaculum sp.
CGCTGGTTACCTCCGCCAGCACGGGAGCGGTGGTCAGGGCGCCGGAGCAGCGTCGTTAAAAAAAAAGTGGTTGAGAGCACTATTGCTTTCAACCACTTTTTATAGTAAATATTTTCTTCTTATCCTTTGATTACAGTTAAGAGCATTTTAAAGCTTTTCCTGGCTTCCAGGGCGTGAGGGACGCCTTTCGGCATAACAATGCTTGTACCGGCCTTCACATTAAAAGTTTGCCCGCCGATGGTGATCTCCGCTTCTCCGTCCAGTATTTGCACCAGAGCGTCACCGGGTGCTGTGTGCGCGCTGATCCCCTCTCCCTGGCTGATTGAAAAAAGCGTAAGTGTAACCTGCGGCAGTTGGGCCAGGGTGCGGCTGATCACCCTGCCTTCCTGGTAATCGACCAGCTCATCCATTTTCAAAACTTCCGCAAAGCCAATGTTTTTCATTAAGCTGTCAGCCATAATGCATGATCCTCCTTTTAAAAATGCTCACTTTAACCATAGTATAGCATAGAATCTTGCTTTTAACTGCCGGTTGGGAGGTGAATTAGATGCCGCAGCTTTTCCCTGATGATGTGGCCAAGGCTGCTTTCATCCGTTCAGACGGTGAGTGCGAATGTGTGAAAAACAGTCATAAACACCATGGCAGGTGCAACAACCTTATGACCTTCAACATGAGAGGCGTTGATCTGCCCGGAGGATGGGATGTTGTCCCTATCGCCGGCGACAGCCCTGTCCTGAGCAACTGCAAGGCCATATGCCGCGACTGCCTGGCAAACGGAGACGGTTCTTGAATTGCTCACCACCCACAAATACATCAAAAAAGTCACCCTTATTATTGAGGGTGACTTTTAAAGTTTACGGCTTTTTTACATAACGCCCATATTAGGTTGCTGGTAAGAGACCGAGGTAAAAATCTGAGGTTGATAACTTATACCTGAAACCCCTCTCATGCTTTGCAGCGCGTTGGACAGTTCGTTTACATGGGACTGGATCCTGCTTAGAACATAAGCTGCCATTTCGATTCGCTCGTTAAAAACATGGTTTAACTCCTGGTTGGACTGGGCTACCTGCGCAGCCATCATTCTGGCGTTTTGAGCCGTATTAACAGCACCCTGGACATTACCGGAACTGATTGACATAATAATCTCATCGCAGGCTGAAATCAATTCAGGGAGGCCATTATGCCGGTAAAAAAAGATAGCGTAAAACG
>CAZJGV010000127.1:0-5239 GCA_964545615.1 uncultured Pelotomaculum sp.
TGCGGGCCACCAGCTTTTCGTTGCCTGGTATAGGTGTTGCCGAGATAATGATAGTATCACCGGGCATTATGTCCACCTGCCGGTGGTCGGACAAAGCCATCCTGGTCAGGGCTGACATCGGCTCACCCTGGCTGCCGGTGGTAAGTATCACTATCTTGTTTCTGGGCAGCTTGTTGGCCTCGTCCAGATCAATCAGGAGCCCTTCTGGAATATCCATGTAGCCCAGTTCATGGGCTACAGTGATTACATTGACCATGCTCCTGCCGACCACAGCAACCTTGCGTCCATGCTTATAGGCGGCCTGAATGGCCTGCTGCAGCCTGTGCACGTTAGACGCAAATGTGGTAATGATAATCCGCTCCGTTGCCTGACGAAAGTTCTCATCAAAGGTGTTGCCCACAACTCGCTCGGACATGGTATAGCCGGGCCTCTCAGCATTGGTGCTGTCGGACAGTAATACCAGCACTCCTTTTTCCCCTAACTGGGCCAGTCGATGAAAATCGGTAACCTGTCCGTCCACAGGGGTCAAGTCAAATTTGAAGTCTCCCGTATGGAACACAACACCCATTGGAGTGTGCAAGGCAACGGATATGGCATCTGGAATGCTGTGCGACACCCTGATAAACTCCACTTTAAAAGGACCTATCTGAACACTGTCCCGCGGTTTTACCGTATGCAGCGAAGCTTCCCCCAGAGCGTTTTGCTCCTTCAGTTTCCCCTGCAGCAGCCCGAGTGTAAGCTTTGTACCGTAAACAGGTACATTTAAATGTCGCAGCACATAAGGCAGGGCGCCGATATGATCCTCATGCCCGTGGGTCAACACAATCCCGAGTACAGAATCCCTATTATCCAGTAAATAAGTAATATCCGGGATAACGATATCTATTCCGAGCATTTCCTCTTCCGGAAACATTAAACCACAGTCAATTATTAAAATGCTTTCCCCAAATCTCACCGCCATCATGTTTTTGCCGATTTCCCCCAGCCCTCCCAGAGGAATGAGGGACAATTTAGGTTCTTTTGCCAATTCCGCACCTCCTTACCCTTACATAAAAAAAAATTTACCCGATCTGGTGAGACAAGTTAAGGAGAAGGCGGGGAAACGCACTTTGACTGCAGTTTTAGGGCCGATCTCTTGAACTTAGTTTTTATTATAGTTTATTTTACCATCTTAAACAATATCATATTCATTTTAAGGCTGCGGCAAACACCGCAGCCTTATTTTCTCAGTTATTTAAAGATTGAAGTTGGCCATTAGATTCTTAAGCGACTCTTTTTCGGATGCGGTAGCCTCTACCAGCGGTAACCTGGGCGCGCCAACCTGCCAGCCTGCCAAACCCAGGGCGCATTTGATAGGAACAGGGTTAGTGGTTATAAACAATCCTTTAAAGAAAGGGTACAGTTTCAGATGTATATCTGTGGCCAGGGTAATGTTGCCTGAAGTGAAGGCGTTGACCAGATCCTGGATGCGTTCGCCTATCAGATGTGAGGCCACACTTATTACACCTTTACCGCCCAGCGCCAGGATGGGAAGAGTTAACGAGTCATCACCGCTGTAAATGGCGAAATTGTCGGGCAGCGACATGCTTAACTCACTGACCTGGTCCATATTACCGCTTGATTCCTTGATCGCGACTATGTTGCTAATCTCAGCCAGCCTGGTTATCGTCTGAGGCAGTATGTTAATGGAAGACCTGCTTGGAATGTTATACAGAATAATTGGCAGGTCGGTATTTTCGGCGACCGCCTTAAAATGCCTGTAGGATCCTTCCTGGGATGGTTTGTTATAATATGGCGCCACCAGCATGACACCATCTATACCGACTTTTTGAGCGGCTTGAGTAAGCGCAATACTAGCCACTGTTGAATTCCCACCGGTATTAGCTATAACTGAAGCCTTGCCTCCCACCTCTTCAACTACAACCCTGTACAGCTCAATTTTTTCTTCCTTTGTCAGCGTCGGGCTCTCTCCAGTACTGCCGGTCAAAACCAGCCCGTCAGACCCGGATTTGATCAAGTGCCTGGCCAGTTTTCTCGCCAGGTCAAAATTTACGCTCAAATCTTTGTTAAAAGGTGTCACCATGGCTGTTAAAACACGCCCAAAATCAATGTTCAAAGTCTTTCACCCTCTTCCACATAATTCCATCTGGCTTTTTACTACATTTCCTGGCCAAACTGACGGTGCAGGGCGCGAATACTTTTATCCGCGTCTTCCATTTTAACCAGTACCCATATTGTAGTATAAGAATCAGCCGATTGCAAAATCTGGATGTTTTCCCTGGCCAGCGCTTCCACGATTTTTGCCATGACGCCCGGTACACCTGTCATAGCAGCGCCCACAGCCGCAACTTTAGCGCAATCCGGCAGCACCTCCGGGTTGATCCCCATATTTGTCAATATCTGAACGGCGTTTGCCGCAACCGAATTTTTCACAGTAAAAAGAACTGCCTCCGGGTGCACATTTATGAAGTCCACACTGATCCCGGCCAGGGCCAGGGCTTTGAAAATACGCTTCTGAAAATCAGGCACGTCTTCGGCATCTTTGGTAACAACTTTAATTCGGGTGATATCCTGAATGTGGGTTATTCCGGTTATGGTCCGGTCACTTGTGATATCAATGGCGCCCTTAAAAACTTCTTCACGGGATGTTACCAGAGTACCTGGCGCATCACTGAAGGTACACTTAATTCTAAGGGGAATCCCTTTCTGCATGGCTATCTCCACCGCGCGCGGGTGGATGACCTTGGCTCCTTCGTGGGCCAGCTGGCAGATTTCATTATAAGTTACAACATCCAGCGGTCTGGCATCTGCGACAATCCGAGGATCAGCCGTCATGATGCCTTCCACATCGGTATAGATGTCAATCCCCAACGCGTTCAGAGCAACGCCAAGCGCCGCTGCTGTCGTATCACTGCCGCCCCTGCCCAGGGTTGTGATATCCCCTTCCACCGTCACGCCCTGGAAACCCGCGACAACTACTACTTTTCCCTCTTTGGCATGTCTGATAATGTTTTCAGGGTTAATTCTCTTAATTCTGGCGTTATTAAAGGAGTTATCAGTTATAATCCCTGCCTGCGCGCCTGTTAGAAATACTGCGGAGCAGCCTGTCTTTTGCACGGTGGCTGCCATGATCACGCCTGAAATTATCTCGCCGCAGTGCATTAAAAGATCTGATTCCCTTGGCGGTAATTCTCTGCCTGTGTTTTGCGCAAAGTCAATCAGCGTATCGGTAGCGTAAGGGTCGCCCAGTCGCCCGATGGCGGATACAACAACCACAGGCGCGTAACCTTCCTGCTTGGCCCCGGCAATCTTTGCGGCAGCTTTCGCACGCACATCGTCGCTGCTCAGCGAAGAGCCCCCAAACTTCTGAACAATAAAATTCATGAGCCGGTCTCCTTTAGATGATCTTCAGGCTGCCGGGAATCGTAAAGTTAGAAAGGTTTACTGCTTCAAAAAGCTTCCATATTTTACCACAAGCTCTGCGATCTGAACAGCATTGGTAGCTGCGCCCTTTCGGATCTGATCTGCCACCACCCAGATATTCAAGCCGTTTGGTATGGAATTGTCCTCCCTGATCCGTCCTATAAACACTTCGTCGAGATTGGAAGTATAGAGTGGCATGGGATATTTCTTTTCAGAAGGGTCATCCAGCACTACAATGCCGGGAAATTCCCCAAACAGCTTTTTGGCCTCAGCGGCGGTAACTTTTTTCTCGGTTTCAATGTTAATAGCTTCCGAATGACTGCGGTATACCGGCACCCTCACAGTTGTGGCGGTAATGGCCATCGAATCGTCGTGCAGTATTTTTTGAGTCTCCTTGACCATCTTCCATTCTTCTTTGGTATAGTCCATGTCCATGAAAACATCTATGTGCGGGATCAGGTTAAAGGCAATCTGGTATTGAAATACTTTTGGACTCGCTTCGCCACCTGCGAGTACAGTACCAGTCTGTGCCACCAGTTCTTCTATCCCTTCCCGGCCTGCTCCCGACACAGCCTGATAAGTCGCTACCACCACCCTCTTAATTCTGGCGGCGTCATGAATCGGCTTGAGGGCAACCACCATTTGGATGGTTGAACAGTTTGGATTGGCTATGATTCCTTTATGCCATTTCACATCTTCAGGGTTTACTTCAGGCACCACCAGCGGAACTGAGGGGTCCATCCTGTAATTACTGCTGTTATCAATGACCACTGCTCCCCGCTCGACCGCCGCCGGTCCGAATTCCTTACTGGCTACGCCTCCGGCAAAAAGGGCGATATCCATAGCCTGAAAAGAATCAGGTGTGGTAACCTCAACAATATAGGGCTTACTCCTGAAGAGCATTTCTTTGCCCGCGGAGCGGGTAGTAGCGCAGAGCTTAAGCTCTCCTACCGGAAAATCGCGTTCTTCAAGGATTTTAAGCAGTTCCTGACCGACCGCGCCGGCGGCGCCAACTATGACCACATTGTATTTTTTCAAACTCTTTCACCTCAATGCAAATTTTTTAGTATATATTTATAAAGCCGGCGGCTGTTGCCAAACAGCTTGTCATTTTCAAACAGAGATAATATTTAAAAACTATATACCATTATTAATTGAATTTTAAAAAAAATCAACAAATATTCTCCCGGTAATTTCTTAAACTTATTTACGAATGTTGATAAGCCATTAAAATGGGTTGATATTGCTTGCCTTTCAACGCCTCAAGAATTGTTGCCGCGATTAGATCCCACCTGGCTACCAGTGAATTAGGTTTTTCCACCGGATTATCCTGTCCGAAGGGCACCATATATACATTTTTCACATTGAGCAGTAGCCCTATGTTTTTAGCGTTCATCCCGAGCCCGTCGTTGGTCGATATAGCCAGCACCACCGGACGCTGATTGCGCAAATGAGATTTTACCGACATTAAGACAGAACCATCTGTGATCCCGTTCGCTATTTTGGCCAGGGTGTTTCCTGTACAGGGCGCAACCACCATAACATCAAATAATTTCTGCGGCCCGACAGCTTCTACCTCAACCATTGTGCTGAATGCTTTACGACCGGTTATATCAAGCAGCATCTTTTTCCACTTCCAGCTTGTACCGTATTTTGTATCTGTGGTATCAACGGCGGTACTAATTATAGGAAAAACTTCCGCCCCTTCATCAACCAGATGCCGCACCTGAGGTATGACCTGATCCATACAGCAGTGAGACGCGGTCAGGCCAAAACCGACTTTGATCCCTTTTAAACGCATAAAGCACCTCCGTAA
>CAZJGV010000127.1:5249-9432 GCA_964545615.1 uncultured Pelotomaculum sp.
AACCAAAGCCAACTAACTACAATCCGTTTCCTCCAACAAAAGCCTGGTGATAACCTGCGCCAGTATTTTGCCTGCTGTTCTGGGAGCTACTTTGCCGGGAAGTCCGGGCGCCAGGACAGCCTTAATGCCCATGCTTTCAGCTTTTTGGAAGTCTACTCCTCCCGGAGCGGAAGCAAGATCTATTATCACTGTCTCCGGGGACAATCTTTCCAGTAACTCACCGGTTAAGACCAGGGCAGGCACGGTATTAAAGATTACATCAGCCTCTTCCAGGTAAGCGGCCATGTCATTAAAAGGCAGCGGCCTTAAGTTCAGCTCGGTTATCCGGGCCAAATATTCAGGCCTCCTGGCCAAAACACTGGTTTTTGCCCCCATAACACCCAACAGGCGTGCCAGAGTCGCTCCGGTCCGGCCGAAGCCCAGAACGAAAGCCGAGCAGCCGTGAATGGTGACCGGCAGTAATTCCATGGCCATTTTGACAGCGCCTTCCGCGGTGGGTATGGAATTTAAAATAGCTACTTCGTCTCTCTTCATCAGTTCAATGAGCCGAAGGCCGGCTTTTGACGCCATCCCGGTCAGCAGCGGTCCCGCCACCCCAACAAAAACAGGGACATTGGCCGGAAATTTCGCCGCCAGTTCCCAGGTGAAGGCCAGAGGTTGCTCAGCCATAGCGCAGTATAGAAATCCCTTTTCGTTTACACCAGGAACAGGGAGTATAACCGCATCTACGCCATGCAGACATTCCCCCGGGTCACTATAGGTAAAAACATTTTTCAATCCGTCTTTAACCGGAAGTCCGGCGACATGCAGCCGGGCGCCCAATCCGGACAGTTCCTCCAACAGGGCCAATTCTCTGGCGTCGCCGCCAATAACGGCAATTTCCATACTTTCCAGACTTATCTGCACGTCCCTCAGATCTCCTTTAAGAGACTTTGTCTCACGTTTACCAACAGTATATGAGTTTCAGGAAACGGAGGTGCCTGTTCATGTATTAAGTTGTTTATTCAAATAGCAGCTTGTCCAGCCCATATACCACTCTCTCCAGGTTCATTACTTTCCGGATACCCAAAAGTACACCGGGCATGAATGATTCCCTGGTAATAGAATCATGCCTGATGGTAAGGGTCTGCCCCAAACCGCCAAGAATTACTTCCTGGTGTGCCACCAGTCCAGGCAGCCTGACGCTGTGAATACGAATCCCCCCGTGGAATTTGCCGCCGCGGGCGCCCGGAAGTGTTTCCATTTCCGTTGGCAGGCCCTGGTGGTATTCGTTTTCCCTTTGTTCAAAAATAGCTTCCGCCGTTTTAATGGCCGTACCTGAAGGAGCGTCCACTTTCTGGTCGTGATGCATCTCAATTATCTCCACATCGGGTAAAAAGCGGACAGCTTCACAGGCAAACTTCATCATTAGTATAGCGCCAATAGCAAAGTTAGGGGCGATTAAACCGCCAATCCCGATTCTTTCTGAAAACCTGACTATTTCATTGATTTGACCGGGATCCATGCCGGTAGCTCCGACAATCGGCCTGACCTTATGCTCAAGACAGCTTATCGTGTTCCGGTAAACAGCCTGGGGACCGGTAAAATCTACAACAATGTCCGGACGCGTACGTCTTATGGCTTCATCAAGATCATTTTCAATTAGTATTCCAACATTATCTTCACCGATCAGCGGACCGATTTCGGTTCCCTCGCCCCGTCCGTCGACAGCTCCCACCAACTCAATATCTTCCGCCTGCCATACAGTTTTTATAACCTCACGGCCCACCCGGCCGTATGCGCCGGTAACCATAACTCTGATCAATACCGCACCCCCTGCAAAAATAATAAATTATTTTACTACCACCTTATTATATAAAGTTAATTCTCTTATATATAAAAAAATATGTCAATACAGATTAATTCTTCATAATAAAACGCGTTCAACTTTTCAATTATTATCTAATACATCAGAGCCCTCCTGCCATAAAAAGCCACTTCACAGTAGATAGTGGCTTTTTTTATACTGTTATGCTAGTTTTCGAGGAGAAAAAGCAACGGGCATATAACGCCTTATGGCAGAATCAGCATAGACCACAAATATGATTTGATTACTCAAAGCAACCCCTTCGATAATTGATACTTTTAATCAAGGTTAGGCGAATCATTCCATGGGACTGTATTGGTTGTCTTTTGTCTTTTTTCCGCAACTACCAGACCGGATGCCAATCCACCGTCCCAGAAGACACCAAAGGGCATAAATTCGGCCAGCGGGTATCCAGATCCGCCTGTTAAAAAGTAATATTTAGTTTCATTTGTCTGGTAATTAAAAATAACCTTGTCATCCTTAAAGTTTTCAGACAAAATATTATCACCCTCCGCATCTGCACTTCTGTGATTACCTGTCCTTACGATATTGTTCTCCATCTTTGTTTTAATATGTTTACTTTAACCTGCCCGGCCTCAGGATAGTCGCGCCTTTCTAAAACACCTGAAAAAACAAACGCGTCTGCTCCATACAGCGATTCGACATAACCGCTGATCACTTCAAATTCACTTCTTACTCCTCTGAGGTGCTCCTGGGGGTTAAATGGCTCGTTCAGGGAGAGTTCCTCCGCATAATCCTGGTACAAAGACCACATCAACGGCTCGAGCCTGCTGTCTGGAATAACCACCGGTAGGTTGATTTCTTCCGCAGCTTCCCGCCTGGAAATCATGTGGCTGTGGGCATAAAGCTTTTCAGTCAGATTGTCCACGATATGTTCAATTCGTCCTTCACGCGGTGGCTGTTGGCACATGGCCAGCAGTTTTTTAGCCAACGACCTGATCAGCATGTAATTGCGCTGAACGTTGCCGAGAGCCAGAGGGTGAATTCTCTCCACCAGGAGGGTGAAGGCATGGACCTGTTGGTCGTTGCTGCATACTCCGGCCTTTTCTCCCGCCAGTGCCAAATAGGAATAAACATCTTCTATGTTTACAGGAATTCTGGCGCTAGGGTTATTGGGGTCTTGAGGATTAAAAGCGTTTACCACACTGGGATCTATTGGACCCAATTCCGCCATTTTGCCCATGACTATCTCGTCAGCTCCAAGACAAAGCAAAGTTCCAGCGCTGTAACACCTATAAGGCACAAGCACGCAAAACCGCGGCGTGTATTCGCGAATAAGGTGGACTAACCTCCAGGGTGTCAACACATCACCACCGCGTGTGTAAAGAAAAAGATCGACCTGCTGATTGTCCCCGTACATTTCCAAGTGCCTGTAAAATACTTGCGTTACGTCAGGCGCTATCCTGGTATTGACATTGTCACGGTCCCCCGTGACATAACAAAGAACCGATGAGCCGCGCAGTTCGCAGATTTTCTTAATTATTTCAACCCTGTGCTGCCGGGCCATAGTACGCCTCCCGTTTTACTTCTTCTTTTCCTAGATTAGTATGTCAACCAGAGGCGCTGTTAATAACTTAAAAATTGCTTGAAAAAGAAAAAACCATGCCGGGGCATGGTTTTTTTAGATTGAATAACGCCGGTAAAGTGGGTTGGACTGGTCCAGCTCAACAATGATTACTTCTGAGCCAACTTTTCTGACCGCTTCCCACGGTATAACCAGGTGCTTTCTATCAACCCATAAATTGATAAAATTGCTCTTTCTGGGGAGAATGATTGATTGTATTTCCCCTGAGTCAATATTTATGGCTATATCGGAATCCCCCACCACACCAAGACGGCTGCCGTTGCAAATATTAACTATTTCTTTTCCCACAAGTTCGCACATACGCATTTTTATCCCTCCCGCCATCTAAAAAAATGTCATAGCCGTCGCCACGCGTTCGCAGCCCTGACAAAAAAGGGCTGGGCAAGTGAAATGATAACAGAAAAAGCGGCCAGGGGTTCCATACTGACCCCGCCCATTTCTAGACTTTCCGGCAGCTGAAGTTCTAAAAAAGTTGCCATTACCAACAGGGAAAGGTATATACCACCTGCTACTCCAATCAGGTTGGCCAGCGCCTGAGAAATTTGGCTTGACCTGGTCTCACCAATAGATCCCCAGTCCTTTTCACGCTGTAAGCGTAAACGGACCCTTTCCCGTACCGAAAAAAATATCAGCAGCAAAACTACAATAACGACAACTATACCATTTACCATAATAACCTCCATTTCGCCGCCTGCTGCGGGCGACACAAATAGGAATGAAAACCGGGATGT
>CAZJGV010000128.1:0-2243 GCA_964545615.1 uncultured Pelotomaculum sp.
AGCCCTGGTAAACTGCTCAGACAGATAAACTTCCTTTTCAAGTTTTTCAAATTCAGCGGCAAGAAGCCGCTCCCGCGCTTCCAGCTCCTTGATTCGCTTTTGTCCATCTTTATGCCGCTTGATTTTGGCGGCATCTTCCTCTAACTTTTCAATAGCCAGACCAAAGTCCGCAATCTCGTTCCGGACGTTTTCGGCAGACGCCTTGATACCGGACTGCATCTTCGTAATAATTTCCTCAATGTTGCTTTTTCGCCGCAATTTCTGGGCGTATTTGGGATTATCGCTGATTGGCTGTTCGTTATTCATCAGCGCATCAATGCCGGCTTGTATGCTTTTCACTTCGGCTTCATTCTCGGCAATCAGCCCTTTCGTTTCTTCCAGTGTGCCGAAAAGGACGTTATGCTCTTTACTGGCTGCCTCAAGCCTGTCTTTCAGCTCCCGTCCGCTGGTAGTAATGCTCTCCAGCTCGTTAGCCATTTGCAGGTTAAAAGCGGCTTTCGCCTTTTCTCTCACATCAGCCAGGCTTTCTTCCGGCAGGTCCTGTCCGCAGGTGGGGCAGACGGTGTCCTGATCAAATTCAAATGCCCGATCAGAAACTTCGTACCATTTATTGCGCAGAGCCACTACACTTTCTTTTATCCGCTCCGACTCTTCCTCCAGGCTGGTCATGCGCCGCTTTGTATCGTCGATTATAGCCTTGTATTTTGCGTAATAGCCATTAGCCGCCAGCAGTTTCGCTTGCATTTCTCCGGCAAGTTTCATACTTTTCGACCGGTGTTCATTTGCCATCTGCAAAATCTCGCCTTCCACCTCGGCCAACTGTCGTTTGCGTTCGGCAACCTCGCCGCCGCTCTCGATGCGGGCCAGGTCCTGCTCTTTCTGCTGTTTGCGGTGTTTCAGATTAGCAATATCAACAGGCAGCTTAACGCGATCAATGCCGGTAATATCAGGCAGCGCCCTTGTGGCTTCGTCGATGCGCACGGGGATTTTGTCCAGCTCTATATTGATCTCTTTTCGCCTCGAGGCGATAACAACCTTATGCTCATCCAGGGTTCTCCCGCCCGGAACGATGCTTTTTAATTCAGCAAGATCATTACTGCTGGCGAAAACATCATCATCGGAAACATCACCGCAAGCGCGCAGTAATATTTTCCGGCGCTCAGTCCAATGAAGCTGTTCGTTGAAATACAGGGGAGATGTGAGAAGTTTGAATATATCTTCGGGGATGAGGGTGGCTATTTTGGCATCGAAGTCACCTTTTTTAACCGGTACACCGTCGATAAAGTGATCAACGGTGTGGCCGCTGAAAACGGACTTCGCCGTGCCGCGCTTCTTTGTCCATTTCTCAGCATAAACCTTGCGAAGGGTGAGCAGGCTCCCGTTCATGTCGAACGTGCCTTCGACCTCGTGACTGAGGCCGGGAAGGGGTTGATTGTTTTCGTCCAGTGTCTTAATCTCAAAATCTTTTTTATTGCGTCCGTCCTTGTCGAATAAAAGGTAGCAAAGGGCATCGAACAGGGTGGTTTTCCCCGCTTCGTTGTCGCCGTAAATGGTGACATCACTGCCATTCGCATCCAGGGTAAAATCACGGACGCCCTTAAAATTCGTCAGGCGAAGTGATATTAAATTTAAACGCATTGCCGTGCCTCCTTTACAACTTCAAATTCCTTTCCAGCACCGGGACCAGCTTGCCCTCGTATTCCACGATATACCCTTGCCCGCTAAGGCTTTTGTGCGGTCCGGACACAACGACCAGGCGCACACGAGGCAGGTACTTGTGTTCGACCACCGTTCCCGGGGCGATTCGCGCCAGGCGCGGGTGGTTCGTCAGAAAGGGATGGAAGTACATCGTTTTATATCCTCAGCGTCCTTCGCGCTAAGGGCATCTTTTCTTAGCAGGCAAAAGAACTTCACCCCGTCAACGATCTTGTACGCCTCTCCGACGACATTCGGAAAAGCTTCCGACTCCCACGACTGGATGACTTCCGGCGCGTGGATCTTGTCTAACTCCCGCCTGTCCTTAACGTGAACATCAATGTCAGTGATGCCCCCGCGGTAATTAATGTAATTTATCGAAATCACTCTGATGTTTTCCGTCATTTTCGTTATGGAGTTTCTTAAGTCAGAAATTGCCTTTTCCATTTTCATGCCTCCTGTTAAAAGTGCGGCCGGGACCGGAGCCCCGGCCTGAGGGATTGGGAGTATTGCCTAAAGCTCCAATACCATTTTCTCCCCGTTGACGC
>CAZJGV010000128.1:2253-3534 GCA_964545615.1 uncultured Pelotomaculum sp.
CTCAGTGCTCGGAGCAATGTTAATGTCTATCTCGCCGCGGGCAGCCCTTCCAATGCACTGCTCCCCCTCGGGGACATCTCCCAGCATGTAGGCAGCCAACAGGTCCTCGATCTTGATCCCGTTTATCTCGATGTTGGCGTAGGTCCCCTCGGCGTCCCTGGTGCCACAAACCTTAGCCAATCCGGTCATTTGTACTCTTTTCATTTTTCATAACCTCCCTGTAAAAAAGTGTGGCCGGGCCGTAACCCGGCCTGAGGGTAGGGGTAGTAAAATTGTTCACGTCCATAAGGTTTTGCAACTCCCTGGGGCCTGTGGTATACTGTTGTTAAGAATTGTTTCAGCCGTTTCATGCGGCTATTTTTTTACCCCAGGAGCCACAGCCAGAACGGGGCGGTGGCCAACACGCCAAGGATTGCGTACCCCAAGGCCAGTAGGGGTATACAGCGCTCAGGGCGCCATCTCATGGCAATCCCTCCCCTGTCTCATTCTCATTTTTATAAGTAAATTCAACTAATTCACCATCCTTCAGTTGATAGAACGTATCTGCTTTGACTGTTTTACCATCAACCAGCACAGCCTTAAATTCGCCTGTTTCGGTCCATGCTTTGTCGGCTTCCACAAAAACAAGCATGGCTCCAAGACCACCCTTAGCTTTTGAATTGTAACCATAAGCAACGGCTACTCCTTTTTTACCGGTTGTAGCTTTACCCTCATGCCTTGCTATGGCCGCACCATAGCTCCCGGCATTGGCCGCACCACGGTTTCCGGCATTGGCCGCACCACGGTTTCCGGCATTGGCCGCACCACGGTTTCCGGCATTGGCCGCACCGATAGAAGATATTTTCTTTTTAAATTCAAATAGCTCAAAAAACACACTTACAGCGGACTTAACTATAGACTTTACATTTATTTCTGCGCCAAACTTTATCTTTTTACCACAGATTTTACTGTCATCAGAGTTGTCTTTAATATCGCCGCTTAATTCCACCTCGAAAAACCGACTTCTGCCTGGCTGGTAATATTTAAAGCATTCGTGCGGCAACTTACACGCATGGAATCCGCCTCTGCCGTTTTCAATGTCATCACTGCTAGGGCAACACTTTACTTCTCCTGAATGCTCGTATTCTCCGCCGGGCTCGTATTGGAAACCTTGGCATCTCATGTTTTCGTCCGTGCCCTTAATTGCTTTTACTTTCATTTTTCAAACCACCTCCAATTTACGTACCGCATCACTTTCTTTTGCCGGATGCGCCCTGGGTATTATCCTTATCTGACTTATAT
>CAZJGV010000128.1:3585-9274 GCA_964545615.1 uncultured Pelotomaculum sp.
AAGGCATATACAATCACCGTCTTCCACGGGGACTACGACCTCCTGTTCTGGTCCCAGTTGATATTCATTCATACCGGCGCAAAAATCAATTGTGCCAGGGAGTTGGTTTTTAATATAGATTTTCGAGGTCCCGAAACGATCCACTAATTTCTCAAATTCTTTTAATTTCTCAATTTCCTTATACAGTAAAACCTTGATATCGCCTTTTATATTTCTCATGACTTGTCCCTCCTTTTTTCAGTGTTTCATCAATCTGGGTTTTCACAACTTGTAAAAACACACCGGTACAGTAATAAACCTCTCTGAGCCTCCCGTTTTGTAATGCAAGGATTGCAAACTCATTAACATTATCAAGAACTACCGTTTCCTTCCCCGGTTTTTCAAAAGTTATCTTTGCGTCCCCAGGGATCTCTTCGCAAGCTTTCATGTAATCCAGCAAAGCCTGAAGTTTATCCACAATATTACCCTTATTACTCGCGGCATCCTTCTCTTTTAGCTCTGTCATCAACTTTTCTAGCATCGCCATCGCCCCTTTTTTCTAGAATTTCATGAAACCGGTTGACTAGTTGATCTACGGCCAGTAAAACATCAGGGCCGTTTTCAACGACTTCAATATCCACATCAACATCATCATTATCCGTAATCGTTATACTCACTTCACCGGTTCTTAATATTTCAGCTTCAAAGCGAAACCCGGCATCAATAATATCCATAGCTTTTTCATAGATTTCGTCTGGCCGAAATATACCTGTTTCTATTTTGCGGCCATTAGGTAATAAATATTGTGTGAATGGGATATATTTAATACGCTTACCCCTCCTCCTTTGTAAAAATGATACACAGTGAGCACTTATTAATTTCAGCGTTCCACCAAGCACATTTTGATTCTTCGCAGTACGCAGTCGCATCTAAATTCCCCGCCGTCATGATCGGGCATATTTTCCTGTCCAACATCTCACCTTCTCCCCAGCAGTTTTTCGTTTTCCAGCTCCACCGCCTTGTAATACCTGCGATATAATTCCCTAATTAACTCCTGTGTGCAATTTCTGGTTTCCGCCTCCTTTGCGGCAAGCAGCAGGTCTTTTGCCTTTGTTAGTTTTAGCGCCTTTTCCTCGTCCAGCATTTTGCACCCCCTTTTGGTAAATTCCATTGTAAAGCACCAGATCGCTCAGCCGGTCGATTGGCGTCCAGTTAGCCGACAGCTTGTCCCGAAAAACGGCAACCCTCAACAGCGGGTTTTTGAACCGCTCCTCCAGCGCCTCCAGCTTCTGCGCGGTCGTAAGGGCGGCAGGCTTCTTAAGTTCGCATTCACTCTCTTTCAGCCTTTTTACTTTTTCCCACACCGTTGTATTGGGGCGCCCTAGCTTTTTAGCCATCTGGTACGCGCTGATGGTTCCTATGTTGTCCCGCAGGTACTTGAGTTCCTTATCCGTCCATTTTTTACCGATTGTGATCACCTGCCTTTAACCGGTACTTTCGGTCTGATATGAGGCCGAAAGTCCGAATGATTTTAACCTATTTTCTAGCCTGTTAGTTGTTTAGCTATTTTCAATCTAAATCGCCCGCAATTTTTTCGGTAATCTCCCTTGCTCCACTTCGCGATCTAACCATTCCTTGACTTGAGCTTTTGGGAAGAGCTTCCTGTTCCCGTTTCTTAAATAAGGAAACCCTTTCCGATTAGCCAGTTCATACGCCCTATTAGCC
Source organism: uncultured Pelotomaculum sp. (assembly GCA_964545615.1). Lineage (GTDB taxonomy): Bacteria > Bacillota > Desulfotomaculia > Desulfotomaculales > Pelotomaculaceae > Pelotomaculum_B. The sequence goes on from CAZJGV010000128.1 coordinate 5,290, forward strand.
CCGATACGAAGGTATTGCTTTAGTTCATTGATTGTCAGGTAATCCGGCAAGTCATCAAAACGCAAATTTTTCATTATGACCTCACCCCCTTATTACCCTGTCTTTTCAATGTTTTTTTCAGCTTGCATGCCGGCCAGAAAGATGAGCAATTTATTTACTTGCTCTTCGGGAAGGGTCTTTATTTTTTCATACAGCAACAGTTTTTCTTTATTGGTAATCGCATTATTTTCCGACACTTTATCTCACCTCGCAGGTATTATTATGTCTAACTTGGTTATACTTTATCATAACTTAGTTATATTTGCAATACTTTTATATTTGACTTGGTTATATTTTTAATTTATAATTTAAAACAAGGGGGGTGATGGTCGTGTTAAGTGAGAGATTGGCAATTATTATTGTTGGGAGTGGCATGAAGCAAAAAGAATTTGCAGCATCAATCGGCGTAACGGAAAATTATATTTCCTTGCTTTTAAACAATAAAAAAGGATGTATCTCAAATTCTTTAGCAAAATTAATTGAAGAAATGTATGGGTTTTCAGCGGATTGGATTTTATACGGTGAAGGCAAGATGATGGTGGATTACTCGAAGGACAATAAATTATCTCCAAATCAAAAAAAAGCAATAAAAATAGTTGAAACATTAAGCACGGCAGAAGTAAATGCGGTTCTAGAATTTTTAAGCATCCTGGAAAAATTGAAAGAAAAATAAAAGACCAGTTTTTATACTGGTCTCTTATTTATGAGATTTTCTAGAAAGGATAAGAGCTTTTCAACCTCCTCATCGGAAAGACTTTTTATAATTTCTACGACCTCATTTTTTATTTGCCCCATTACCTGCCCTCCTTTTTAGATATTCAAGAACGTGTGTTCGATATTAATATTATACTGCATGTACTCGATAAAACAAGGACGAAATTGTATCATATTTCGACAATTGTGTCGAAATAAAATAGGCGGAGGTGCAAATAAGTGTCCAAGAAAAGAAAAAACGCCAATGGGGAAGGAACTATTTATCAAATCAAATCCGGGAAAAGGAAGGGGCAATGGATAGGGCAAGTTACTGTTGGGACTAACCCTGAAACAGGCAAGCCAAAAAGGAAGAGTTTATACGGGAAAACAAGAGGGGAAGTAAAAGAAAAAATGAGGGAGGTTTTAGATGATTTAGACAGGGGAGTAAATTTACAAGCACAAGATAAAACTTTCGGGGAATGGCTTTTGACGTGGATGGATGAATATAAAAGAATTGAATTGCGGCTTTCGACCTGGGAAAACTATTACCGATCAATTCGTACCCATATATACCCTGCGCTGGGGCATATTGCGCTAAATGATATTCGCACTGATGATATACAGGGGTTATATACCCAGATGGTCAAAGATAAGTTTGCGCCGGCTACGGTAAGGCGCAATCACCAGATCATCCATTCCTGCCTTAAACAAGCCGTGGAAAATCGTATTATTTTATGGAATCCAGCAGATGCGGCGAAATTACCCAGGCTAGAAGATACCAAAGTTAGGTCCATGACACTGGAGGAAATGGGTAAATTCCTAAACGTCCTTGGGGCTGATCGATGGGGAACAGCTTTTCTTTGCCTTTTAGGTACCGGTCTCCGATTAGGTGAATTGTTGGGACTCCGTTGGCAGGACGTTGACTTGGATGAGGGAATAATTCGCATTGAACAATCGCTTGTGCGAACAAAGGAAAAGGGCCTTTATTTTGATGAGCCCAAAACGGAAAAATCAAAAAGAATTGTCCCCTTGCCGGGCGAAGTTATTGCTGCAATTAAAAGACACCGGGTTGAACAACTAGAATTAAGGCTAGTAGTTGGCGCCAACTATCAAAACAATGATCTAGTATTTTGTACCAGCACAGGCACCCCAATTTATCCCCGCAATTTCACCAGAAAGTTCTATGAGCTAAGAGATAAGGCCGGAGTCCCGGGCGACATAAACCTCCATGCCCTCCGGCACACTTATGCCACCCGTCTTTTAGAAGAAGGCGAAAATCTCAAAACAGTTCAAGAGCTTCTCGGCCACGCCGATATTTCCACTACCGCAAATACATACTCTCATGTATCTCCGGAGGTAAAGAAAAAAGCCGCCGCAAAGATGGACAAGCTAATATTGAAGGCTAGTCAGTAATGCAACGCGTTGCATTCCAAAACCGGTTGCATTACGGTTGCATTATTTTCTTAAAAAGAAAAGGCCCCCGGTTGCCCGGAAGCCTTTGTTCCGTTGGTCGGAGCGACACGACTTGAACGTGCGGCCTCTACCACCCCAAGGACAGGTTCGGTCTTTTTATGATTCATTACGTTTTGTTAAAACCCTTTATTATCAGGCTTTTAAGGCACTCTTGGGCGGAGTGTCTTTTTATGTTTTGTTACTTTTTATTAGGGCTTACTCGCCGGTTGCATTCCCCGTTGCATTACATTCCAACTGGCCGGATTAAACAATGTACATTTTGCAGGAAAATAAAAAAGCCCCCGGGATTTCTCCCGGGGGTATCGTTTACGCATTGGCGCAAACTTTTTTTAACTCAGCTTCGTAATCGGCGATTTCCCATATTTCGACGCCGTTTGGGTTAACGGCAATCGCCCTGTATTTTGGAGTAAAATTGACGTCATAACGCTTTTCAAGCGTCACCCCTTCCAGGGCGTCCAAAATACCTTCGGCGGCGCAGACGGCGTTGCCAGCAACAATAGCATAGTGGCCGGGGATGTTAACCTTTTTCTTATTCTTGAAAAATTCTGCATCCATAACCACATCATCCATAACCACATTTAGCATTACCTTCCCGTCTTTTATTGACGGGTAAATATTTATGCTGGCTTTCTTCACATCCAAAATTTTAAACCAGGTATCGTTAGTTCCCCCTTCTAATCCTACCAACTTTTTCATTTCTTTTCCCTTCCTTTCTGCCGGGCATTACCCCCGCCTGGCTGGGGTTAAACATTAAAGCATTCCCTAGCGCCGGCTTCGGTGGACTCCCACGCCTCGGACTTTGCCCAAAATCTTTCCGCCGCGTCAACCAGGGCCATCTGCTGGAGGATGTTCATGTTCTTTATTTTTCCAACCAGCTTCTGCCCGTCAACTCCCCATTTTTTGTCAAGTCCCTCCATGGCTATGCTATCCTCCACACTTGCCCAGAGGAGCCCGGCGCTTCGGGGGTCCGTTGGGCTACCATTCAGACAATCCACCAGCAGGCAGGCTTCGCCCACCTCCAGCGGTGTTTCGCGAATTGAGCGGTCGTACATGTAATACAGACGCTCCAGGTCGCGGTTTATGGTCTGGCTGCGGTTATCCCCGCGCCTGTTGATTCCATCCGATGTTTCGGGATATAAATATACCCCTATCGTTCTGGCCATTTTACTCCCTCCCCTTTCTTCTTAAAAGGATGTTCCATGGTGTCCAGCCCATAGCTTGCTTCATAGATGCTTACCTTAAAAGGGAAATGTTTGTCCAATAGTGCAAGAATATCGGGATCATCTTCCCTGTGGTATCCCAGGTCCCTCCCGTCCGGCGTTATTACCTCGTCTATATAGATGCAGTGGGAACATGCATCTACAGTACTTGCCTGGTAGCCGTAGCTATCCAGCATTTCGGCTACCTCAATTGCTAAACTGCTCCCTACGCCGGTGTCGTTGAACCCGTATTTGCTAAATACGTCCGAAACCGGGAATAATCTGTCGTCCATCTTTAACGCTCCTTTTCGTTTTATTCATCTAGCAAATCCCTCAGCGCCGCTTTTAACTGGCGGAGTATATTTCGCCTAACCTGCGATTCCGTCACAAGATGAGCGAATTCGTCCTCCGCCGCCCTGGAAACCCTTTCAAATTTCTGCGGGGTATCGTTATTCCGCCAGATATACCAATCCCCGTCAGGAGATTGGGGGTACCCTGTATATGTGAGGAAGGTTTTGCCCATGCCTTTGCAAACGGTGTGAACATCGCCGTTTTGCAGTACACCCCATGGAACTACATCA
>CAZJGV010000129.1:0-9235 GCA_964545615.1 uncultured Pelotomaculum sp.
CCCGGTTGCACTGCCGCATTTATGACAGAACCTTTCATCTGAAGATAGTGCAGTTTTTCTTCAACAGTTTGGCAGGTAGCGGGAAGCCTTGATCCCCCGGCAGGCTGTCTTAAAATCGAGCTGCTGGAGCCATCCGCCCACAGTTTAAAGGAAAGGATCCCGCTGCCTTCAGGCGCGGGCTTGAGGACAACAGCCCCGGCGCCGTCGCCAAAGAGGACACAGGTCCTGCGGTCCTGCCAGTTAATAACTTTAGATAGATTTTCAGATCCAATCACCAGCACTGTTTTACAGGAACCGGCGGCAATAAACTGGCTGCCGACCGACATGGCGTACACGAAACCGGTACAACCCGCCGCCAGGTCAAAGGCGCCGGCCTTTTTCGCGCCAATCCTGTCCTGTACCAGACAGGCAGTTGCGGGGAAAAGCATGTCGGGTGTATTGGTGGCCACGATAATCAGGTCCACCTCTTCGGCAGGCACTCCAGCGTCAGCTAAAGCCTTCAAGCCGGCTGCCTCGGCCATGTCAGAGGTCGCCTGCTCCGGGGCGGCAATACGCCTTTCCCTGATCCCGGACCGGTTTAGAATCCACTCGTTACTGGTATCAACAATCTTTTCAAGATCAGCATTGGTAAGAATCCGGTCGGGCAAATATACTCCTATACCTGCAATCCCGGCGTTAATCAATTCCTTCGGCAAGATTTCCACAAACCTCCCTGGTTTTTAAACTCTCTATATTCAGACTGATTGCGTCGACCAACCGGTTATCCACCGACTCTCTGGCAACTCTGATGGCGTTTTTAACCGCTTTATCTCTGGAACTGCCATGGCAGATCACCGACACTCCGTTAACTCCCAGCATGGGAGCGCCCCCGTACTCGGCGTAATCCAAACGCCTTTGCAAGCACTTTAAAGCTGGCCCGGCCATCAGCGTACCCATTTTGGCCAGTAAGCTTTTAGTAATTTCCTCTTTCATCATTTTTAAAAGCATCCTGGCCATACCTTCCCCGGCTTTAAGCACAACATTCCCCGCAAAACCGTCGCATACAACCACATCGGCGGTTCCTTCGAAAATATCCCTTCCCTCAACATTACCAATAAAATTAATCCCCGCGCCTTTAAGGAGTGGAAAAGCGGCCAGAGTAGTTTCATTCCCTTTAGTATCTTCCTCACCATTGCTTAAAAGCCCGACCCGCGGGCTGGCATTACCAAGAATCATTTTAGCGTACTGGTAACCCATGATCCCGAATTGGAGCAGGTGCTGAGGCTTGCAGTCAACATTGGCGCCGACGTCTAAAAGAACCGTAAAACCATTCTCGTTGGGCAGGACACCGGCTATAGCGGGGCGGTCAATACCTTTAATCCTGCCCATGTTCAGCAATGCCGAAGCCATAGCGGCGCCGGTGCTGCCCGCCGATACCACAGCGTCAGCCTCGCCCTCTTTAACCAATCTGGTAGCCCTGACAATTGAGGAATTTCTTTTGCGGCGCACTGCGACAGCCGGGTGTTCGCCCATGCTGATTACCTCATTGGCGTGAACCACCGTTACCATCCCACCGGAGCTATTGCCTGCCAGTTCAGCCTGAATCTGCTCTTCATCCCCTACCAAAATTACCGCTATTCCGTATTCAGCCGCAGCTTGGAGGGCGCCTTTTATTATTTCCCGGGGAGCATAGTCCCCACCCATTGCATCCACAGCTATTTTCACTGCGGTACGACCTCCTCAAGTTCCGCGAAGATAAGAAACCTGCCCTGAAATACAATTTCATCTTTTACGTATGAGGTAACTTTTACCATGTATTTATTACCTTTATTTACTTTAATAACCGCTCTCGCCAGAACTTTTTCGCCGCATACAACCGGACGCTTAAAGCTGACCCTGGCGATCCCGGTTAAAGCAACCTCGGCGTCAATTACCGCCACAGCCAGTGAGTTGGCCTGGGCAAACAAATAATGACCTCTTAAAAAACGGGTTTTACTTAAAGTCATATCAGTTCCGACAGGCAAAATCGACATCCCCGAACTGCCCACATCCAAATCAACCAGTTCTCCCATCAATTCCCTGCCGGAAAGCGTTCTGGGCAGTGAAACGACGCCCTTGGCCACGTTCTTCAGCCTTTCCTTCAATTCAGGTATTTTCAGTTCAAACCTGTCCAACCTGATGGTCTGAACGCTTACCTTTAAAATCTGTGCCAGATCCTCATCCGTAAGGAAGGGATCACTGCCCAGATATCTGGCCAGGCACTGCTGCCTTTCCAATTTGCCCATACTCAATCCACCCGTAATCTCACTATTGTCAAATATCAACAAAAAATTTAGTACCAGGTACTAAATATAGTATAATGTACATTAAATTAATTTGCAAGTAAATGGAAAAAAAATAAGCTCCCTCTCATGGAATAGCGAGCTTATTAATAATTCTTTAGTATTTGTCTTATTTTGCGGCAATGACTTCCCTCTCTTTATAGTACCCACACTCAGGGCACAGGTGGTGCGGCACAACCAGGGCATGGCATTGCGGGCAATTAACCAATGCGGGAACTTCAAGTTTCATATTTGCGGCGCGCCTTTGCCTGCCACGCTGTTTGGAAGACTTCCTCTTTGGTACTCCCATATTTTACACACCTCCTTAAAGCACGCATTTATTCGCACTTTTGGTCAATGAATTAAACCCTATTCTTCCTTTAAAAGATCTTTTAAAACACCTAGACGCGGGTCAATTTCTTCGTCGACGCAACCACAATTGCCTTCGTTAAGATTTCGACCGCATTTGGGACACAGCCCCAGGCAATCCTCATTACACAAAGTTTTCATAGGCAATACGAGAAAGATACTCTTTTCAAATTCCGGCGTCACGTCCAGAAAATCTCCGGAGAAAGGAAGAATATCCTCAGCCGGTGTTTCTTTAGCCAGGGCATAGTTTTCTTCAAAAGGCACTTCAAATTCATAAATAAATGACCCCAGGCAACGACCGCACTTTAGCTCCAGTTTTCCGCTGACTTTCCCTGTCACGGTAAGGGTTTTACCGGTATTTAAGGCAGACAGTAGGGCCTTAACCGGTTCAACAAAGCTTATCTCATCCCCGGAAAATTCCAGCGGTGGTAAATGCTCCAACAGGTCAAAACGCTCTGTATCCCCTGGAGACCTTTTCAATCTGGCAACATTAAGCTGCAGCATAATATATCACTCCGAATTCAACACAACAAATTATATTAAGAAGGCGGTGTTTTGTCAAGAATTTTCCTTTTTGATTCATTTAAGCACATCCCGCACCATATACTTTTCCTAGGCTGTCCATAAAGGGGCGAAATATATTGGTTAGAGCTATACCTTTCAAATCTAAAAACACCAACCGCAAAGACTTCAATCGCCTGGGCTGGACAGTATTGGCCCTGGCTTTTACAATAGCTATGATTCTTAACCCGCGCATTGTCTTTGAAGGTTCCGTCACAGGACTAAAAACCTGGTGGAATATAGTTTTCCCATCACTCCTGCCCTTTTTTATAGCTTCCGAACTGCTGATGAGTTTTGGCGTGGTCCATTTTATGGGAGTGCTCTTAGAACCGGTTATGCGCCCCCTTTTCAGGGTGCCCGGCACCGGCTCTTTTGTAATGGCGGTAGGCTTTACCTCAGGTTATCCTATAGGCGCCATGCTTACCGCCAGGCTGCGCTCAGACGGCCTGTGCACCAGGGCGGAGGCCGAACGCCTGATGTCCTTCACCAATAACTCCAGCCCTCTTTTTATGCTGGTTGCCGTTTCAGTGGGGATGTTCAACAACCCCGGTCTGGGCGTACTGATAGCCGGTGCGCATTATCTGTCAAACCTGACCCTGGGCCTGATCCTGCGCTTTTACGCCGGCGGTGATCCCGTGCGCCTGGCCGGACCAGCGGTAAGCGGCCGCGGGGTGGTGAGACAGGCCTTTCGAAAGATGCAGCAGCAGCAAAGACAGGAAAACAGGCCTGTGGGTAAAATCATGGGAGACGCCGTTAAAAATTCCATAACAAACCTGCTCAATATAGGTGGTTTCATCATTCTTTTCGCCGTAATCATAAGGCTTATGAGCGCTGCCGGGATTATTGAGGCCATTGCCAGGACCCTGGGTATATTTCTTTTGCCGCTGGGTTTCGCCCCGGATATTCTTCCAGCGCTCGGCAGCGGTTTCTTTGAAATGACTATAGGCTCCAAATTGGCCAGTGAGGCCGCCGCACCGCTGCTGCAGCAGGTGGTTGCGGCAGGGATGATCCTGGCCTGGAGCGGCCTTTCAGTTCAGGCCCAGGTGGCGAGTATGATTGCGGAAACCGACATCAGGATGCTGCCGTTTGTAGTCTCACGGGTCGGTCATACCTGCCTCGCTGGAATTTACACCTATATAGCCTGTGAATGGGCCGGATCTCTTGAAGAAATAACGGCGCCGGTCATGGCGGTTTCCCGGCTGTTGCGGGATGTAAGTTTCATTGGTTTTAACTTTAAAGTTTTTCTTCTGTTTATTCTTTTACTGGCCGCAGTAATCATGGCCGCGCTGATTCTTCATACGCTCCGCGACGTGAGGCTGCTCATTACGCGAATCAAAATGTAAGCGAAAAAGGTAGATGCGAATTTATTCGGCTAATAGGTACGGATAAATCCGGACCTATTAGCCGAAGTATTCTAGCCAACCTCCGCCCGTGAAAACCGGGCTCTATTATTTTTGGGTAAAACTAAATCACAGGGGAATAATTGTAACAGGTTTAGGTCCTGTAATCGGGGGACATCTTCAATCGGGGAAATTCCCCGCAGGGGTGTGTCCCCATTCCTCTCACAGCGCTATGCCCAGTAGCCTTTAGTTCTAAAGAAAAGAGGATTTTAATTGTTTCATGTAGTTATTTTTATCACAGCATGGATACTCTGGATTTTGTTCGCCGATAAAAAACGTTGGAGAGAGTTGTTCCCCGTAACACTTTTCGCTTCATTCCTTGGATGTCTTACAGATAACATAATGCACTATTATACTCTGTGGCACTATCAAAACTTAAACTCCTTATTGATATCTATATTTAATGATTTTGGAGTTTATATAGTGGTAACATACTTATTTATCCAGTGGCTGCCAAAGGAACAGACATTCCGGTTAATGTTCGGCTATTGGTTTATTTGGACTGGATTGTCTATCAGCCTGGAGTTAGTCTATCATGCTACAAACCACCTGATCTACCACCAATGGTGGAACAGCTGGTGGTCATATCTTGCTGACTGGATCTTGTACTGGATATTTTATGAGTACCACAAATTATTTAATCTGAAAAAGCTATCCGAATAAGTTGAATTTTAAAAGTGAGATTTAAAAGCCCATGATCTACCAGCAGAAATAGTTGTCATAAAATCATATGTTTATCTAAATTAGTTCATCATAATAGAAACTGACTATTTCTTAATGAGGTGCACGGATGAATATACTAAAGCTTTACAAACTGAAAAAGCTGATGCCTTTTACCCGGCCGGAAGCTGATAAGCCCTTGCACGCCGGGGAAATATACTTCCTGTGGGAGGGCCTGACTTCAGGCTATGAGATGATCACCGTGTTAGAAACATACGTTATGAATACTGAGGAGGGCGAGCTGCATCTTCTTTTACAGGGGCTTATAAAGGGGGTTTACCTAACCCGGATCAGTCCGATTGAAAAAGTTTTAAAGAAAGAAGGTTTTACCGTACCTCCGCAGCCCGCCACCAAGGTCTCAATGGGCAAACCCGGTGTTGGACAGGAAGTAAAACTGAGTGATGAGGAAGTAATCAGCAATTTAATCGCCTGGAGTCAAATCCTGTTATCTCAAAATGCTAAAGCTATTGGAGCATGCACCAGGGAATCGGTGCAAAAAATGTTTATAGATATGCTTTTAATGAAATACAGGGTTATGGCCTGATTATGGATCTAGGCAACAGCAGGCATGTATCTGAGGCTCCTCCCCCGGCGACCGCCAGGGAAAACAGCCTTAACATGGGTGAGGTTTTTATGCTGTGGGAGGAATTGGGGGGAAGGCGTTTAAGCGTGATCAACGCCGAATCACTCCTCGCCAGTACCAATGACCAGGAATTGATAACAATGCTGAAGCGGTTGCTTAACCAAATAGCGCTGCCTCAACTGGAGCAAGTGGAAACAAAACTAAAGGAAGAGGGGTTCACAGTTCCCGCCCACCCGGTCAGGCGGTTAAAACAGGGGCCGCCCGGTCAGGTCAACAAGATTAAACTGAGTGATGACGAGTTTCTGAGCGTGTTGATAACTGCTGCGCAAGTCGCTATAGCTCAGCATACCAGGGCGTATACCGTAGCCATAAGGAAAGATATAAGAAATTTGTTCAAGGATTTTATATCAACGGAAATCGAGGAGTATCAAAAATTAATTAAAATAGCAAAACAACGTCATACCCTGGATAATCCACCGGCAGTGTCGTCCAGGCGTTGACAAAAGATTATCACAATTGATTCTTACTATATATACATCCGTTTATCAGAAAACTCATGAGAATAGCTGTCTGGTGAAAGCATTATAGCTTAAACCTTACCAAAAAGGTCGTGCCTGCGGAACTGGTTTCTATACTAATAACAGCGTTGTGCCTGGCGGCAATACTGTAACAAACCGCCAGCCCCAGGCCTGTCCCGTAATCTTTAGTGGTGAAAAAAGGAGTGCCTAATTTTTCCAGCATACCGGGCTCGATCCCACTGCCCTGGTCCTGCACTGATAAAACCACCTCCTGACTGTCCGCATACGTTCTTACAGTCATATTCCCGCCGGACGCCATGGCCTCTAAACCGTTACGGACCAGGTTTAAAATAAGCTGGCTGATCTCTTTTTCATCAAGGGGTAATACGGGAATGTTTTCCATCTTCAAGTTAATATTTACATTTATTACCATAGCGTCTATCTGGATTTGTGGAAACAGGTTTTCCAATATTTTATTGAGATCCTGAATCTTCAAATCTAACATCTTGTTCCTGGCCAAAAGAATAAATTCAGTGATTATTGAATTTGCCCGGTCAAGTTCATCAATCATAAGGTCAAAGCTGTCTTTATACTGAATGAACGCATCTCTTTCCCTGTACAACTGCAGAAAACCACGCACAGTAGTCATCGGGTTTCTGATCTCATGTCCGATACCGGCTGCCATTTCTCCCACCAGGTTTAACCGGTCAAGATAGGACAGCTTGCGCTCAGTGATATCAGTGATCACAGTTTTATACTGAAACGTGTCGCCTCCAGCGCTAATATGCGATACGCTCAGGAGTTGCACCTGGACCGGAGAGCCACTTTTTGCCGCAAGGCATAATTCCGTGATTACCTTTTCATTGGTCAGCCTGCAGCGGCGCAGATGGTCCAGAAACAGCTTCATATCGCTCTTGACAATAAAAACGCACATAGGCATACCTATCAATCGTGACCTATCCCAGCCTATTAAAGATGCGCCTGTTAAGTTAATCTCCTGTATGCAGCCTTTATAATCGAGAGTCGCATAACCCACCGGGGCAAAGTCGTAAAGAGCCGCATAGCGATTCCGGGATTCCTCCAATTCTGCAAGAGCTTCCTGCAGCGCCTGGCACTTTGCCTCCAGGTCCAACCGCTTAGTTTCCAATTCATCTCTGAGTCGTGACACCTCATTCTTGTAAGATGCTTTCATAAACTGCAGGAACATACCTGGCCTCATGGTTCCGATTCTGACACTCTTTTCAAGCTTCGCCATAAAAATTACCTCCTGCTAATCTTACTGCCAGGCGCCGACAGGCCATCCGCCGTGTATGTACATTTAATCTAATCAACTTGCGGATGATTTTTTAATTGTTTTGTCAACCTTATCTTTTAGTCACGTCCTCAATGGCCACAAGTATCAATTTAGTTTGGTCGTTCGAGCCGACAATCCGGCGGGCATTGACCAGCATCCTCTTGTAACCGATATATGGAAAAGCATTAGCTACTTCAAAACCTTCAAACATAGTATCTTTACCAAGAATGTCCTCTAAAAGGATGCGTAATTCTGGAATATCCCACTGTCCATTCCCCAGATCAAAAATAGCCTGGCCCACTGTATCCTCCGGTTTTACCATGAAGGCCTGATAGAAAGCCCTATTCGCCGATTTTATGTGCAACCCGGCGTCGAGAACCAGGAGCGGTTCCCGCACGGTCTCCACAACCGCTTCCGCGTATGCGCGCGCTTCCTCGGATAACGCCAGGCTTTTTTTCACTGTATCAATATCGGCAAAGGTAATAACAACGCCATCTATTTTATTATCCGTGGTCCTGTATGGGCGGATTTGCACAGAATACCAGCAGCCATGACGGTCCTGTACTTCCTGCTCTTCGCTGACCAGGGTGTCGATTACTTCCAGGACCGCCTGCTCCAGATTTAAGTTGTTAAAATTTATATTGATATCGGTTACAGGCCGCCCGATGTCTGTGGCAATCAGATTTAAAACCTTTTCCGCGGGGGGGGTTGAAACGCCTGATATGTAAATTATTACTGAGCATAATCACTGCAATATTGATACTGCGAAAAAGGTTATACAAGTCACTGCTGACCTTGCTGATTTCAAGGTTGCGGTTTTGCACTTCGTCGTTTAAGGTCATGAGTTCTTCATTGGTTGATTGAAGCTCTTCTTTAGCGGTTTCCAGTTCTTCATTCATGCTTTGCAATTCTTCATTGCTGGATTGAATCTCTTCGTTAGCTGCCCGGAGATCCTCGTTGGCTAACTCATACTGTTCAATAACGGATTGCAGATACTCTTTAGTTGCGGTAAGCTCATGTTCCAATCTATTTGGCTCGTTGTTTCCGTCCCCTGCCGTCACCTGATCCAACCCTGCTCCAGTGCTGTCTGCAGTCCCTTCAGGCAGCGCCCGGCAAACAGCTTTCTCAAATAATATCAGAAAATATTTATCTTTCTTATTTGGCTCACTGATAGGGATCACATCAATATTGATGAGGTTGACAGAGTCATTATAAACAACCTGCAGACCTTCTTTTCTGACCGGGCCATTCTCCTTTTTCGCCTGTTTAATGGCGCTGTTTAGTCCAAGCGCCAAACCATCCCGGATCATTTTAAAAAGCTTGAGGCTCGGGGTCCCGGATGCAGGTTCAAGATATGCTCCAGTATGTCCCCGGAACTGAATAATTTCCAGATCACTGTTAATAACAACACCGGGCGGGGTATATTGACTCTGGATAATACGGTCAGCTTCTTCAAACACACTAAATTTTAAACCAGTAACAAGGTCCTT
>CAZJGV010000130.1:0-6242 GCA_964545615.1 uncultured Pelotomaculum sp.
ATACGGGATTATGAACTAGAGAAGCTTCTGCATGAGTCCCTTGAGACAGGCAAGACAATCAGGAAGCAAATACAGGTTTTAACCCCCGACCGGCGGGTTTTTAACGTATATGTAACTCCGACAGATACCGGTGAGGACCGGGGAGAGGTTGTCGCCCTGCTGAGGAACATAACTGACAGGAAGATGCTGGAGGAAATGCGCAGTGAATTTGTCGCCAATGTCTCCCACGAACTGCGTACCCCCCTGACCTCTGTCCGCGGGTTTGCGGAAACCTTGCTGGACGGGGCTTTGGACGATCCTAAAACAGCCAGGAATTTCCTTGAAATTATCAATAAGGAGACAGAGCGGCTTACCAAACTGCTTGATGAATTGCTGAACCTCTCCAGGTATGAAGACAAGAATAATGTGATTGCCATGGAAAAGATCGACATGGGCGATCTGATCAAGCGGGTTGTGGCCATTATCAGTCCCCGTGCTATAGAGAAAAACCTCACTATTACCACAGACCTGCCCGAGGATCTGCCTGTGGTGCAGGGAGATCCTGATATGCTCAGGCAGGTGCTGATTAATCTGATCGATAACGCTGTCAACTATACCATGCCGGGTGGGACAATCTGTGTCGCCGCCTGTTGTGAACAGGGCGAATTAAGGGTGGATGTGAAGGACAATGGATCTGGTATTTCACCGGAACACATGGCCCGCCTTTTTGAACGCTTTTACCGGGTTGATAAAGCCCGCTCCCGTGAACTGGGAGGAACCGGCCTGGGCCTGTCCATAGTCAAGCATATTGTTGAATCTCATAACGGCAGGGTACAGGTTGAGAGCAAAGTCGGCAGGGGAAGCACGTTTTCATTTCTTTTGCCGCTGACCGGACAGACAAGATAAAAAGGACCGGAGGACAGCAAAAATTATTAAAAAAAGCTTCAGTTTTGGAGCCGGCGGCAGGAGTTGGCTTTTGTACCGTCGAATAATCTTCCATTTGAAGGTAATTTTCAGGTGAATTTGAACTATGGTAAATAAAAAGAGGTCACCTATGCCTTCAAGTAGGAGAAAAAAGTCGAGAAATCTGTTGTTGAAGGCTTTGTTTTTTACAGCGTTGTCATGTTGCTTATTTTTTTTGGCCAGGCAATTCATTATCTCGGCTATATCTGATGTACAGTCTCTGACCGGAGCGGAGGTTAGCGAGACTGTCTATATGGACGGTATCTTACTTAAAAACGAGAAAGTGACGCGGGCGCCGGCCAATGGCTCGCTCCGCTTCACCCAACCTGACGGCAGACGGCTTGAAGTAGGGGCGAAAGCGGCGGATATCGAGACGGCGCCGGAAGATGGGACGGGTGGGCAGACGGTTGCTGTATACACCGATTCAGCCGGGATATTATGCAGTCACCTGGATGGTCTGGAAAGCATGCTCACCCCTGCCAATACAGATGTATTAGATCTGCCGGGATTAGAAAAAATAGCTGATAAGCCGGTTGTCGCCAGGACCCGGGTTGAGAAAGGCCAGCCTATATTTAAGATAATCGACAATCTCTCACCGGTAATTATCTATGGCGCCATACCGAAACCGGCACTCCCCGCCGGTTACGCGGACAAGCCGGTGTGGCTGCAGGCAGCCTGGAACAACCTCTCTTTAAGAATAAAGCCATCCAGTCTGGTGGATAAGGGTGACAGGTGGGAAGGCTATTTCATGATTTCCGATTACCCTGAGTCGATAGTCCATAACCGGAAGGTGCGCCTGACGGTAACAACAAAGCAGCTAAAAGGTCTCCTGGTACCCAGCGGCGCTGTGGTCTACCGTGCGGAGCAGCCTGGAGTTTACCTGGTAGTTAGGAAAAAGGCCCAGTGGAAGCCCATAGATATAGAGGGGGAACTTGCCGGCAGGGTTGCGGTTTCCGGGGAGGGACTTGATGAGGGCGCCCGTTATGTCAGCAACCCTGTTTTGAGCAGGGAAGGCTCTTTCGTGGAATAAAGGGTGGGGTTGTTTTGAGTGTCCTGAAAAACTTGATTCAGGTGCGGGAACGCATTTGTGCCGCTGCTCTTCGCTCAGGCCGCCGGCCTGAAGAGATACGCGTTGTAGCGGTAAGCAAAAATATGAGTGTGGATCTTATTAAAGAAGCGTTTGCCTGCGGGGTTGCAAGTTTTGGTGAAAACAGGGCGCAGGAGTTTCTTAATAAATATCCCCAACTCCCGCCGGAACTGGAATGGCATTTCATAGGCCACCTGCAGACAAATAAAGTGAAAAAAGTACTCGCGCATATAAGCTTAGTACATTCACTTGACCGCTGGTCCCTGGCGGAGGAGATGCACAGGGCAGCGTCTGAGGCGGGCAGGAAAGTCCAGGCGCTGGTTCAGGTCAATGTGGCGGGAGAAGAGTCAAAGTTCGGGATTTCTCCTGCCGAGGCTGAAGATTTTGTGGCGGAAGCAGCCAATCTGCGGGGTATTCAGCTACGGGGGCTGATGACAATAGCGCCTGAATGTGATGACGCCGAGGAGGTCAGGTATGTATTCCGGCAGGCCAGGGAACTGTCCCGGCGGCTGGAAGAAAGAATACAGGGTCTGAATATGAGGTACCTGTCCATGGGCATGAGCGGAGACTTCGAAGTCGCTGTGGAAGAAGGCGCCAATATATTGCGTCTGGGCACGGCGGTGTTCGGTAAGAGGTATTAAGGTTTTTTATGAATTCACCGATTTCATTGTTATAGGCCTGAAATGTCTGTTGAGCGGGAAGGATTTCAGGATTGTGATAAAAAAGCTGATATTAAGGAGGTCAGATGCCGTTGAAACTTGTAGATAAAATGTTGAACTTTATGGGTTTTGAGGAGGAAGCTGCAGCGGAAGAAGAAAAAGGCGCCCGTGAGGAATTGCGTGAAGATCAGCCGTGGCATAAGAGAAAAGACAAAGAAAAAGGCACGGTTATCAGTATGCACGCACAGCGCCAGTTGCGGGTGGTTGTATCAGAGCCCAGGGCTTTTGACGAAACCAGAAGCATTACTGACAACCTTAAAAACAGGCGTCCGGTTATTGTGAACCTGGAACATGCGGAAGCTGAACTGGCCCAGCGGGTTGTGGATTTCGTCAGCGGGGCGACATATGCTTTAAATGGCAGTATGCAGAAGGTCGGCAACGGTATTTTCCTTTTCGTACCAAACAATATGGATATATCCAGCGAGTTGAAAGAACAGGGCAAGGAAAAAAGCATGTTCTCGAAAATGCGTTTTTGATCATAGCCTGGGGGGATAAAAGCATGCCTTTAAAAGGGCGGAAAATCGGATTTCTGGGCGGAGGAGCCATGGGCGAAGCCTTGCTGACCGGCTTGATTCGCACAGGGCTGGAGCCCTCTGTGCTATATGTAAGCGATATCAGTGCCGCGCGGCTGGATTATCTGAAACAAAAACTGGGTGTAAACACAACCACTGATAACATTACCATGGTGAAAGAGGTTGATCTAGTCATCCTGGCGGTAAAGCCGCAGTTAGCCGCCGGCGTGCTGAAAAAAATTGCCGTGGCGGTGCGTCCCGGCCAGACCTTTATCTCCATTGCCGCCGGTATCACCACCGGCCTGATTGAGTCTTACCTGGAAGGGCATATACCTGTGATCAGGGTGATGCCGAATACCCCCTGCCTGATTGGGGAAGGGGCAAGCGCGGTCAGTGCGGGTAAATATGCCGGGGAGGAAAGTGTTGCCAGGGCGCTGGCTGTTTTTGCCGCGGCGGGGAAAGCGGTGGAGGTTCCGGAGTCGCTGCTGGATTGTGTTACCGGCTTGAGCGGCAGCGGGCCGGCTTACATGTACATGATATTAGAAGGGTTTATAGACGGCGCGGTGCGCCTCGGTCTGCCCAGACAGGTGGCCAGGGAGTTGATCGCCCAGACCATGTTGGGGTCTGCCAGAATGGTCCTGGAAAGTGATGAGCACCCTGGGAAGTTAAAGGATATGGTAACCACGCCGGGCGGCACCACTATAGCCGGACTTTTTGCCCTGGAGGAAGGGGCGCTCAGGTCGCTTTTGATGAAGGCGGTTGACGCGGCAACGCAGCGATCCCGTGAGTTGTCCGGGTAACGGGAACACTTCAGCGCAATGGGCATGCCCGTCGCGGAAGATTTCCAGCTAAAATGTTCATCAATAGATAAAGTGTGAGGTGTTTTATGGGTCTGAGTTTTATGAATCTGATTAGACAAGCTGTAAGCGTAGCCTTTGAGGTATATTCGTGGATTTTGATTGCACGGATCCTGCTTTCCTGGATCCGGCATAACCCTTACCAGCCGATAATCCGGTTTGTTTATGAGGTCACTGAACCATACCTGCGGATTTTCAGGCGGATCATTCCTGCCTACGGTGGGGTGGATTTCTCCCCCATAATCGCGTTTTTTGCTCTGCGTATAATAGAATGGATGGTCATAAGAGTTCTGTATTATATTACAATAGCTTTGTATTAAGACGCACGAAAAGTGAACCTGAGGTGAAGAGATTGTGCTGACGCCGTTGGAAATTCAGAAAAAGGAATTTCGCCGCACTTTTAGGGGCTATAGTGAGGAAGAAGTTGATTCTTTTCTGGACCAGGTTACCCAGGACTACGAAAACTTGTTGCGGGAAATCCAGGCGCTGAAAGAGAAAATAGCCCAGACCGAACAAAATATCGCCCGTTACCGTGAGATAGAGGAAACTATAAAAAACACTATGGTAATGGCTCAAAAAAATGCGGATGAACTAAGGCAGAATACTGAAAAAGAGGCCGGTGTCATCCTGGACAGGGCCAGGATCGAAGCCGACCAACTTACCCGCGAGGCGGAACAGGAAGCGGCGGCACTGTTGGGAGAAGCGGAAAACAAATTAAAGCTTATTATGGATGAGCACAACCAGTACAAAAGAGATTCCCAGATATTTAGAATACGTCTGCGATCTTTTCTGGAAGCCCAGATCAGACTTTTAGAAGGTGAGGAAAGCGAGTTGTTTAAGGGTTTCGAGGATGAAGACATTGCAGAACCAGCTTAGCCGCAAAACATCATAATCTTTTTCGATGAAGGCGGCCTGTGGAACGCCTTCTTTCGATTTATGACTGAGAACTGTGCGGAAAAGGGTTAAATTGTCCGGGGAGTAACGCTGTGATGAATGATTTAAAAAGGTTTTTGGCAAAGAGGCAGCCGAAAATTCAAAATGAGGGGGACTACTTTGTGTCTGCGGTGCTTCTGCCGCTGATCAACATCAATAAAAAGGCTCATGTGCTTTTTGAGGTGCGAGCCGGTCATCTGCGGCGGCAGCCCGGGGAAATTTGTTTTCCAGGCGGCGGAGTAGAGGGAGATGAACTATCGCGGCCACAGGACACAGCGATCCGTGAAGCAGTCGAAGAGTTGGGGCTCGACAAAACTCAGATTGAACTGCTCGGACCTCTTGACTACCTGGTCGCGCCCCATGGAACACTAGTCTATCCTTTTGTCGGACTTATAAACAACGAAGAAAAGATTGCCCCGAACAAAGATGAAGTCGAGGAAATTTTCCTGACGCCGCTTGAGTATTTCTTCAGAACCCCTCCAGTCCAATGCTGTGTTGAGGTGGCCACGCGCTATGGCAGGGATTTTCCCTACGACAGGGTCCCTGCGACATATAAAAAAGGATGGGATCGGAAATGGGCACTGCCGGTTTATTACTATGATTATGAGGGACGTTTCATCTGGGGGATAACCGCAAGTATTCTTTGTAATTTTGTTAACATATGTAACGACCAGGGGGGGGGCTACCAGGGGGACGGTTCTCTTGGTAGCATGTAATTTTGTTAACATATGTAGCCCCCCCTGGTCGTACCATGAAAAGGAGGTTACGATGGAGTTTATTTTTCAGAGGAATTGGTTTTGTTCGGTTAATAGTCTGGACAAGCAGCGGCTTCTGGCTGAAACCAACCTGATCGGAACTGATATTGAAGCTTTGGGGAGATTGGTAATAGATAAATCAACCTTTGTTATAAAAGAAGCAGGCTGGGAAGTGTCTCGCTCCCCCGGAGGCTTGTTGAATGGCGGGAGGGATGTGCGCGAGCTCAAAGGAATAACCGCCTATTTTAACGCCGGCGGGGATTTGCGGCGGGCGGCGGGCGCCGAGGCGGGGGGATTGGCCAGGGAATTGTTGGCGGAGTGTATCAGAGGGATTATTCAGGCTGAAACTTTTTTATATGTTGAAAGAGGCTATGAGACCCCGGAGAGTTATGGCGCCCACTGGGAAAAATCGTATCTTAACTCTTGCCGCTATTATA
>CAZJGV010000130.1:6281-9223 GCA_964545615.1 uncultured Pelotomaculum sp.
CCGAGTATGTTGGCGTTCACAGCCCTGGAGCAAACCTTTATAGCCGCGCTAAAAATTGTTCGGTTTTTAAGACTGGCGGTGAGCTGACTGTGTTTGGTGTTTTCAGCGACACTTTTCATGAAATGAATGTGCGGCTTAACCTCAGTGGGGACGGTATAATAGCGGAATGCGCCGGTAATTTTCTCCGGGCGCCCGACCAGGTCTGTTTCGAGAACGCGTCCTCGTTGGGACGGCTGACAGGCGCTGCTTTCACCAGCCTCAGCAAGAAACAGATTGCAGGTATCATAGGCGGCCCCGCGGGGTGCGACCATTTGGTTGACCTGGTGAATGATCTGGCAAGGGTTTTGGAGATCTTGCCAGAATATTAAACAATACGGGGGTTTAGGGTATTGCTTGACATTAAAGAAGAGAGCGGCGTTGTTTTTTTTAAAGTTAGAGTGCTGCCTCGTTCATCCAAAAATCAGATAGTTGGCTATTATAATGATGCGATCAAAATCCGCCTGACCGCGGCGCCTCTTGAAGGCAAGGCTAATGAGGCCTGCCGGGCTTTTCTGGCTGAAACCCTGTCAGTGCCGCGGGCCCGCATCGAAATAGTCTCCGGACAAACCAGCCGCAATAAACTGATAAAAGTGGCAGGTGTAAGCGCTCAAAGAGTTACGCAGATTTTTTCTCTGGCATGTGGGGAGTAGTGCGGTTAACCTTGTGACGCTTTACTCTGGAGCGCCCGGATTTCTTCGGCAGTAAGCACTTTGGTGACAAAAAGATTGCCTGCTTCGGCCAGGGATACTTCCTGCGGCTCCGCCAGCTGCCGGTGGTTTTGATCAAAGAGTAGTTTTACCCGTGGGAATGTGGAGTACCCTCTGGGTGTGTCAATGACAACAGCGATATGGCCGTTGTTTATTTCAACCAGTGACCCGGATGGGTAGGCGGCGATGTTGCATAAAAAAGCGTTGACTATATGTTCCCTGAAAAGGTAGTCTCCTGATGCGGCGCACATTTCATAGGCTTCGTGGGGCGGAAAGGCCCTTCTGTACACTCTGTCCGCAGTCAAGGCGTCAAACTTATCAGCTATAGAAATTATTTGAGCCTGATCTATAAACTTTTCTCCTTTTATTCCCAGCGGGTAGCCTGAACCGTCAAAACTTTCGTGGTGCTGGTAGGCGATCAGCGCATGGGTTTTGTCAAGATTTTTAGAGTTCAGGATCAGATTATACCCGTAGGTGGTGTGCATTTGAATGGTTGAAAATTCTTCGCTGCTAAGCTTACCCGGTTTATTGAGGATCTCATCAGGTATTTTTACCTTGCCCAGGTCGTGCAGCAGGGCGCCTATCCCCAGGTCAGCCAGTTCTTCATTATTAAACCCGAGGGTAAGGCCGGTCATCAGGGAGAGAACGCAGACATTTACCGAGTGAGCGAAAGTATAATCATCCTGTGTACGCAAATCGGTCAGGTTTACCATCAGGGATTTGCTGGAAAGCAGCTCGCTGGTAAACTGGTTGACGGTGCTGTATACTATCTGGGGCTCTATTACCAGCCTGCCCGCTTCTTTGGTCTCCAACAAAATATTCTTTATCTGCTGTATAGCCGCTACCCGTGTTTCTTTTGCGACCACATCCTGTACATTGATCTTGAACAGGTTTATGTTGGCACTGCTCCTGGGTGGTGCTGCGGAGCAAAGGCCGTCGTCAATATAAACAAAGGATATGGCATGCTCCTTCAGTTTTTTAATGAAAGCATTGGTCAGATTGCCTCCTTTGAAAATGAGAATCTCACCCCTGCTACCGTAAACAGTGCTCTCTACTTTCATGCCCGGCTGCAATAACGACACACTCACTCTGCTCATAAATAATACTCCTGTCCTTAAAAAGAGAGTAAAATTTAAACCTGCTTAAATTTATCAATTAAATCCTAATACAGTCTTTATTCTACATTATTATTAATTTACCTCCATATTTCCTTATATTACAAAAACTATTTGGAGTTTTAACGGTTGGTCAGGAGGGGGGGAATAATTTGGTGTGTATGTTTACTTTTATTGACTACATCTTAGCTTTTTTATATAATAATGCTTGTTAATGCATATATAAAGCCTGTGAGCGGGAAGAGTAAACGGCGATAAAACGCTTAAGAGAGCCCGGATAAGGTGAGAGCCGGGCACGTTAATACCGTTGAAAATCACCCGGGAGGCGCTGGCTGAAACCCTTTTACGCGGGGAGTAAGCTTGGCCGGTTCGCCGTCGTTATAAGGCGACTTTAGGTGGTTTGGCTGGTTGGCCATTGCTATAAGCAAAGTGGCCGCTGCCGGCAGTTAGGGTGGTACCGCGGGTGAATCCCGTCCCTTATAGGACGGGTTTTTTGTTTTGGCACTGTGAAAAGCTGCGCCTTATTTATTTTTACATAATGATTAAGTGAGGTGTTTTAAGAAATGGATTACAGTAAAACTTTAAATCTGCCTAAAACCGACTTTCCGATGAGGGGGAATCTACCGGAAAGGGAGCCGGAGTTTTTAAAATTCTGGGATGAGATTGATATTTACCAAAAGGTTCAGGAAAAGAACAGCGGCCGCCCAAAATTCATCCTGCACGACGGTCCTCCCTATGCTAACGGGCATATCCACCTGGGTCACGTTTTAAATAAAGTGCTGAAGGATATTGTGGTAAAGTTCCACTCCATGTCCGGCTTTGACGCACCCTATGTGCCTGGCTGGGACACACACGGCCTGCCGATTGAGCAGCAGGCTATCAAGGCTTTTGGTTTGAACCGCCACGAGATAGAGCCGGTGGAGTTCCGGAATAAATGTAAAGATTTTGCTGTAAAGTTTGTGGATATCCAGAGGGAAGAGTTTAAGCGCCTGGGTGTGAGGGGATTGTGGGAAAAACCTTATCTTACCCTGATGCCCCATTACGAAGCCCGCCAGATCGGCGTTTTTGGTGATATGGCGGA
>CAZJGV010000131.1:0-9209 GCA_964545615.1 uncultured Pelotomaculum sp.
CCTGGCGATTCTTGTTGAGATGAAGATCAGCGCCAACTGGGTAACCGCGCGGGGTAAGAAGGACGGTGGCGCTGTAATCGAACTTGTTCTGGAAATGAGAGGCTTAGAACAGCTTGAGCATATATTCAACAAAATAAAACGGGTTAAGGATGTTTATGATATGCGGCGGGTAAACTTCAGCGCCCAACCGGAGAATCCGTTGAACTAAGCGGGGGTGTAAGTTTTTGCGGGCGGTAGTGCAAAGAGTCGCACGGGGAGCGGTGGCGGTAGATGGCCAAACAATTGGCGAGATTGGCCGGGGATTGGTTGTGCTGTTAGGTGTGGGCCGTGGCGATACCACAGGCGAAGCGGGCTATCTGGCTGATAAAGTCGCGAACCTGAGGGTGTTTGAAGATAATGACGGCAAAATGAATCTTTCGGTAGTTGACGTCGGGGGAGCGGTGCTTGCGATTTCCCAGTTTACCCTTTACGGTGACTGCCGCAGGGGAAGGCGGCCCGGTTTTTCCGAGGCCTGCTCTCCGGATGAGGCCAGGGAGTTGTATAATATTTTTGTAAAGGAGTTGGAAAGACTAGGCTTAAAGGTGGCTGCCGGGCGTTTCCGCGAGCATATGACGGTGGAAATAATAAACGATGGTCCAGTAACATTGCTTTTAGACAGCAAAAAGAATTTTTAATTTAACGGAGGGATTGGATGCCTGTGATATTTAAAGGACTTGCCGTAGGAGCGATGGATTCGAATTGTTACATAATAGGCTGCGAAGAAACAAAAGAGGGCCTAGTAGTTGATCCAGGCGCTGAGGCCAAAAGGATTTTAAAGAATGTTGACTCTCTGGGGCTGAAAATAAAAGCCATAGTTTTGACCCATGGTCATGTTGATCATATCGGGGCTTTAGCTGAAGTGCAGGAGGCAACAGGCGCAGAGGTGTGGATTCATGCCGAAGACGCTTCGCAGCTGACAGACGCCAATAAAAACCTGTCAATTTATGTTGGGCCGAGTATGTCGGTAAAACAAGCCGACAGGCTGTTGCAGGACGGTGACGTTTTAAAAGTGGGGAACCAGGAAGTGGAGGTAATTCATACACCTGGCCACACCCGGGGCGGTATAAGCCTGAAATGCGAACCGGATATTCTGATCACCGGAGACACCCTTTTCGCCGGATCGGTGGGTCGCTCGGACTTCCCGGGTGGCAGCCACACCCAGTTGATCGCTTCCATCAAGAATAAGCTGCTGAAATTCCCGCCTGAAACAAAGGTCTACCCCGGCCACGGGCCCGCTTCCACCTTAGAAGAAGAAAAAAAGCACAACCCGTTTCTGAGATAGACTACAAAGAGCGCCTGCCGCGAGTCAGGTGCTCTTCATAATATGGGATCATTAATTTTTAGTAAAACTGGCAGGTCAGCCAGTTTCCCTTTAAAATCCGGCTGCCAGGGCGAATTTCCCCTGTCGATAAGGTTGTCGGTGACCAGGTAAGTTTTAATGCCGAGTGATGAAGCGGTTAGATCCGCGGCGGTGTCGTTGCCCACCATTAACGCGCGATGGCCAGGGAGACCTGTCTTCTCAAGAA
Organism: uncultured Pelotomaculum sp.; assembly: GCA_964545615.1. GTDB lineage: Bacteria > Bacillota > Desulfotomaculia > Desulfotomaculales > Pelotomaculaceae > Pelotomaculum_B. The sequence continues at coordinate 1,566 of CAZJGV010000131.1, forward strand.
TTTCGTTGTAATAACAGGGGTTTGGTTTGCAGTAGTGGCTGTTCTCATAAGTTGTCACCAGTTCCCAGGGGATGCCTTCAACGCCTGCCCAACTCATTCGTTCTATAATTGCTCTTTGGGGAAAGATCGGATTGGTCGCCAGTACCAGGCGGTAACCGTAACCAGCCAGTTTTTTAACAACTTTCCTGGCAATGGGATCAGGCCGGGTATAGGCCCTCAACTCTCTATACTCATGAGTGTAAAAGCAATCGAATGCCTGTATTAGCTCACTGGCAGGAAGATTTACCAGTGGCAGGAAGATCTCCATGAACACTTCCTGGTTGGTTTTGCCGGGACGGGTGTCCCGTATCATAGCTTCTGTTGCGGTAAAAATAAATTTTTTCATCTGGTCAGGGGGAACTAAATTGCGAAATTTATAAGTAATCGCTTTAAAATATTCTCTGATGAATTCTTCCATATCTGTAGGGAGCAGTGTTCCATCAAGGTCAAAAAAAACTGCCTCGATATCGATATAGCAACACCTTCTTGTTTTTTACTGATTAACTAAAAAACTCAAAAGTTTAGATGCCTGCGCCTTGGTAAAGTATATAATTTATTTAATGTTTAGTAGATTTAAAGCTGTTACCTGACGGTGTGCAGTGCTCACAACCGCAAGCTCCATCATGTTTCTTGCTGGGTCTGAGGCCTGAAGACTCCAATGTGTCTACAACCTGGGAGCGGATGTTAGCCAGATATGTTTCACGTAGTTTCTGTTGCTCTGCTTTTTCTTCCCTGGTAAGGACACCATTTCTTTGTTTACGGGCCAGTTCGTTGATCCGGTCGACCAGTTCCTTCGTTATCAACTACGATCACCTCTTGCTGAGATATAAGTTACTAAAAGTATTATACCACCCGCCGAATATCATATGGTTGTATATCGAATTGACAAAGAAGTATATTTTTCATAAAATGGTGCTTGGGGATTAATGATAGACCTCATCATGGTCCCAAAGATATCTTTCCAGCGGAGATATTTTCAACAATAGAAAGCGATGACCGGGACGAGTAAACGCAATTGTTTTCGGCAGGGAGGGAAAGCCGCTGACTGAAAGCTTTCCTTGTAAGCAGGCGATGAAGAACACCCGGGAGCGGCTACCGAAAACGCAAGAAGCGTATGAGTAGGCTAGCCCGGCAACCTCCGTTACAGGTTTAGAGGGAAAACGGGAGTTTTCCGAAAAAGGGTGGCACCGCGGATTACAAGTATCCGTCCCTGGTAATGCTGTCGCATGGCCGGGACGGTTTTCATTTTTAGGAGGTGTTTTAATGCTTACTACGCGACCTCGCGGCACTAACGATATTCTCCCGGGAGAAGTGGAAAAGTGGCGATGGGTGGAAAACCAGTTTCGCCGGGTTTGTGTTGAATACTGTTACAATGAAATCAGAACGCCTGTTTTTGAGCACACCGAACTCTTTCAGCGTGGGGTCGGCGATACCACCGACATCGTGGCCAAGGAGATGTACAGTTTTATCGACAGGGGCGGCCGGAGCATTACTTTAAGGCCGGAAAATACAGCTCCTGCGGTAAGAGCCTACCTGGAGAATAAACTGTATGCCGTACCGCAGCCTGTAAAGCTTTTTTATATAGGGCCGATGTTCCGTTATGACCGTCCTCAGGCCGGCCGCTTCCGGCAGTTTCACCAGGTTGGGGCGGAGATATTCGGAGCTGACGATCCATATGTGGATGCGGAAATTGTAGCTATGGCTATGAATTTTTACAATAAGTTAGGTCTCATGAATCTTGAACTGCACATAAACAGTGTCGGCTGCCCGGATTGCAGGCCGGTGCTGCGCCGGGAGCTAAAAAACTATTTTCAGCCAGTGCTTGGCGATCTTTGCAGGGACTGCCAGGAACGGTTTGAAAAGAACCCTCTGCGAATTCTGGACTGCAAAGTGGAGCGTTGCAGCGAGGCCGGCAGTAACGCTCCCACCACTGTTGAGTGTCTGTGCGAAAACTGTTCGCATCATTTCGCACAGTTTAAAAAGGGACTTGACCTCCTGGATATGTCCTACATTGTGGACAGGCGCCTGGTAAGGGGGCTGGATTATTACACTCATACCGCTTTTGAGATTATGGCGCCTGATATCGGAGCCCAGAGCTCAATTGGCGGCGGTGGCAGATATAACGGCCTGATTGAAACCTGCGGCGGTCCTTCTACACCAGGAGTGGGGTTCGCCCTGGGAGCGGAGCGGATCATTCTGGCAATGGAACGTCAGGGAATCAATATACCCGGAGCGTCATCTCCCGACGTGTTTGTTGTTACCGCGGGGCAGGGAGCGGGAGACCAGGCTTTTGAGCTGCTTTTCAATTTACGTTCCGCCGGTATTTCCGCTGATAAGGATTATATGAACCGCAGTATGAAAGCGCAGATGAAGTATGCCGGCAAAACAGGCGCCCGCTTTGTGGTGATACTAGGTGAGGAGGAACTGGTAAACGGCACTGCCCAGATACGGGATATGGGAGCGTGCAGTCAGGAAGCCATAAAACTCGATGAAGTTGTCAAATATCTAATGGGTCGTGGGAAATGATTCATGGATTGGAGGGGGTAAATATGATTGACTTTATGAACGGTTTAAAGCGCAGCCATTATTGCGGTGATTTGAGAATTGAACATGCCGGCCGGCAGGTGGTTTTGATGGGCTGGGTTCAGCGGAGAAGGGACCACGGCGGCCTAATCTTTGTCGACCTCAGGGACAGAGCGGGCCTGGTGCAGGTCGTGTTCAGCCCGGACCAGCACGAGGAAGCTTTTAAAAAAGCAGAGGGAGTTCGCGGCGAGTATGTCCTGGCTGTGCAGGGTACTGTGCGGGAACGCCCTGAAGATACTAATAATCCTAACCTGGCAACAGGTCAGATAGAGGTGTTGGCCAGTGAAATCAGGGTTTTAAACAGGGCTAAGACTCCGCCATTTTACATAGAAGATAATATAGAGGTAGAAGAGAACCTGAGGCTGCGTTACCGTTACCTGGACCTGCGGCGGCCGGAGATGCAGGAGGCTGTAATCCTTCGCCACCGGGCGGCCAAATCGGTTCGTGACTTTCTGGATGAACGTGGTTTTTTAGAAATAGAAACTCCAATGCTGCAAAAGAGCACCCCGGAGGGGGCGAGGGATTACCTGGTGCCGAGCAGGATCAACCCTGGCAAATTCTATGCTCTGCCACAGTCGCCCCAGCTTTTTAAGCAAATTTTGATGGTCGCTGGACTGGACAGATATTACCAAATCGTTCGCTGCTTCAGAGATGAAGATCTGCGAGCTGACCGCCAGCCTGAATTCACCCAGATCGATATGGAAATGTCTTTCGTGGATGTGGATGATATACTTGAGCTGACGGAAGAGATGATTGCGCGTCTGTGCCGGGAGACTACCGGACTGGAAATAGCCGCGCCTTTCCCGCGTCTCCCTTATAAAGAGGCGATGGACCGTTTTGGCTCGGATAAGCCTGATACTCGTTTTGGGTTGGAACTGAAAGATATTTCCGACATTGCCTCAGGCTGTGGTTTTAAGGTATTCGCCTCAGTCATCGCCGGCGGCGGACAGGTAAAAGGGATTAACGCCAAAGGCTGCGCTTCTTTCAGCAGAAAGGAAATCGATGATCTGACCGCCTACGCCGCTATCTATAGAGCCAAGGGACTGGCGTATTTTATAGTGACTGAGGACGGTATCAAATCGGTCATAGCCAAGTTCTTCAGTGAAAAAGAACTGTCACTTATTATGGAGAGGATGGCAGCCGAACCTGGCGATCTGCTTCTTTTTATAGCCGATAAGCCTGATGTGACGGCCAATGCGCTGGGTGCCCTGAGACAGCATCTTGGGGAGCGGCTGGGACTGATTCAGGAAGATTTCTATAATTTTCTTTGGGTTGTTGACTTCCCTTTGCTCGACTATGACCAGGAGGAAGGACGTTATGTGGCCATGCATCATCCTTTTACCTCGCCCAGGGAAAGTGACATCGCCCTGCTTGACACCAATCCCGGTGAAGTACGGGCCAAGGCTTATGATCTGGTTCTGAACGGGGTAGAGATCGGTGGCGGCAGCATCAGGATCTACCACAGGGACCTCCAAGAGAAAATGTTTTCCACCATTGGTATTGGGCAGTCGGAAGCGGCAGAAAAGTTTGGCTTCATGCTGGAAGCATTTGAATATGGCACACCGCCCCACGGAGGAATCGCCTTTGGCTTTGACCGGCTGATAATGCTGCTCGCCGGGAAAAAGACAATCAGGGATGTAATACCCTTCCCTAAAACGCAGAGCGCCACTTGCCTGATGTCTCAGGCGCCGAATCTGGTTGCGCCGGCACAGCTTAAAGAACTGCATATTAAAACCAATCTGAAGAAAAACTAACACGCATAAGGTACTGGTTTTGCTTAAGAGGCAGCACTTGAAAATCACCCGCAGGTATGATAACATAATTGCAATAGCATAACGCCCTGCTGTGTTCGTGGTCGACCGTGAAGTTTTGAGCCAACACTTTATAAACGGGAGTCCGGACTCTGGATGTGGCTTGCACGCCTCCTTGGTCGAGGACACAAAAATCATCCAGGAGGGCACCCACCTGTGAGAGCAGGTTCAAACTTTTGGTGGTCACGGCATTTGTGGGGTTTTTGTAGTATATGAGCTACAGGTTTTCAGTTTAGGCTGGTTAAAGCCCGGCGGCTGAAAACCTTTTAATTTTTATGCTCCCTTCGGACATTGACAAAGGGTTTTAATGGGGATTATAATTTTCGTGTATTAGTTTATTTTTCTTTAGTTTAAAAAAACTGCTAGGAGGAATTATAGCTTATACATGATGGACAGGACTATACCGGGAGGGGGAGTTTTTTTTGGTCAGTAAAAATATAACTGAGTTAAAAGATGAAAGCTTTAAAAATGTTTTAAACGAATCCGCTATCCCTGTGCTGGTAGATTTTTGGGCTGAATGGTGCGGTCCTTGTAAGATGATTGCTCCGGTTATAGAAGATATAGCCGCAGAGTTCGCGGGGAAAATCAAAGTTGGCAAGTTAAATGTGGACGAAAACCAGAATGTACCGGCAAGTTTGAAAGTGATCAGTATCCCGACTTTGATTCTTTTTAAGAACGGCCAGGAACTCGAGCGCTCTATCGGATATAAGACAAAGGATGAACTAAGCAGTTTTATCAGCAAGCTATTATAAGATTTTTTATAAAAAATTTGCACGTTTTGTTACGTGCTTTTTTTTATAACAGACATAAACCACTGAATGGCTAACTTTAAAAAACATTTCTGATTTTCTTGTCTTTTCTCAACTCTCACGTCTCATCTCCCGAACAGGAGGGCAAAACCGGTGAATCTATTTGAACAGGCCATGGAAAAAAATATGACAAGAACGGCTCCTCTAGCCATGCGGATGAGACCAAGAACCCTGGCTGAATTTGAGGAGCAGTTTGGGATAGCGGGTAAGGGAACGCTTTTAAGACGATCTATCGAAGCGGACAATTTGATGTCCGCTATATTTTTCGGGCCGCCGGGAACCGGGAAAACTACCCTGGCAGTGATTATAGCCAACCTGACTAAAGCCTGCTTTGAAACCATAAACGCGGTAATGGCAGGGGTAGCGGATATAAGACGGGTAATGGAAGAAGCCAAAAAGAGGCGTTCTCTTTACAATGAAAAAACTATCCTTTTTGTCGACGAAATCCATCGTTTTAACAAAGCACAGCAAGACGCCTTGCTGCCATTTGTGGAAAACGGCCTGATCATCCTGATCGGGTCTACCACCGAAAACCCCATGTTCGCTGTAAACCGCCCCCTCCTTTCCCGCTCGCAGCTATACCGCTTTGAGCTGCTTTCACGGGAGGCTGTGCGGAGAATTCTCCTTAAGGCGCTCGTGGATGAAGAAAGAGGGTTGGGAACATACCAGGTGGACGCTGCTGAAGAGGCCCTGGACCACCTGGCTGAGATTGCTAACGGAGATGCCAGGGCAGCGCTAAATGCTCTCGAACTGGTTGTCCTGACGACAATTCCTGATACGGAAGGAGTTAGGCGCGTTACCCTGGCTGCTGCGGAAGAAGCGATTCAAAAGCGTGTCCTGAGGTACGATCGCGCGGACGAGCATTATGATGTGGTATCTGCTTTTATAAAGAGTATGCGGGGATCTGACCCACAGGCTACTTTGTACTGGCTGGCCAGGATGCTTTACGCCGGTGAAGATCCGGAGTTTGTCAGCCGCCGGATTATGATTCACGCAGCCGAGGATGTCGGCCTGGCTGATCCCCAGGCCCTTGTTGTCGCTACGGCTGCGGCACAGGCGGTGGAGAGGATCGGATTGCCAGAGGCCAGGATCATACTCGCTCAAGCTGCTCTCTATATCGCTGCCGCTCCCAAAAGCAATGCGGTGATCAGGGGCATTAAGGCGGCCTCTGCGGCGGTTGAGATGGAGAGAGCGGAGCCGGTACCCGCTCATTTAAGGGGTACCGGTTATAAAGGGGCTTCAGCTTTAGGGTCCGGCAAAGGTTACAAATATCCTCACGATTATCCGGATGCATATGTCAAACAAGCATATTTACCGGAGAACATGGCAGGAAGAACATTTTATGACCCTACCGGCAATGGTTTTGAGGCGGAAATAAAAAAGAAAATGGAAAAAAGGAAGCAGGAATAATTAACTGGCATTAGGGCAAGTCTGAATTCAAGTGGTTTTCAAGAGGGTGTCAGAATCTGTGAGTATGACTTTGCCGGTGATAATAAATGGAAATTTTTACTTAATTATATTTAGAAGTTTTTGAATTAAATTCACTTCAGCGGGCACAATATGGTCACAAGGGTTCGTAATGGCCGAGCCAAGACTGTTACAGGGTCAAAAGGCTCTGTAATAGTCGGCCAAAGATTAATATCAGGTCGCAACGGCTTGGTATTAGTCGGCGGGCAGACTGGTGGGTGTTGCGGCAGGCTTCGCATCAGTCCGAACGATTGATGCGGGGTCGTAAGGGATATCCATTGGTCGAGCTAAGATTATCATGGGTGTCGGATGCTATTTCTTTCCTAGCCTGAGGTTTATAGCGGTCGAAAGATTGCTATGAGCTTCCTAGATATCCATGATAGTCGAGCAAAGGTCACTACGGGTTCCGTAATGGTCTATGGCAGTCGAAAGATTGTCGTGGGCTATGCAGGGATTCGTAATGGCTGTAGCGTAGGTCATTACGGGTTCTTAACATAGGAACCTTCCTCTTCGGAGGAAGGTTCCTTATTTTTATCCAAACCGGCGTTGACATTCTTAAATCGGTATGCTAATATGTCTCCAAGCATATCCGACAAATTTACTAGGAATAAAATACGCAGAGCAACTTGGGAGGATTGAAATGCGAGAGAGTTATTTTGATCACAGCGCCACAACGCTGGGTCACCCTCATGTGAGCGAAAAGAGGTTTCGTCATGTAACTAGCATTAGCTGCAACCCTTCCAGTATCCATTCCTTCGGCAGGGAGGCCAGAAAGGCCGTTGAAACAGCTAGAAATAAAGTGGCGGAAGGCATAGGGGCAAGAACTGAAGAAATCGTTTTTACCAGCGGCGGCACAGAATCTGACCACCTGGCTATCAGGGGAGCAGTTTACGCCAACCGAAAAAAAGGCAACCATATCATTACTTCCGCTGTGG
>CAZJGV010000132.1:0-9191 GCA_964545615.1 uncultured Pelotomaculum sp.
TTTTATGCAGAGTTACAGTCTGCTCAATCTCATCGTAAACCAGCATGACCTTAGACCCGGCGACCGTCAGGCGCCGGCGCTGTTCAGGCCAAAACCAGGAAACGTGCAGGTGCGCCCGCACCCCACCGTCAAAAGACAGGTGCAGGTAAACGTCATCGGCGATATGGGGCTGGAGCACGTACTGGCCGAAGGCCTCAACAGACTCCGGCTGTCGCCCCGCCAGGTAAAGCAGCACCGCCAGATCGTGCACACCAAAGCTCCACAGCACGTCTTCCGCTGTTCTTACCCGCCCCAGCTTAAGCCGTTCTTGAGTAAGTATCCGGACCTTTCCAACAGCTCCTGAGTCAATGTATTCTTTTATCCATTGAATGGCCGGCTGATAAAGGAGCAGGTGACCAACCATCAGCACCCTTTCTCTTGCTCTGGCCAACCGTACGATCTCTTCCGCCTCAGCCGCGGACAGGGTCATCGGCTTTTCTAAAAAAACATCCTTCCCGGCCAGCAGCGCCTGTTTGGCCAGCGCAAAGTGCGTGGGCGCCGGAGTGGCTATGACCAGGGCGCCACACTCCCGGTTAACCAACAGGCTGGCAAAGTCACCGTAAACAGCGATGCCGGGGTAACTTTCCGCCAGGTTGGCCCTGATGGCCGGATCTGCTTCAGCCACCGCCGCCAGTGCTTCCAGTTGGTGAAAAGTCCGCACCAGGTTTTTCCCCCAGTTGCCGGCTCCAATAACAGCTACTTTCATTTGAAAAGGGTTACCTCTCATAAAATTCCACAACGGCTTCCACCACGCACATTACCTCTTCCTCGGCAAGCTCGGGAAACATGGGCAGCGATAAGACCTCTCGCGCCGCGCGCTCAGCCTGAGGAAAGTCACCCTCCCGGCAGCCCAAATCAGAGAAAACTCCCTGCAGGTGCAGCGGCAGCGGGTAATAAACGGTGCTGCCGATAAAGTGTTCTTTTAAATATTGCTGGAGCTGGTCGCGTTCACCACAGGCGATGGTGTACTGGTGGTAAACGTGGGTACTGCCCTGCAGCTGTCGCGGCAGCCTGATCTTCCCATCTTCCACCAGGCCGCAGGCGTTAAACAACTCTTCATAGGTACGCGCCAATTCCCGCCGTTTTTCAATCCAGCCGGGGAAATAGGGTAGCTTTACTTTTAAAACGGCGGCCTGCAGCTCATCGAGCCTGCTGTTAATGCCAAGCATCTCATGGTTGTACTTCTTTCTGGCGCCGTGCACGCGCAGCATCCTGACGTAGCCGGCAATCTCCGGGTCACTGGTCACAACCATGCCGCCGTCCCCAAAACAGCCGAGATTTTTGGTGGGGAAAAAGCTGATACAGCCCGCATCGCCTATTCCCCCGGCGGCCTTGCCCCGGTAAGACGCTCCCAACGCCTGCGCCACGTCCTCAACAATTTTTAAATTATGGACCCGCGCCAGTTCCAACAAGGGATCCATATCTGCGGGTTGACCGTAAAGATGAACAGGCAGTATCGCTTTCGTCCGGTGATTTATTTTAGATGCGACCATGTCCGGGTCCAGATTGTAAGTGTCCAGCCTGATATCCACAAAAACCGGTCGGGCGTCGGCGCGGGCAATCGCTCCGGCCGTGGCAAAGAAAGTAAATGGGGTGGTAATCACTTCGTCGCCGGGGCCAACCCCGCAGGCCAGTAAGGCCAAGTAGAGCGCATCGCTGCCGTTGGCGACCCCAATGCCGAATTGGGCGCCGCAAAGACCGGCGATATCACTCTCCAACTCTTTCACTTTTTCTCCCAGGATGAATTGACCTTTGGAAACCACCCCGGTTAAGGTTTCCGTTATCTTATCCATAAAGTAACTGTTTTGCCGCTTAAGGTCAAAGCCAGGAACAGGTTCCTTGCTTAAAGCCGGTTTATCTGCCAAAAATATCATCTCTTCCTTTGGCACTTCTCTCTCAACTCTCGCCGGCATGCCCTTCACCAGCTTACCCGGCGGGGTATCCCGCGTAACCAGCGCTCCGGCGGCGACAAAGGTCTCTTCGGCTATCACCACACCGGGCAGGAGGATGCTGCCCCCGCCCACACGGGCACCCCTTTTCACAGTAGGCCCTTTCAGGTATTTAAACCTCTTCTCGGTCCTGCCCATGTAGTTGTCGTTATATGTCCGGGCGCAGGGGCCGATGAACACACGTTCCTCAATGGTGGTGTAAGCAGTGATATAGGCGTTGGTCTGAATTTTAGTGTAGGCGCCTATGGTCACATTGTTTTCAACAGCCACTCCCCGACCAACCAACACAAACGAACCAATCGCGCAGTTTTCCCTGACCGAAGCATAATCGCCAAAAAAACAGGAGTCCTTTATAGTTGTCCCCCTGTATAAAACCACGTGACTGCTCAGAATACAATTTTCCCCTATATCCAAAGGAGTCAGTTCACTCTTTTTTACTGTGCTGGTAGCGGCAGGCGCCAGAGGCCGGCCCACCACACAGCTGTCACCGATGCTGGTCCCGGCGCCGATTCTGGTTCCAGGGTGGATCACCACATAATTTCCTATTACCGCACCCGGCTCGATTACCACTTCGTTTTCAATGACACAAAAATTGCCTATAACGCAGTCAGCGCCTATTTTAGCCGTAGGATGTATGATGGAATTATCCATAAGACTCTCCAATTATTATTTATTTAAAAACCTTATATTCTAACGATCTTTTCCCTGTTAAAAGCCACATCTTTGGTGGCGTTACGCGTGTCAACCACTAACTGTGCCTGTTCCACCACCCACTCATAGTCTATGCCTGAGTGATCGGTCAGGATCAAAACACAATCAGCTTCCTTTATGCGCTCTTCGACAAGAGGACTCCCTAAGATCGCCCAGTTATACGGGGAATGGGGTTTTAGGAACTGAACATAGGGGTCGTGGTAAGAAACACTAGCGCCGTCTTTAAGCAGCAGGGAAATTACCTTTAGCGCGGGAGATTCCCGGATGTCCCTGATATCCTTCTTATAAGTTACACCCAGGATGAATATTTTAGCTCCCTTTAAAGATTTCCCGGATTTATTCAGAGCCCGCGTCAACTTGCGCACTACAAAATATGACGCTTCAATGTTGATCTCACCGGCCAGCTCAATAAAGCGGGTATTGAAATCATATTGGCGCGCTTTCCAGGTGAGATAAAAAGGGTCGATCGGGATACAGTGCCCTCCCACCCCCGGACCGGGATGGAAAATCTGAATGCCAAACGGCTTTGTTGCCGCGGCGTCAATAACTTCCCAGACATCAATGTCCATCCGATCGCACAAAAACATCAACTCGTTAACCAGAGCGATATTCACAGACCGGTAGGTGTTTTCAAACAGCTTTGACAGCTCCGCTACTTCAGGGCTTGAAACCGGGGTCACCGGAGGAAACAGATTATCCTCACGCCGGCGGCGGGGTCCATCAAATGTAATAGCCTGCTTATAAAACACCAGGGCAATTTCCAGGCAGGTCGGGGTTATGCCACCCACCACCCTGGAAGTATTTTTAGCGTTATGGTAGCTGTTGCCGGGGTCAACCCTTTCAGGAGCGTAAGCGAGGAAAAAGTCCTGTCCAACTTCTAGGCCGCTCTTTTCCAGCGGGGGAAGCAGAACTTCCCTGGTTGTGCCCGGATATGTTGTACTCTCCAGCGTTATTAACTGCCCGGGCCTGATTCTTTTGGCAATTTCCTGGGTTACATTGTGTATGTATGATATATCAGGCTCACGGTTTAAGGTGAGCGGGGTGGGAACGCAGATGATGATCACATCAGCTTCGGGCAAACAGTCGAAACTCGAGCTGGCTGTAAGTTTTTCATCAAGCACCAGGCGCTTTAGCTCTGTTTCGCTTACATCATTAATATAATTTTCCCCACGGTTAATTTTTTCAGCCCTGCTGGGATTTTGTTCAATACCCAAAACCTTAAAGCCAATCTTAGCCTTTTCGATGGCCATAGGCAGACCAACATAACCCAGTCCGACAACTGCAACTACAGCTGTCTTGTCAAGAATCTTTTGTTTCAGTTGGTTGGCACTGGCGCCCACAATCCCTAATTTTAGCATGCTGATGTCTCCTAGTTGTTAGTATTTTTATTGCAAAGCTTACATTTATATCGGCTAATCTAAAAAAGTTCTTAATACATTAAATACACCAACAGCGCCTTTTTTATTAAAAAACTGGACATTTTGTTTCCCCTATCAATCATCGAAGTATCCCTATTATCTTATATAATACGGCTAATACAAAAACAATCAGCAAAGGCAGTACCGCCAGGTATAAAACACGGTCTACAGTTCTAAACAGTATAATTTTCGAGGTGTTTTTAGAAGAATGTATTGCTCCGGCGGCCAATTCCTTGCAAATAAACAACACTATCAGCACCAAAGGCGCCAATATGCCCAGGCCTTCCACCAAATTGCCCACTAACAGGGCTGTGATCATGGCCAGAAAAGCCAAGACCGCCACTTGCGCACCTGTCAAATTATCGTAAAGCGTTAGCGCTCCCGGTTTTTGAAGATCCATGTTCTCACCAAAATCATCTGTATCATTTACCGCTAAATCATCCGCGCCTTCTTCCGACTGGCCCTTAGGAACTTCAGCAGTGCCGGCAGCTGGCGAGACATCTGGTGTCATATGATCTTCCATCAGTTTGGCCACTTTGTTTTCAATCAGGCCCGCTATTTCCTCTTTAAAAGCTGTGGTTTCAGGTTGATCATGCCAGGTACCCAGGTTGCCCCGCAGTGACTCGAGCAGGCTGAACAGCTCTTTTTTTAGAATTATTTTTTGTCCCTCGCTAACCAGTGCCTGCGAACGATGAAAATCCGCTCTTTTATAGCCCTCTTCGATGATCAGAACGACCCTGTTCCGGGCTTCTTCAAGAAGCATTTCTCCCGCTACCTCAGCCTGCTCCCTGGCCTTTACCAAAACCTCTCCATCCACTTGGTCCGGGGCTGATTCTAATAAAGACGCCCGGTCAAGCAGGGCTTTGTTTTCAGCTTTGGCTCTCCTTAAATCCGCATCCAGGCGGTCGATTTTTTTAAGGCTATCCCAATTATAAGAATTAATCCACTCATTTACCTCTTTTTGATTATACCCAAGAAAGCCTTTATTAAAATGTTCTGCCATAGTTACCGCCTGCCTGTTTATATAAAGATTGCGGCATAAATACCGCTCTTATAACTATGGGTACCATCTCGCAATAAAGTGCCATTATAACCGCGGCATTTCTTCGTCAGGCTGCAAATCCTGAAGATCCACTATGATATTTTTGTATTTATTAAGAACATCCTCAAATTCTTTTTTAGCCCTGGCAATATGGGCTTGCAAATTTTCTACTTCCTTTTTCTTTTCTTCGACTTCTATAATAGCTGCTTTTTCAATTTCGGCCGCTTTCTTGTATGCTTCTTCTTCGATGGATGTTGCTCTTAATTGAGCATGAATAAATACTTCCGCAACAGCCTTTTCCGAGTCTCTATACTTACGCAGATCAGTTTGCATACCGGCAATTTTCGTCTTAATCTTTTCATTCTCAATAACCATTTTCTCAATATCATCCTGAAGTGCCTGGATTTTCTTTTCGTATTCCTTTATTAGACCATCAACGTACTTATCTACCTGTTCACGACGGTAACCCATAAGCTTCGTTGAAAATTGCATGTACAACTCCCCTAACCTGGTTTTTTTAGATAATAATATTATAAGGCTTATAAATGAAAAGGAAATAGTTTTTTTAATTTATTATCACAACTTTACAAAAAAAAGAGTGTATAGATACTTTTTCTCGGGTCTTTGACACTTGCTCTAATATAGAAATCTCTACAAGCCTTGAAAACAGGGCTTTTTTTATTATTATTTTGTCAAATTTATATGATTTTCAATTGAGTATTATTGGGTATTATGTTATAATATAAGGGATTGGAGGAATTTTGTATGAGATTAGGAATGTCTAAGTCCAAAAACTCTATGTCCCTTTATGTTATTAAATCTACCTATGAGAACAAAAAGCATTCAACTAAGATAGTTGAAAAATTAGGGACCATTGATGTGCTAAGATCTAAATTAAACGGCGAAGATCCTATTGAATGGGCTAAATCATACATCGAAGAGCTTAACAAAAAAGAGAAAGAGCAATCGCGTGAAGTCATCGTTAAATACTCTCCATCTAAAGTAATCTCCAAAGACCAACAACACTCCTTTAACGGCGGTTATCTTTTTCTCCAGCAGATTTATCATGAACTCAACCTTCATAAGCTTTCCGCTGAGATTTCTAAGAAACATAAGTTCACTTTTGATCTGAATGCTGTTCTTTCACGGCTCCTTTACGGGCGGATCCTTTTTCCTTCTTCCAAACTCGCTACCTACCAGCATTCCTCAAATTTCATTGAACAACCTGACTTTGAATTGCAGCACGTGTACAGAGCACTTGAAGTCATTTCCAAAGAAACGGACTTCATTCAGTCTTCTCTATATAGCAACAGCCTTAAAATTTCAAAGAGGAGCACGGGTATTCTCTATTATGACTGCACCAATTATTTCTTTGAAATCGAACAAGAAGACGGCCTTAAACAATACGGCGCTTCAAAAGAACACCGGCCGAACCCTATCATCCAAATGGGTCTGTTCATGGATGGGGACGGCATTCCTCTTGCTTTTAGTCTCAGCAGCGGCAACACTAATGAGCAGATCACGCTTAAACCCTTAGAGGAAAAAATACTTTCCGACTTCAAACTTTCCAAATTTGTTGTCTGTACAGATGCCGGTCTGGCTTCTGAAAAGAACAGAAAGTTTAACAATGAGGGAGAACGCGCATTTATTACGACCCAATCTATTAAAAAGCTAAAAAAGCATTTAAAAGAATGGTCTCTTGATTTAAAAGGCTGACATCTTGCAGATCATGATAAAACCTATGATATCGCCCAGCTTGACGAGGTAGCCTATAAAGACAAATGCTTCTTCAAAGAACGCTGGATTAAAGAAAACGGCCTGGAACAAAAACTTATTGTCACTTACTCCATCAAGTACAAAAACTATCAACGCCAAATTCGTAATTCACAGATCGAACGTGCTCAAAAGACACTCGATACGAATCCAACTAAAATTTCAAAAAGCAATCAAAACGACTATAAACGTTTTATCAAGAAAACCAGCTGTACGCCTGATGGCGAAATAGCTGCCAATGAATTTTATACATTAAACACCGAAACCATCTTTGCCGAAGAAGCCTATGACGGATTTTATGCCGTTTGTACGAACCTCGAAGGTAGTGCCCAGGAAATCATCCGGATTAACCAGCGGCGCTGGGAGATTGAAGAATGTTTCCGGATCATGAAAAGCGAGTTTAAAGCACGGCCTGTGTATTTAAGTCGCGATGACAGAATCAAAGCACATTTTACTACCTGCTTTATGTCGCTCATCATTTATCGATTATTGGAAAAGAAACTAGGAAATAAATTTACATGCGGTGAAGTCATCAGCGGATTGAGAGAAATGAATTTCTATGAGATCAAGGGCGAGGGATATATACCGACCTACACAAGAACTGATTTTACAGATGCGCTGCATGAATCTTTTGGTTTTCGAACAGATTACGAAATTATAAAAAAGACACAGATGAAAAAAATTCTAAGCACGACTAAAAAATAAAAATGTTACTCACTTTTTTTAGAATGCAAAAAAGCTTGAACGCCTTGTAAATACAGGGCTTCAAGCTTTTTTATAGTTTTTAACTGTCACCCTTATTTTTGTCAATAATCTGAAGCAAAATTAAAAAGTTTTACTGAAGGGCTGAACACGGATCTTTATTTGTTGCATAATCAGGACATGAACACTTCAACCTGCCTTCAACAAAACCTAATTCAGCCTTACACTGCCGCTCTCTGTTCTTTTCCTGATTGCTCAATTGCCAGGCAAAGGGATAGCATCATAGATCGCCTGACCGCTGAAATAAAGCAACTCCAGATAGAAAATGACAGCAGAGAATCATGAACGCCTGAAAGCCTTGCTGGGCAAACGTAATAGCTCTCTTTTCGGCCGTTCATCGGAAAAGTTCCGGCATCTGCAAGTGATCATGATAGCGCCAATGATCCTGCGCCAACAGAGGACAAGAAGCGGGGCGCCAGATTTGGCCACAAGGGACACGGACGCAAAATCCCCGACCTTCCCGAGGTAGAAGTGATTCACGAGATCCCGAATGATCAGATGTATTGTCCTATCTGCGGGAAACCTCGGAGGATCACCACCCTCAATGAAGTCTCTTGCGAGATCTGCTGGCGTACTCAATGTCTGTCTTGCAAACAACGGCAAAACACGACCTGAATGTCGAGGCTTATCTAAGGTATTACCTTGATGCCTGCGCCAGGAACAATGGAGCGCCACCGGATTTGGAGCGGTATCTCCCTGGAACATTCCGGAGGAGATCGTCCGAAATTATGGCATACACACCGGGAGGAGGCATCATGATGAAACTGGATGACTTCCCCCGGACTATCTGCGGCAAGCTCCTTGAGCTTGATGATCTGGGAATGCTCCACCGGACAAAGGCACCCCCTTTAACACCACCGCGCTAATATTGTGGTTTTCCAGAAGGTTACGATCCTCACCATTTCTCCGGTTATGCGCAGCGTGCTCAGGGTATTCTCCTGGCATGTTTGCCTCAGCGCGTCAAGTACATGTTCAGGTACAGGCAGGTTGTCCAACCGGCTGAGTGTCCTATAAACCAAAGGATACACCCGGTGATAGGCTGCCAGGCGCAAAAACTTATCCCAGTTGATGGGTTGTTGAAGCAAGTATTTTGTTTTGTCCAAATCGCTGTTGGCGCCAGCCAGCATTAACCGCAGTTCAGGAGGGAATTCACTAATAAGCTTGTTCAGCATTTGTAAAATTGCTTATACCACGCTACAAACCTGCCGATACCCTCACCAATGGCAGTGTTGGGCCTGAAATCAACATCCCCCACCAAATCCGTCACATCAGCGCAGGTCTGATAGACATCGCCCGGCTGCATGGGATAAAACTCCTTTATCGCCTTTTTGCCTACGGCCTTTTCAATCGCTCCGATGAAGTCCATCAGCTTTTCCGGCCTGTTGTTGCCAATGTTATATATCTTATACGGCACACCTTCCACAGCCAGCACGGAGGAGTTTTCGATTAAAGGCAGGATCCCGCTTACCACATCATCAATATAGGTGAAATCCCGGT
>CAZJGV010000133.1:0-8949 GCA_964545615.1 uncultured Pelotomaculum sp.
GGCTATTCCAATGACCGAGTTTTCCCTGGGTCTTACAGGCGACATTAACGATATAATGAACGCTCACAACCTGGGCATGGTGGCGCTTAACGCCCGGATGCAGCACGAGAGGAACTACGACGATGCCGAGCTGGCCAGGCGCGGCTTAAGGCGCCTGGATATTGATCCGGCCAACGTGGAGATGGGCTGGGTTATCGACTTTTGCGCCCAGGGCTTACGCAAGATCATCATGGGTATCGGCGGCAGGATGGACGGCTATATGATGGAGTCCAGGTTTGGCATCGCCGTCAGTTCCGAACTCATGGCCATACTTGCCGTGGCCACAGATTTAAAAGATCTGAGGGAAAGAATTGGTAAGATTATCGTTGCCTATGACAAGAAGGGTAATCCCGTAACCACCTCAGACCTTGAAGTTGCCGGCGCCATGACCGCTTTTATGCGCAATGCTATAAACCCGACCCTGATGAGCACCGTCGAATATCAACCGGTACTGGTCCACGCCGGACCTTTCGCTAATATCGCCATCGGTCAATCCTCCATCATTGCCGACCGGATTGCTCTGAAGCTGTTTGATTACAATGTAACCGAGAGTGGTTTTGCCGCGGATATAGGTTTTGAGAAATTCTGGAACGTTAAGTGCCGCTTCAGCGGGCTGGTTCCGGACGTTTCCGTCATTACCACAACCATCAGGGCGCTCAAGATGCATGGTGGCGGGCCTAAAGTGGTACCCGGCCGTCCTTTGCCGGAAGAGTACACCAAAGAGAACCTGGAACTTTTGGAAAAGGGAGTCGCCAACCTGCTACATCACATTGCCCTGGTGAAAAAGTCCGGGATCAAACCGGTTGTATGCATTAATGCTTTCTATACCGACACCAAAGAAGAAATCGCCATGGTGCGCCGTTATGCCGGGCAGGCAGGCGCCCGCTGCGCGCTGTCCGAGCACTGGCTAAAAGGAGGAGAGGGCGCTCTTGAGCTGGCTGACGCCGTTATCGACGCCTGCCATGAAAAAGTAGATTTTGAATACCTTTATCCTCTGGAAATGCTCCTGCGGCAGAGAGTGGAAGTTATTGCCAGAGAGATTTACGGCGCCGCTGGAGTTTCCTGGACACCGGAGGCCGAAGCGAAAGCCAGGCGGTTTGAAGCAGACCCCGCTTTTGCGGATTTTGCCACCATGATGGTCAAGACTCATTTGAGTCTAACGCATGATCCCAACCTGAAAGGAGTGCCTGAAGGCTGGGTTTTGCCGGTCCGTGACGTACTGGTCTTTGCCGGGGCCAAATTCCTGTGTCCGGTGACCGGCGCCATCAGCCTGATGCCCGGCACAAGTTCCGACCCGGCTTACCGGAGGATAGACGTTGATACAACCACCGGTAAGGTACTCGGCCTTTTCTAAGTTGAATTTGGAGGTGATCATTGAATGACAGTACAATTACCACCGTGCACCAATGCCTGTCCGGTAAACACAGATGTGCGGGGTTACCTGGCCGCTATTGCCAGAAAGGACTTCTCTGATGCCTTCCGTCTGATCCGGGCCAACAACCCCTTCCCTTCAGTGTGCGCCTGGGTCTGCCCTCACCCCTGCGAAGATAATTGTCGCAGGGCCAGTGTTGATAGCGCCTTATCGATTCGCAACCTCAAAAGGTTCGCCGTAGAAGCAGTTGCTGACTTAGGCGACCAGCCTGCCGCTTTTGTTCAAAAAACAGGTAAAAAAGTGGCGGTTGTAGGAGCAGGACCGGGAGGACTTACCGCGGCCTATGATTTAGCCAGGCAGGGTCACCAGGTGGTAGTTTATGAAAGAAACAAAGAGCTGGGCGGGCACTTTCTAACCTCCCTGCCAACTTACCGCCTGCCCAGGGAAATGTTAAAAAGAGATACAGATGCGATACTTGCCGCCGGAGTAGAAACCCGCACGGGGGTTGAGGTAGGCAAAGAAGTAACAATCAGTCAGTTAAAAGAAGAATACAACGCTTTGATTTTAAGTGTTGGCCTTTCAAATAGCAAAAGCCTGCCCCTGGCAGGCTCAGACCACCCCGGTGTGATCATGGCCCTGCCCTTTTTGCATAAAGCCAATAAAGGAGAGAAGCAGGCCATCGGCAGCCGCGTTCTGGTTATCGGCGGCGGCGATGTGGCCATGGATGTGGCCCGTACAGCGGTGCGGCTTGGAGCCAGAGAGGTAAAAACAATTTGCCTTGAATTTCGTGACCAGATGCCCGCTCATAAATGGGAGATAGAGGAGGCGCAGGATGAGGGCGTTGTCCTGATCAACGGTTACGGACCCGTTGAAATACTGGTCAAAGACGGTAAAATCATTAGTCTTAAAGCACAAAAAGTAAAATCTGTTTTTGACCAGGCGGGAAGGTTCAATCCCAGTTTTGAGCCCGCTGAATTTAAGACGATACCATGTGACACGGTGATTCTGGCCATAGGTCAGACTCCCGACAACATTTTCTTAAATGAAAGCGGCCTGACGGTTAATACAAAGGGGTGTATTGAAACAAACCGGGACTCTCTTGCAACAAGTTTAGAAGGGGTTTTTACCTGTGGAGAGGTCGTCACCGGACCAGGTCCGGCCATTGCCGCCGTGGCTTCCGGCCACCGGGTGGCCGGGCTGGTAAATAGCTTCTTAACCGGTGCAGCCGCTGTCCTTCCCCAGGAGATAGAAGTTATCGGTCCCCTGCCGGATAAGGTAAAAGAACTAATTCCCAGGCAAAGCCGTCAGCAGATGCCCATGACAGTCCCGGCAAGCAGAAAAAATTCTTTACTGCCTTATGAAATAGGATTTGATGAAAAGACCGCCCTTATTGAAGCCGGCCGCTGTCTTAGCTGCGGCCTGGGAGCGCGGGTAAACGGCGAAAAGTGTGTCTCCTGCCTGACCTGTCTGAGGGTCTGCCCTTACCAGGTGCCGGTTGTGAATGGCCTGGCCTGCATGCCTTTGGAAGGATGCCAGGCCTGCGGTATTTGCGAGGCTTTTTGCCCGGCTAGCGCCATCTCGGTAGATAACCTTAATATGAGCGCCGTCAAGGCCGCACTGGCGGCTGTTTCTGAAAATACCAGAAGGGTCATATTTACCGGCCGGGCGGCCGGCCAGGAGAATTATACCAAAAACGACACGATCATAACTTTGCCCACAACCAGGGCTGTTCAATTGGCATGGATACTGAGCGCATTTGAAAACGGGTCCGCAGAGGTAGTGGTGGCGGCAGGCGGGAACGATTGCCATTACGCGGGTAGTGACAATTATCTGGATGGCCTTATCGCCCACGCCAAAAACTTGCTGGAGTCCATCGGCATACCCGGTGAAAGGCTTCTTTATCACAAGCCGGATTGATGAACACACAAAATAATAAAACATGAGGTAACTGGGACATGGTGGACACAAAGAAAATAAAAACCGCTGTAAAAATGATCCTGGAGGCTATCGGAGAGGATCCGGCCAGAGAGGGTTTAAGAGAAACACCCGACCGGGTGGCCCGCATGTATAAAGACATATTTTCCGGACTTGCCGAAGAGCCGGGCAAGTATCTGTGTAAGAAGTTCTCGGAAGAACATGATGAAATGGTACTGGTTAAGGATATACCCATGTATTCCATGTGTGAGCACCACCTGCTTCCTTTTTATGGTGTGGCGCATATAGCGTATATTCCCAGGAACGGGAGTATCACCGGGCTTTCCAAGCTGGTCAGGGTGATGGAGGGTTTTGCCAGGCGGCTGCAGCTGCAGGAAAAACTGACTTCACAGATTGCCGACGCTATCGTAAAAGGTTTAGAGCCGCATGGAGTTATGGTAATCATTGAGGCGGAGCATATGTGTATGACCATGCGAGGAGTGCGCAAACCCGGTTCCAGGACTGTCACCTCCGCTGTCAGGGGGCTGTTTGAGCGGAGTAAGGTTACCAGAGCCGAAGCTTTGCAGTTGATCAGGGGTTAGTTCCCGGATCATATATTAACAAAATCCCCAAAGGAGACGAACCGCCTTGATAAAAGCTCAGCAAAAAGATATCAGAGAAATAGCGGATATGGTCGCTGATTGCCATAAGGTGCTGCTGGCAGGCTGCGGTGGCTGCGTCACGGTATGTCTGGCCGGTGGTGAGAAGGAAACGGAAATAATGGCCTCGGCCCTGCGGCTAATGAGGAAGCGTTCCGGCAGGCCTCTGGAAACTTTGACTTATGTGGCTACCAGACAATGCGAACCCGAGTTTATTCAGCCCATGGATGATTTGGTCAGGGACGTTGACGCTGTTATTTCTCTGGCCTGCGGGGTGGGAGTGCAGTACCTGGCCGAAAGATACCCGGATAAATGGGTAGTGCCGGCTCTGGACACAAAATTTGCCGGTGGAACAAGGGCGCCTGGCGTATGGGAAGAGCGATGCGGGCTCTGTGGTGACTGTATACTCCATAAAACTGCTGGTATTTGCCCGGTAATACGCTGCGCTAAAAGCATATTAAACGGTCCCTGCGGCGGTTCACAGTCCGGTAAGTGTGAGGTCAACAAAGATGTGGACTGCGCCTGGCAGTTGATTTATGACCGTATGAAAGGCCTGGGAAGATTGCATGAACTAAGAGCGGTCCAGCCGCCCAAGGACTGGTCGTTAGCAAGGGACGGCGGTCCCCGCAGGTTGGTTAGAGAGGATTTGATCATAGAATGAGATATTTGAGTAAGCTTCAAAAAGTGCTGGAAGACGGATATTTTGCCGTTACCGCCGAAATAGGGCCACCCAAACATGCTTCCGCGCACGGCATCAGGCAGCATGCTCAAATATTGAAGGACTATGTGGACGCCACCAACATAACCGACTGCCAGACCGCCATAGTGCGTCTTTCCAGCATCGCCGCCGGCGCGCATATCCTCGCTTGCGGAGTTGAGCCGATTGTCCAGATGACCTGCCGGGACAGGAACCGCATCGCCATGCAGGCCGATCTTCTGGGGGCGTACAGTCTGGGCCTGCACAACCTGCTTTGCCTTTCCGGCGACCACCAAAAATTCGGCAACCATCCGACCGCAAGAAATGTTTACGATCTTGATTCAGTGCAGCTAGTCAGCCTGATGCGAAGAATGCGTGATGAGAGAAAGTTTTTTTGCGGTGAAGAGATCAAGGATAACGAGCCGAGATTTTATATCGGCGCTGTGGCCAACCCTTTCGCCGATCCCTTTGAATTCAGGGTTGACCGCCTGGAGAAGAAAATCGAGGCGGGGGCGCAATTCATTCAAACCCAGTGTGTATTTGACATGGAGCGTTTTGAGCGCTTTATGGAGATGGTTTGCGCCAGGGGACTGGACCAAAGAGCGCATATCCTGGCCGGTGTCACACCGCTTAAAGGCTGGCGGGCAGCCAGATACCTGCAAACCGGCGTATCAGGGATGATTGTGCCGGATACTCTGGTAGAAAGGCTTAAAAACGCCGAGGACCCCAAAAAAGAAGGAGTGACAATTTGTGTTGAACAGATCAAACACTTCAAAGAAAAGGTCAGGGGTGTGCACGGAGTTCATATCATGGCCATTGCCTGGGAAGAGGTTGTGCCCGAAATAGTTGAGCGGGCCGGGTTATTGCCCCGGCCGGAATTGGTAATGGAATAAAAAACTGTTCAAAGCCCCAGCCCGTTGGTGTGAATTGAGACCTATAGATAGTAGGGCATAGCGGGGCTAAAGTAATAAATAAGGAGAGCGTTATTAATGTCAAAGATTATCGATGGTAAATCAGTTGCGGCAGTAGTTCGGGAAGAGATAAAGGCTGAGGTGGCAAGCCTGAAAGAAGAGGGCATTATCCCCAAAATGGCTGTTATTCTGGTCGGAGATGATCCAGCTTCGGTACTCTACTCCCGTTCCATTGAAAAAGCCTGTATCAATGCCGGTGCTCTGCCTGAGGTGTTTCCCTTTAAAGGCGCCGGTGATGAGGAAGATGTCGTCGCGGTCATTAAGAAGATCAACAAAGACAGTGGTGTCCACGGGATTATGATCATGCTGCCGCTGCCAAAGGGGATTAATAAGCAGAGAATCCTTGAGGCTGTATCGCCCTTAAAGGATGTGGACGGCGTACACCCCCTCAACCGCGCCTATAATCTCAGCAATAACGAGGGACTTTTCCCTTCTACGCCACAGAGTTGTATTGAAATCTTGCTGCGCAACGGAATAACAATTGAAGGAAAACATGCGGTCCTGGTAGGCCGGGGAGAATCAGTGGGTAAGCCGCTGATCTATATGATGCTGAACCAGAATGCCACAGTAACCATATGCCATTCCAAAACCAAAAACCTGGGGCATCATACACGCCAGGCCGACATTATCATCGCCGCCGCGGGAATACCAAAGATGATCACCGCTGATATGGTTAAGCCGGGCGCGGTGGTGGTGGATGTCGGCATCAACGAGACCAAGGATGGCGGCATCTGCGGGGATGTCGATTTTGAAAACGTGCTGGCGGTAGCCGGTGCTGTCACCCCTGTACCAGGCGGTGTCGGCAGTCTGACCACGGCGCTGGTCTTAAAAAATCTTCTTAAAGCAATCAAGCTTAGCAAGAATAATCTTGTTAGTGGGACTTAAATGCAGTAAAGGTGGGGTAAAAGTATGAGCGATTTATTTGATTATTCATTTAGAAAGATACTGGCTGTTTCAGCATCAGACGCTCCTGCTCCGGGAGGTGGCAGCGTGTCCGCCCTGGCAGGCGCACTGGGAGTGTCCATGGCGGCTATGGTGGGTAACCTGACCGTGGGCAGGTCCAAGTATGCTGAAGTGGAGGCGGAGGCACGGGATATCACCGGGAAGGCTTATTTCATCATGGCCGAACTTGAGAAATTGATGGCCGCGGACATGGCGGCCTTCAGCAAGCTCATGGACGCCTACAGGATGCCTAAAGGAAGCGAGGAGGAAAAGGCAGGGCGCGGAGAGGCCGTGCAGAAGGCGGCCAAAGCAGCCACTAGGGCGCCCCTGGATACTGCGGAAACACTTCTTGAAGCGCTGGCGATAACGGAGAAAATCTCCCGCATTGGCAACAAGATGGCCGTCAGCGACGCCGGGGTCGCGGCTTACATCTGTGAAGCGGCCCTGCAGGCTGTTTTACTCAATGTCGATATAAACCTTCCAGTGATCAATGACCCTGATTTTGTGGCCGGGGCGAAGAAAAGAAGAAAAGAATTAGCTGACGAAGCCGGGCGGCTCAAGGATATGGCCGTGGCCACGGTAAAGGAAAGAATGTAGGGATACCGCTTCTTTGCTTAAATTGTCAATTTACTGAATGGGTATATTTTTTTTAAGTATTTCACAATCAGGAGCACTCTTTTTACCGGCTCGGAATGGTCCAGCTCCATCGAACTTTTGATTTTGAGAAATAATTGATTGAAAAAAGTATTTAATACTTCCCGGATAGTAGAGTGTGAAGGCGGGAGGATTGCCTTTGCAAAATACAAATCATGACCATCTGCTCAGCGTGTGGTAATGATTTTTTTTTATACAACAAAAGCCGTCTGAACTGAAACCTTCCAGGATAAAGATGTGCAAGGCAATATAGTAAAAAGCGGCTATTTAAACGGAAGCCTGGAATATGCCACCACTTATGAATACGACTATATCGGCAAAAAACATCCGAACTAAACGCCAAAGATAAAGAGCAAGGCTATGAGGTCTCAGGATCTCCAAGAAAGTCAACGGCCAAATAACCAACCACGTTTGGGACGGCATATCTATTTGACCTTTTATGCTATCCTCCGAAATAAATCTGCCTATAGCCGGATCATAATATCTAGCTCTTAAGTAAACATAACATTGAATCTTTATACGTATTGTGGAAATAATCCAATAAACATGTGGGACCCGAGCGGCAATTCCTGGTTAGGAGATTCATGGAACAAAATCAAAAGCTGGTTTGGGGGCGGTAGCAGTGGATCAGACAATAGCACTGGAGGAGGTAGCAGTGGATCAGGAGACAGCAGTGGGTCAGGAGATAGCTCAAATGATAGTGGAGCTAATATGGATCCCTCTGTTACAGGAAATGCTGCATTAGGAGCATTCCTGTGAAAATGACCTTTGAAAAAAGAGACGCCCATCGATACAATAGTAATGTGCTGATACGCCATGAAAGGAATAAAACCAGAAAAATAAAGATATCCAAAGATAATAGAAGTTCATTAAGGGAGGACATGAAATTTCGATTATAATTATAACACTTGGGTTATTTTTGATTTCTGGTTGTGCAAAATCGAATAATTCTCCGAGTATTTATGAACAAAACAGTGATACAAATGATGTAAAGGTATCTGCACAGGGTAATTTAGATATTGAAACAGAACCTGCAGATAATTCATTTTTCTTTAAAAGCAATATTTGGCGTTAAACTATAAAGGAATATTTCTATTTAAAAAAGCTATCCAAAAGGAAGTGAAATTACAAATTAGTGAAATGTCTAATCTAAATAATGGTAAATTGTATGAGTTGAAGCTTGTTTCTATTGAAGGCGTTCCTAATGAACGTTTGTCATTAGGCTATTTTTATGTTCAGAAAGATAAAATATATAAAATAGAGCCAACTGAAGAAAACCTTAATAAATTAAAAACAAGTGAAGAAGTGCCAAATAGTAGTGCAATTGTTTGTCAGGATAAAGAATTAAAAGATATTTTAAACAAAGATGAAGCTGGCTGGCATTACTATATAGATGTAAACGGAGATAAACGTGAATATCACTCTTATAATAATAAAGTTTCTACAGGGTATTATGAATCTTTTATATGGGAGAAAAATAAAGGACTAATAAATTATCGAAGTGGATATGGTGCTGAAAAAGATTCCATTGAATTGCATCTAATTAATTGAAATTCCTATAAATTATCTGTAGATACAATGTCACAACAGTTAAATTTGAGGTATTAAGTAAAATCTGAGAGTGTAATAAACTGTGCTTTTATCCTTTCCTAAACCCCCATGCCATTGAAGGGCACAATCTATAATGAAAATGGGGTTATA
>CAZJGV010000134.1:0-7122 GCA_964545615.1 uncultured Pelotomaculum sp.
GTTTTCATTCCTATTTGTGTCGCCCGCAGCAGGCGGCGAAATGGAGGCTATTATGACGGAGGAAATTGTCATTTACGGCAGAGCAGGCTGCCCATTTACCGATAAAGTAATATCGGCTTATGGGAAAAGAGCAAAATACTTCGACGTTCAGTCAGACAGCCAAAAATTACAGGAAATGCTTAAACTTACAGATGGCGTACGGAAAGTCCCGGTGATTGTAGAAGGAGGAAACGTAACAATTGGTTATGGCGGTACCTGAGGGGTCTGAAACAGATTCGATCGTTTGATCGAATACCAACGCGGCATTGATAACTGTAAATACTCTGTGATATATTTCATACAACACCGGACGGGCAAGGCTGGCAGCCTTTGCTCAATCCTTCTTTCCACATAATGATGGCATCTTCATTGGTGTCTGTATAGTAACGTTTGCGTCTGCCCTTTTCTTTGAAGCCAAGCGAGGTGTAGAGGTTCCTGGCGGCGGAATTGGAAGGACGGACCTCCAGGGTCATACTGTTTATGCCCAGCAAGATGGCCCGCCGGATAATTTCCAGCATCAAGGCTCTGCCAATCCCTTTCATCCGGCAGTCCTGTCGCACAGCCACGTTGGTTATATGGGCCTCGTCAAGGATAAACCACATCCCGCCGTAACCAAGAACTTCACCGCCGGCTATGGCTACTATGTAATGGGCAAAGCTGTTTTGTGTGATCTCGTACGAAAAAGCGCTGTGCGACCAGGGCGTGGGAAATGAAACTTTTTCGATTTCCTCAACCTGGCTCAAATGCTCCAGGCTCATTTCTTCAAAACTGACCGGCAAACATTTATCCTCCCGGAATGTTTTTTTTGAGCCAGGCCGTTTCAGCCTCGGAAAACCTGATGTACTGTGGGAGCAGGTCAAGAGGATCTGTTCCCAGGCCTTCCCTGAAAGCGTTCAGGCCCAGTTCGGCCACAGCCGCCCCGCGGGGGAAATTAGCTGAAAGAGGGGCAAATAAGGCCAGTTCTCCCAACCTTTCTTTAAACAGTGAGGCATAGGGAGGCACTCCATCGCCCGCGAAAATGACCTGTCTTCTCAATTCTTGAAGAAGCTTGGCCAAATGCTCCGGCTGCACGGCCATTGGGCCGGCCACCGTTAATTTGTTTGTATGATCATAGACTGCAGTATATACCTCATTCTTGCGCGCATTTAAGATCGGACAGACAAGTCCCTGCTGACCGGCCAGGGGGTAGGCAAGTGTTTCCAGAGTAGATATCCCGGTCACCGGCAAGCCAAGCACCTGGGCCAGTGCTTTGGCGGTGCTCATACCAATACGCAGGCCCGTAAACGAACCGGGTCCTCCTGATACCGCTATGCCTGCCAGGCCGTGGCGGCCGACTTCAGATTCCTCAAGAACAGCTTTGATCATTGGCAGCAGGTTTACTGAATGTGTCCTGTTGTTAAAAACCATGCGCTCAGCCAGGATCCCACCGTCACCCGCAACTGCAACCGCGGCCACCGGAGTTGCAGACTCAATTCCCAGAACGTACAACTGTTATCAACTCCTTAACCAACCGCCGGAATCTATCTCCCAGTGGCGCCAGGGCAATTTCACGGAAATTATCGCCTTCCGGGCATCTGCTAATGGTAATATCCAGTCTGTCTTGCGGCAGTATTTGATGTACAATATCCGCCCATTCAACCAGGGTGACACCGCTGCCATAAAAATATTCCTCGTAGCCCAAATCCTCCATTTCCAGGGGGGAGCAAAGACGAAAAACATCCATATGGTAAAGGGGCAGCCTGCCCTGGTACTCGTTGATCAAAGTGAAGGTCGGGCTGGTGACAGGGTCTTCTATGCCCAGACCGCAGGCCACTCCCTGAGCAAATTTTGTTTTCCCGGCGCCGAGATCCCCGTATAAACAGACAACATCACCTGAAGCCAGAAAAGAACCGATTTTTTCACCAAAACCGGCGGTTTCTGCGGCGGAAGAGGTCCTGAAAAAGTACATAAACATTCAACTCCAGACTTAAAAAACAAAGCGATATTACTGTTATTATAACCTTTATCGGTAAGAAGCAACATTTATTCAGGTCGCAGTTCATTTTAGTCACGGCTTACGCCATAATGAGACAGGAGAACCGTCCCCTTGTCTCACCTGCACATTATATCAAAGCTGTAGCCCCCGCAACAGTAAAAAACCCCCTTTACAGGGGGTAAAAGTATTCAACATATATAGCCTGAGGCAGCGGTCTCCGCGAAATCGTTTCGCCAATAAATGAATTTATCCAGGAGTTCTTTTATCTCGTTAACGTCAAAAGGTTTTGCTATGCAACAATATGCTCCTTTTTTTAGAGCCTCAGACACAGTTTTTTCGGACCCGTAAGCAGTCATTATGATAATCTGGATCTTCGGGTTTGATGCTTTGATTTCACCCAGCGCTTCCAGGCCCCCGATCAGGGGCATCCTTACGTCCATAAAGATCAGGTCGGGGCGTCTTAACCGCGCAAACTCAATAGCTTCAAACCCGTTTTGCGCTGTGTGTACCCTGTGCCCTGCCTCCTTGACCACAATCTCCAGCAGGAAACGGACCCCGGCCTGATCATCTACTATTAAGACATCTAAATGCTCTCCAACCATTTCGACACCTCACGACAAATATTTACAATAAAGTTACAAATAAGTATATGTTAAACAAAAACTAATTCGACCACTTTTTTCAAAATCCTTTAAAAATAATCCTTTTTATGCAAGAAATATTATAGGATTTTTTTATGGGTTTATAATAAAATTTTTATGCCATTCACATATACCTGTTCGACCCGGCAGGAGATGTCCAGGGGGTGACTGTCCATAACTATGATATCGGCATCCTTGCCCGGTTCAATACTCCCCAGGCGTTTATCCAGGCCCAGAATAGCAGCTGCCTCTATAGTGATGGCCTCCAGTGCCCGCTGGACGGATAAACCCCCTTTGACCGCAAGGGCGGCGGAAACTGCCAGGTACTGTACCGGAACAACCGGGTGGTCAGTCATGATGGCAAACCTGACCCCGGCCTCATCCAATATTTTGGCCGTTTCCGTAGTGATACACCGCATTTCAACCTTGGCCCTGTTGGTTATCACCGGACCCAATATTACCGGAATCTTTTTCTCGGCCAACTGCCTGGCTACAAGGTGGCCTTCGGTGCAGTGCTCTATAATCAGGTCCGCTCCGAATTCACCGGCGATGCGGATGGCTGTCATGATATCGTCGGCGCGGTGGGCATGCACACGCAGGGGCACTTCCTTCTGTAACACCCGGACCAGCGCTTCCATCCTTAAATTCCTTTCCCTCGGCTCCTTTTTCATATAATTCTGCGCTTCGAGCAGAGCTTCCCTGATAATTGCGGCGGATGCCATACGGGTAGCCGGTGTTTTTTTCTCTTTGCCGTAGCTTCTTTTGGGATTTTCACCAAGAGCAGCTTTGAGTCCCGCCGGGAAGCGAACAATCATTTCATCAACCACTGTACCGCACGTTTTCAGCGCAACCATTTCACCACCAATAATATTGGCGCTGCCGGGCCCTGTCACAAGTGTTGTCACACCTGCCGCCAGAGCGTCGCGAAAACCCAGGTCCATCGGGTATACCGCGTCAATGGCACGCAGGTGCGGAGTCAGCGGGCCAGTTGTTTCATTGCTGTCGTCTCCCTCTTCCCTGTAAATCTCCTCTACTATACCAACGTGGCAGTGGGAGTCGATCATGCCGGGCATGACGATTTTTCCGGCAACATCAACCACTTTGCAGCCGGATGGAACATCTGTACCTTCGTACACTGCCACTATTTTATCTTCTTTTATCAGCACGGTCCCCTTTTCTATAGGACTTCCGGCCATAGTGAGCACTTCCCCGCCAGTAATGGCAAGCACGGCAATCACCCTTTCTATGCGGTATATCTATTAAAACCATAGTTTTTCCTGATCAGCACAACGGTACTTTGAGACGCCACCAGGTAACTGTGCCGGCAGGATAACGGCTGCCCTTCTTCGCCTTCCGTCAGGCCGCCGCCGGGCAGGGAGGTGTCAACTAGCCTGCAGTAGGCTGTGCCTGGCCGGGGCGCCGGCAGAGAAAACAGCTTTTCTTCCTGGTGGGCGTTCAGAATCACCAGAATATCGCTTTCTTGGTCCTCAACCTCTGCTTCAGGCAGCTCTTTTCCCTCAATCAGGTAAGCCAGAAAGCGTTGTTCAGGAAGATTCCACCTGGGCGGACTTAAATCGACTGAATACCAGTTAATGTCTTTCATGGCGTTAAGGTCGCAATCCTGCCCGGTGAAAAAGCGCCCCAACCGGAAATGAGGATAGCGTTTTCTGAGGGCTGCCAGTTTCCGGACATAGTCAACCAGGTCCTTATTTTTCCCGGCCTCATCCCAATTAAAATAACTGATATCATTGTCTTGACAATAGGAATTGTTGTTGCCTTTCTGAGTTCTCATAAACTCATCCCCGCCCAGAATCATCGGAACCCCCTGGGATAACATCAATATGGCCAGAAAATTTTTTATCTGTTTTTTCCTGAGCGCGTTTACCGCAGGGTCCGCAGTTTCCCCCTCATAGCCGCAGTTAAAAGAATTGTTGTAATCACTGCCGTCCCTGTTGTTATCCAAATTGGCCTCATTGTGCTTGTTTTTGTAGGAGACCAGATCATTAAGGGTAAAACCATCATGACAGGTTATAAAATTTATGCTGTGCAGAGGCGTCCGACCGTCATCGCCATACAGGTCGGAACTGCCGCTCATACGGTATCCTGTTTCCGCAAGCATCCCCGGATCACCTTTGACAAATTTTCTCATACAGTCACGGTACTTACCGTTCCACTCAGCCCAGTCCACAGGAAAATTGCCCGCCTGGTAGTTTTCCCTGGTAATATCCCATGGCTCTGCAATCAACTTCACGCGGGATAGGACAGGATCCTGGTGAACCGCCATGAAAAAGCCTGAGCTTTGATCAAAAACACCTCTGGAACGGCCAAGTACCGGCGCCAGGTCGAAGCGAAAACCGTCCACATGCATTACTTGCACCCAGTAGCGCAGTGAATCCATGACCATCTTCACCACCTGGAATTCGTCATAATTCAATGAATTGCCGCAGCCGCTGTAGTCCACATAATACCTTTTTTCCGAGTGCAGCTTGTAATAAGTAGGGTTGTCAATCCCTCTCAAACTAAGTGTTGGTCCCAGTTCGCCGCCTTCGCAGGTATGATTGTACACAACATCAAGGATCACCTCAAGGCCGGCTTGATGAAGAGCCTTGACCATTTCCTTGAATTCACGCACCTGGCAGCCCGGGAAGGCGCCGCTGCCAAAGCGGCTGTCGGGCGCAAAAAAACCCAGGGTGTTGTATCCCCAGTAATTAGAAAGGCCCTTGTTTATTAGAAAGTCGTCATCATGACCGTGATGAACGGGTAAAAATTCTACGGCTGTTATGCCCAGGCTTTTTAGATAAGGTATTTTCTCTATTACTCCCGCGTAAGTACCGGGCTGTTTTACCCCCGCGGAACTATGCGCAGTGAAGCCCTTCAGGTGCAGCTCGTATATAATTGTGTCCCGCATTGGCGTACCGGGAGAGACGTCTCCCTCCCAGTCAAATGAATCATCAACCACCACACACTTGGGAGCGCTGGCGGTGTTTTCCCGCGGGTTAAAAGAAAGATCGCGCAGTGGAGAAGCCGGATCGTAGCCCAGATGAAGACGCCCGGGCACAAATTTTCCAGTAATGGCTTTAGCGTAAGGATCAACAAGAAGCCGGTTGGTATTAAAACGCAGTCCATCTTGAGGCTGGTAGGGACCTCTGACCCGGTAACCATAAAGCTGCCCCGGCGCCGCCCCCTCCACAAAACAGTGCCATACAAAGCGGGTCCTGTTAGTTAAGGTGATCGCGTCCGTTGGTGTCGCATCAAGAGGTTTGTCGAAAAACAAAAGGTCAACCCCTTCAGCGTGCCTGGAATAAAGGGCAAAATTCACGCCCCCTTCGACCGGGGTAGCTCCTTGCGGAAAACAGGAACCTTCCCTGACTTTCTTCATACTTTAACCTCCAGATATTAAAAAACCTTGCCTGGCAGTTTGCCGAGTAAAGGTTTTATAGGAAGAATAATTTTTTACATTTTTATAAGTCCACCAGGTTCAGGCTTATTTCAATCGCCTGGTTTACTTTGTCCATCAGATCACCTTCCAGGGAAGTGACCTTTTCCAGCAGCCTGCTCTTATCTATGGTCCTGATTTGTTCCAGCAAAATTACCGAGTTTTTTTCCAGTCCGCTCGGGTCGGCGGGCATCGCAACATGGGTAGGCAACTTTGGCTTATCTATTTGTGATGTTATGGCTGCGACTATCGTGGTGGGGCTGTACTGGTTGCCTATATCATTCTGAATAATAATTACCGGCCTCGTGCCGCCCTGCTCGGAACCAACAACAGGGCTGAGGTCCGCATAGTAAATATCTCCCCGTCGGATTAGCATCACTTTATTACCTCCGGCGAGGCATACTTAAAAATCAGTTCCGCCTCGGACTCGAGGCGATAGTGCTCTATAGCCAGGGTCAGGTTTATTTTAGCCATCTCCAGATAGCCATTTTTCATCTGCTCTCTCAGCAGGCGTCTTCTGCGCTCAGTTATATAAAAACGCATGGCCTCCCGGATAAATTCGCTCCGGTTAAGTCTGTCTGATGCCGCTATCCCATCCACTTCGGCTAAAAGTGAATCCGGCAAACTGATCATGATCCTTTTTACCTGGGTCAAAAGAAGACCCCCTCCAGCAAGCGATGCGTATATACTATATTATATACACCCCTGCTATAATTATGTCAACCTGCTATCTATACACAAACGGGTCCAGAGTGTTCCGCTTTCTCCCCTAACCTTACTGCTTAACCGCTTTAGGTCCTCTTGACAGCGCTATCTTCCCCGTCCGGACCAATTCCACCACACCGTAGTCATCAAGCACCGCACAAAACGCGCTGATCTTCTTGGCATCGCCCAGGATCTCTACAATCATAGTTTCCTTGTTCACATCAATGATGTTCGCTCTAAACACTGAAACAAGGTTGACTATTTCAGACCTGCGGTTTGTTTCAGCTTTTACTTTGATCAGGGCAAGTTCTCTCTCAACCGATTCT
>CAZJGV010000134.1:7132-8942 GCA_964545615.1 uncultured Pelotomaculum sp.
TCAGTTCAACTATTTTAATTACATCTATTAACTTGGACAGCTGTTTGATAACCTGCTCGAGAGCCTGCTCGTCACCTTTTACATCCAGGGTGATCCTGGTTACATCCGGCTCCTCGGTATATCCGGCGGCTATACTTTCGATATTGACCACCCGCCGGCTCAAAAGGCCTGATATGCGGGCCAGTACGCCCGGCTTGTTAACTACCAGTACCGCTAGTGTATTCTTCAAAACAGCACCCCCAAACAGCTTTTTGATAACCTTTTTAATTTTAACATAATTGTTTAAGCTGTACACGTTTTTGGAATTAACTTTATCAAGAGAAATTAAGTCAATCTGCGGCAACCTCTATTATTGTCAGGCCTGATATGATATATTATTTCCAGGACATAATAATAGCGAATGCAAAGGCGCATTCGAAAAAATGGAACAATGGGGTTCCTTAACAGATATTCATCTGTTAGGGGAATTTTGCTTTTTTTAAACAAGTTTAGACAGTTTTTCCCCTCGCGGTTTGAGAAAGGAGAGGAAGATTGTTATGTCTAAATCAGAACGCATATCCACTGGTTTGCCCGGATTGGATAAGGTTGTCGACCAGCTTCGCATAGGCGATAATGTTGTTTGGCAGGTAGACAATATTAATGACTACCGCCATTTTGTAAAACCTTTTGTAACCCGTGCCCTGGCGGAAAACCGCAGGGTTGTTTACCTGCGGTTCGGGCTGCATCCCGCTGTTGTAGAAACCCTGCCGGGTATTAAGGTCTATGAACTTGATCCCAATGGGGGTTTTGAGGCGTTTTCTACCGAGGTGCACACAATCGCCTCCAGGGAAGGAGCAGGGGTTTTTTATGTTTTTGACAGCCTCTCCGACCTGCTCTCAGCCTGGGCGACAGACCTGATGATCGGCAATTTTTTCAAGGTAACCTGCCCGTTCCTTTTCGAGCAAAAAACTATCGCTTATTTTGCGGTGCTGCGGAACAGCAACTCCTATCATACCATCGCCAGGATACGGGAGACGACTCAGTTGCTGCTGGATGTCTATAAACATGAGGGTTGTTTTTATGTTCACCCGCTCAAAGCCTGGGACCGCTATTCTCCCACTATGTTTCTGCCGCACGTGAGTTCCGCTGAGGAGTTCGTGCCTGTCACCAGCAGTGTCAGTATTGCCAGGATGTTTTCCAAACTGAAGCATTATAAACTAAGTGACGCTGCCCGGCGGCTTGATTACTGGGATCGGATGCTCATGAAAGCGCAGGAATTAATGGACAGGTTAGAGCAGGGTGATCTGGCCGCTGTTCAAGGTGAAAGGGAAATGATTGATCAGTTGTGCAGGATGATGATCAGCCGGGATGAGCGGGTTCTATCTCTGACCAAATCTTACTTCTCTCTACTGGACTTGCTGGAAATCAGGAACAGGCTGATCGGTTCCGGATTCATAGGCGGGAAAACAGTCGGCATGCTGCTCGCCCGCGCCATATTAAGGGCGGATAAGAGCACCGGCTGGGATCAATATCTTGAGCACCACGATTCATTTTATATAGGTTCTGACGTGTACTACACCTTTTTAGTA
Organism: uncultured Pelotomaculum sp.; assembly: GCA_964545615.1. Classification (GTDB taxonomy): domain Bacteria; phylum Bacillota; class Desulfotomaculia; order Desulfotomaculales; family Pelotomaculaceae; genus Pelotomaculum_B. Next base: position 8,701 of record CAZJGV010000134.1, read on the forward strand.
GAGAACGGGTGCTGGAAAACACGTTTGGAACAGAAAAAGAAGGAGAACTACTTTACCTTTGCTAAAGAACTGCAGCAAAAGATATTGGAAGGGACTTTTCCTGATCCGATCCGTGAACAGTTTGAACGGCTCCTGGAGTATTTCGGCCAATCCCCCATTATCATCCGCTCCAGCAGCTTGCTTGAAGACTCGTTCGGCAACGCCTTCGCCGGTAAATACCGGAGTATCTTTTGTGTTAACCA
>CAZJGV010000135.1:0-4942 GCA_964545615.1 uncultured Pelotomaculum sp.
TACGCCGAGGCTGAAATTCTATATATCGGAACATCAAAAGGAATGGAGGCAGATATTGTTCCTAAAGAGGGAATTCCCTTTAAAGGAATTGACGCTACTGGTTTGCAGCGGAAACTGTCGCCTCGCAACCTTGTGGCCATATGGCAGGCTGGCCGGGGGTTGTGCCAGGTGGGCGGGGTGCTCCGGTCTTGGCGTCCTGATGTAGTGATTGGAACCGGCGGTTATGTTTGTGGGCCGGTAATCCTTGCGGCAGCCTTAAAGCGGATACCCACTTTGATTCATGAGCAAAACGCACTGCCCGGTTTGACCAACCGGTTGCTTTCGCGTTTTGCCGCGAGGGTAGCTGTTACTTTTACCGCTTCAGAAAAGTATTTTCCGCGGCAAAAAAAGATTAAACTGACCGGCCTGCCTGTACGTCCGGAAATTTTACAGGCGGAAAAACAGGCGGCTTTAATTAATCTGGATATCGGAAAAGGCCGTTTTGTATTGCTTTCCTTTGGGGGCAGCCGGGGTGCGCGTACGATTAATAAAGCCATGGTGAAAGTAATCAAGCTGTTTGCTGATGATCCGCGCCTATACCTGATTCATGTAACCGGAACCGCTGGTTATGAAGAATTCCTGAGCGATTGTGCGGCTGCGGGTATAGATCCGGATAAAGCTGAGAACCTTAGGGTCATGTCTTATGTCTATAACATGCGGGATGCTCTGGCGGCTGCCGATCTGGTTATCAGCAGGTCCGGCGCAGCAACGCTGGCTGAACTGACAGCCCTGGGAATTCCTTCGATTTTAGTCCCCTATCCATACGCTTCAGAAAACCACCAGGAGTACAACGCCCGGGCACTGGAAAAAGAGGGCGCCGCACAAGTGGTGCTGGACAGCCGACTGGACGGCGATCTGCTGGGTAATATGATTGTGGAACTGCTTGTTGCCCGTAACAGATTGTCGGCTATGGCTGTGGCCAGTAAAAAAATGGGCAGAAAAAGGGCGCTGGAGGATATTATAGACTGCGTTGACGAATTGCTCAAGAACTCTGACAGGTAGAAGGACAGGCTCATCATAAGAGGATGTAACACCATTTATGAGGTATGCATAGTATATTCTATGATTTAAGCTATAAAGCAGAATAAGTACTACCTGAGCGTTTAATATGTCCAAAATCAATAAAAATTAGACTAATATTTCCTGAAATCTGATATCAGCGCTGGTATTACCAGGATTTTCATATAGAGTCATTTCCTATATTCGGCACGGAAGGAGATATGATCAGTGCAGAGTACGCAGCATGTTCATTTTATTGGAATTGGCGGCTCAGGGATGAACGGCATTGCTATGATCATGCTGGGTTTAGGTTACCGGGTCACCGGGTCGGACCTGAAACCCTCGGCTACCACTGAAAGGCTGGAGACCCTTGGGGTTGCCTGCTATACCGGGCATAACAGGGAGAACCTGGGGAACGCCGATCTGGTGGTAGCCTCGACGGCCATCCCTACAGGAAATCCGGAACTGGTTGAAGCCAAAAAGAGAGGTCTGACGGTAGTCCACCGGAGTGAAATGCTAGCCTGGCTAATGCGCAGGCAAAAAGGAATTGCAATAGCCGGAGCGCACGGAAAGACCACAACTACTTCGATGGCGGCCCTGATGCTGGAAAAAAATAAACTAGACCCCACCATTGTTATCGGAGGTGAATTGACAGATATTGGCGGTAATGCCAAGTTAGGCGGGGGAGAGTACATAGTAGCAGAAGCTGATGAGAGCGACGGTTCTTTTTTGAAACTGGACCCTTTTATTGAGGTTATAACCAACATTGAAGATGATCACCTCGATTATTACAAGTGTGAGGAAAACATAGCAGCCGCTTTTCGTGAATTTTTGGCGAAGGTTCCCGATAGTGGACTGGCGGTAGTATGTCTTGACGATCCCGGGATAAGAAGGCAGATAGAAGAATACGAACGACCCTGTCAGACTTACGCTCTTGATAATCCCCAGGCGGATTATACTATGAAAAACATCCGGCTCAACGGGCAGTTTACTTCAGGTGACGTTTATTACCAGGGCCTTCATTTAGGCGCCCTGGAACTCTCCGTGCCGGGCAGGCATAACCTCTCCAACGCGCTGGCCGTAGTGGCGGTGGGCAGGTTTATCGGCCTGGCCATGGAGGATATAACCGCAGCACTGAAAAGCTTTACAGGAGCGGGGCGAAGATTCCAGTTAACAGGTGAAGTTAACGGCATCAAAGTTATTGACGATTATGCCCATCATCCTACGGAAATCAAAGCTACCCTGAGGGCCGCGGTTCAAGTGAAAACAGGAAGAGTTGTGGGTGTTTTCCAACCTCACCGCTATACCAGGACTTCTATACTGGGCGAGCGCTTCGGTGAGGCCTTTAAAGATGCTGATGTGGTAATTATCAGTGATATTTACAGCGCCGGTGAACCTCCGATAGAAGGGGTTTCCGCCAGGACAATAATCTCAGCCATTGAAAAGTATGATGGCCGTGAGGCGATTTACCTGCCAACAAGGAAGGAAATCGTGGATTATCTTACCCGGACAGCCCAACCCGGTGATGTGATTTTGACTATGGGAGCCGGTGATATCTGGAACGCGGGTGTTGAGTTGGTTGACCGGCTAAAGGAGCGTAAAAACATTGGTTGATTCGGCCTTTTACCATGAATTGCTGGTAATGATGCCCGGACGGGTGAGGGCCGGCGAGTTGATGAAAAAATATACCAGTTGGTGTATCGGCGGGCCTTCAGAGATTTTTGTCGAACCAGCCGGGCGCGAGGATTTAAGGTCGGTGGTAGCTTACGCGCACAGTCGCGGTTTACCTTTGACCGTGATTGGCGCCGGCACCAATCTTTTAGTTTCGGATCAAGGGATAAAAGGCATTGTAGTAAAACTGGGCAGGGGATTGGACGCGGTTAGGACCGGACAGGATGGAATAGCGGCGGAAGCCGGGGCAAAACTGGCCAGAATTGCTGCGGCGGCATGGCAGGCCGGCCTGGGAGGCTTTGAATTTTCCGCCGGTATTCCCGGTGTCGTAGGCGGGGCACTGGCGATGAATGCCGGCGCTAACGGCTCTTCCATCGGCGATCTGGTACGGGAAGTTGGTCTGTTAAGTCTGGAGGGGGAGTTTTTCTACAGATCCCGAGAGGAGATGAGCTTTGGCTACCGCACCAGCATTCTGCAGCAGGAACCTTCCATTGTGGTGTCGGCTTCGTTTGCCTGTCGCCGCCGGGATAAAAGCGAGATTCAAAAAGAGATGGAGCAGTTTCTTAAAAGACGAAAGACGACCCAGCCACTGCACTATCCCAGCGCCGGCAGTATTTTTAAAAACCCGCCGGGGGACTCCGCCGGGCGCTTGATCGAGGCGGCGGGATTAAAAGGGCTGCGCATTGGAGATGCTCAGGTGTCTGAACTGCATGCCAACTTCATCATCAACCTTGGCGCGGCCTCGGCCCGGGATGTGCTGGCGCTGATCAGTAAAATCAGGGAAAAGGTGCATGGTTATTGTGGCGTAGAACTCAAACTGGAGGTAAAGATTATCGGTGACATATAGGCGGAGGTGACAGCGTGCAGAAGTATTTGATTGTTGGTGGCAACCGCCTAAAGGGAACAATTAGCGCCAGCGGCTCTAAGAATGCAACCCTGCCCATACTGGCGGCCTGTATTTTAAACGCCGGGAAGAATGTGATTCAGGGGGCGCCGAGGCTGAGAGATGTATCGGTAATGAAAGATGTGCTGAGCTATCTTGGCGCCAGGGTAGTATGCGAGGGCAGCAGCATTATCGTGGACAGTTCAAATATTCAATCGATAGAAATATCTGAAGAATTAATGCGCCGCATGCGTGCTTCAAACCTGGTTCTGGGTTCCCTGTTGGGCAGGTTTGGCAGAGTAAAAATATCATACCCTGGTGGCTGCCAGATTGGCAGCCGTCCGATGAATTTGCACTTTAAAGGTTTGCATTCTATGGGAGCAGACATACAGGAAAAGCACGGATACATATCAGCCAGGGCGGAAAAATTGTCAGGTGCGGACATACATCTCGACCTGCCCAGTGTGGGCGCCACAGAAAATCTGATCATGGCGGCTGTTTTGGCCGAAGGGGTAACAACTATCCGGAACGCGGCCAGAGAGCCGGAAATGGTAGATCTGCAGAACTTTCTTAATAAAGCAGGATGCAGGATCAAAGGTGCAGGCACTGATACGATAAAAATCGAGGGTGTGCGCGCCAGTGAGCTAAAACCTGTGGTCCACAGCGTCATACCGGACCGGATAGAGGCGGGCACTCACCTGGTCGCGGCAGCCATAACCGGTGGTGATGTCACGGTAGTCAACGTGATTCCTGAGCATATGGAGCCGCTTCTGGCAAAAATGCGTGAGGCCGGAGTGGAAATTGCTGTAGGGGATGATTACGTCAGGGTGCTGGGCTCTGACCAAATCAGGGCGGTAGACATAAAAACGATGCCATATCCTGGTTTTCCAACCGATATGCAGCCGCAGATGATGGCTCTCTTGAGCCTGGCCGAGGGGACCAGTGTAATTACCGAGACGGTATTTGAGAACCGTTTCAAGCACGTCGGAGAGCTGCGGCGAATGGGGGCGGACATAAAGGTGGAGGGGCAGTCAGCTATAGTTCAGGGGGTTAAAAAGCTGAGCGGGGCGTATATCGAAGCAAGTGATTTGAGAGCCGGCGCGTCTCTGGTGCTGGCGTCTCTGGCGGCCGATAACGGGTCGATTCTTGAAAACATAGCCCATATAGACCGCGGCTACGAGCGGTTGGAGTTAAAGTATAACGCCCTTGGGGCGAGAATTATCAGAGTTCACAACTAGTGGCTCTTTTTTTGGGCCTTTTAGGGACAAGGCTATATTTTTTTCTAAAAAAAGAAAACCGCTTGCGCGGTTTCCTGTCTTGATTAATTCGAGTGTTAAATAAAGAACCCTA
>CAZJGV010000135.1:4952-8903 GCA_964545615.1 uncultured Pelotomaculum sp.
AACCAGCAGGATCAGGATCAGGAAGAGGATAAAAACCCAGCTGCCCCAGCCGCCTACTCCTCCAACACCGGCTCCAGCTCCGGCAGCAGCTCCCGCAAATGCCATTTTTGAACCTCCTAACTACCAGAAGTTATTAGATGAAGAAGAAACCCAGTCCCAAAATAAGCAGGATCAGAATCAAGAAGAGTATAAAAGCCCAGCTTCCGCCCCCACACGCTCCACCGACGCCGCCAACACCGGCTCCAGCTCCGGCAGCAGCCCCAGCACCAGCTCCAAATGCCATTTTTATTCCTCCTTACTACCAAAATATTTTTTAGATAAAGCAGAGGCCCAGACCAAGGATCAGCAGGATCAGGATCAGGAAGAGTATAAAAGCCCAGCTTCCCCCACCTACGCCAACACCCGCTCCAGCTCCGGCAGCAGCTCCGGCACCAGCTCCAAATGCCATTTTTATTCCTCCTTTTTAATATACTGTTTAAGGTCTACCTTATCCTATGCTTTGAGGAATTAAATGGTTACATGGTAAATACCACACATCACCTAACCTGAAGCTTAACAGTAGATTTTTTCTTTTTTTTCTTTTTTAGTTTTTATATGGACAAGATAGAAACGGTAAGTATAATAACTTATGTGGGCAGACTAATTTAGACCGCATCGGAGTGAGCATTTTGGACGGTTCAGGCAAGAGACGAAGAAAGCCAAAAAGTCTGAATTTATTCCAAAGTATTTTTTTTGTTTTGCTTGTGGTTGTAGCTGGCTATGTTCTCCTGAGCTCGCCTTTATTCGAGGTGAAAAAGGTTCTGGTGCGGGGCAATCATTTTTTAAGTGAAGAAAAAATCCGGTCTGTTGCCGATATAGGTCTCGGTGTGAATATTTTTAAGCTGGACCTGGCGTCGAATGCCGCCAACCTGACTCTGATCCCTATGCTAAAAGAGGCGCAGATTAGCAGAACCCTGCCTTCAACAGTGGTGATTAATGTTAAAGAGCGCGTACCAATTGGACTTGTGACTACTGGTGAAGGTTTTATTGAAGTTGATGAGGAAGGGGTTTATTTGATCAAGGCCGGCGCCGGGGCGCCGGGGTTGCCTGTTATAACCGGCGTACAGGCTGAGGTTGCCGACCTGGGTCAAAGAGTTAAATCGGAGAAACTGGGTGACGCTCTTGCGGTAGTGAAGGGACTGCCGGCCGGTACGGTGGCCAATTTGTCCGAAGTACATGTGGATGATGACGGTCAGATAATAATATATACCCTGGAAGGGACTCAGTGCCGTTTTGGCCTGCCTGTGGACATCCAGGAAAAAGGGACTATTCTGGCCCAGATTCTGGTGGAACTGCGCAAACAGGGGGCGAAAGTCAATTATATTGACCTTACCTGCGCGGGTCAGCCGGTAATATATTATAAGAACAATTAAACGGCGGTGGTTATTGGTGAAAGGATTTCAGTGGGGGCTTGCCCTGGTAGGTATGGTTCTGGGTATTATGCTGGCCTTTCAATTCAGGGTGACCAGAGAGATAAACAAAACCGAACCGGTTCAGAGGGCTCAACAGATGTCAGCCGAACTGAACCAGTTGAAAAAAGACCGCGATTCATTTCAGGCCAGGGTTGTTGAGTTGCGTGCAACTTTAGACCAGTTACCGGCAGGTCCCAGGGATTCAGAGTTAAAAGAAGAGCTGGACATGGCCAGGATTCTCGCCGGTGTGACTGAATTAAGCGGTCCTGGTGTGGAAGTGACCCTGAATGACAGTAATATCACCCTGAAACCGGGTGACAACCCGAATCTTTATGTGCTGCACGATGAAGATGTGCTGCGGGTTTTAAATGAAATCAGGGCGGCGGGTGCGGAGGCGATTTCTATAAATGGCCAGCGGCTTCTCTCGAACACAGAAATTCGTTGTACCGGGCCGACTATTGTGTTGAATAAAAACAAAAGACTGGCTCCTCCCTATGTGATAACAGCCATCGGGAATCCCGATACCCTGGAGGGATCTATTAAAATGAAAGGCGGGGTGGCGGAAACGCTCCAGTTCTGGGGGATTCAGGTGGGAGTTAAGAAAATCCCTCAGGTTACCGTTCCTCCATACAGCGGGGGGATAAGTTTCGATTATGCCAAAGCCGCCGGTTAGGGGAGAAAAAGATTGAAGAAACCTGTATATTTTTCCATTGCCACGGTTTCGCTGGTAATCGGTCTTTTGATAGCGTTTCAGTTCCGTACAACCAGCAGTATTGCCGGGGGAGTGCCTGTCGATAGGTTCCAGGAACTTACCATTGAGAAAAAGCAAGTAGAACTGGATAACGCCCATCTTGAACAGGAGGCGGTCGATCTTGCCGCTAAAATTGAGGAGGCACATAAAGGCAGATCCCAGGCCAGCGATGTTCTCGGCAGTGAGCTTTCCAAGATTAGAATGTACGCCGGTCTCACCCCGTTAACCGGGACCGGTGTGGAAGTAGTTATGGAAAACCCCGTGGAAAAGGACGGCGGCCCCAGTTTTTATTCCATCAGGGATGAAGACATCTTAAAGGTGATTAACGATCTGCGCGGCGCGGGCGCTGAAGCTATGTCTATTAATGGGCAGCGGATTCTTTCCACCAGTGAGATCCGCCTGGCGGGAAACCATATCAATGTAAACATGGTCAGGCTTTCACCACCTTATCGTATTTTAGCCATTGGCAACCCTGGTACTTTAAAGAGCAGTCTGGAGATAAAAGGAGGGCTTGTTGAATATCTGAGCGCCAATGGTATAACTGTTGTTGTCCAGCAGTGGGAGAAGATAAATATTCCGGCTTATGACGGTTCTTTAAGATTTGATTATGCTAAACCTGTTCAAAGAGGGTGATTTCTGAATATGTGGTTAGGGATTTGGTTGGGAGTATTAGGCCTTGCGGTTGGGGTTGCTATTGGCCTGAATGTGCCAGTAGTACTTCCCCAGGCTTACGCCAAGTATCTTTCAGTGGCGGCGCTGGCTGCCCTGGACTCAGTACTCGGGGGTATCCGCGCCGCTGTGGAGGAACATTTTGATAACACCATTTTCATTTCAGGTTTTTTTAGCAATGCGCTCCTGGCAGCAGGTTTGGCGTTTATCGGGGAAAGGCTGGGCATAGATCTGTACCTGGCCGCAGTAGTGGCTTTCGGCGTTAGGCTGTTTCAGAACCTGGCCATACTGCGACGGCACCTTTTAAAAAAATAATATAACAAAAAGGGAAATAGCCTTTAGTGTTGAATCCTAACAAAACAAGAAAAGTTTAGCACGGGAGGTGCCCTGGTTGGCCAAAGGAAACCCTGTTGTAATGGCCGGCCTTGATCTAGGCACTTCAAAAACAACTGTTGCCATAGCTGCTGTGAGAAATGCAGTACTGGAAATACTGGGTCTTGGAGAAAGCCCCAGTATAGGTGTGCAGAAGGGTATAGTGTCAGATACGGATTCAGCCGCCAGGTCTGTCAAACAGGCGTTGGAAAAAGCTGAAAAAATGGCTGGCCTGAAGATAGACAGTGCGTATTTAAGTTTTAACGGAGCAAGTATACAGGTAAGGAATTGCCGTATTGAAAACCCGGCCGGCAACATCCCCGCTAACAGAGAGGGAGATAACAAGGTCACCGGACTTGAGGCGCCGGCAGTTACTGGTATACCCCAGGATGAAGATCCTTTGCAGTTAATATCACCCCGTGTTGGATTAGCTGGATTTGGCTGTGAGGTCAGAGCGATAACAGCCAGATCACGGGATCTGGCGCAATTGATCCAAAGCGTTCGTCTGGGAGGATTGGCGTCCAAGGGTATTATATATGGGCCGCTGGCAACTGCGGAGGTTCTATTGACCCCCGCGGAGAGAGAGTTAGGCGCGATACTTGTAGATATCGGGGCTGAACAAACCTCAGTGACTGTCTTTGACAGGTGTGTACTCAGGGAGACTGCAGTTTTTGTCCTTGCCGGACAGCATCTTGTAAGTGATCTGTC
>CAZJGV010000136.1:0-5752 GCA_964545615.1 uncultured Pelotomaculum sp.
TTCATATCCCTTGCGGACAAGGATCAGCCTGACCAGGTCAATCATTTCCTGTTCCGATAAAGGCCCATCTTTTTTATAAACACCTTTAATATAAAGTGTTCCGCCCGGCTTGAGAACACGGTAGACTTCTTTAAAGAGTTTTTTCTGATTATCGGAGTAAGCGTCACTCTCAAAAAAAAATACTACATCAAATGTTGCCTTTTTGAAAGTTAGTTCGTGAAAATCTCCTGTATGAACATGAACCCACTCGACAAGGCCGTTATCTGCAACCAGTTTGCGCGTTAGCTCGGCCTGGACCTGGGAAATGGTGATAGCGTCAATGGTCACCCCGCTGATATTTTTAGCAATATCAACGCAGGGTCCCCCTGCCCCACAGCCAGCGTCCAGAACCCGGTCACCCGGTTTGATGCCCGCTCTGGAGGCAAGAAAAATATTTGTTGCCGTTTGATTATTGCCATCACTGCTAGCTGCTAAAAGATAAGCCTGATAAGTATTACCAAAAATTGTTTTGATAGATTCAGCATGAATGTTGTAATAGTCACGAACTGCTTCCAAATACTCTTTTTCTTTCATTATACAAAATCCCTCCCAATATTAGACAGTTCAGGTATAAATGCCAGTGTCGCTGTTTCTGATCAGGGGATAAAGATTATCTCTTAATTGCTTTATAAGGATAGGTGTTATGTCTAAAATTTTTCTTTCCGGTAAGGATCTGATAGATATCGTTGAGCGGGCCAGCACCATTGACGAGCGCCTGGGGGACGAGTTTGTTCCCGCAAACTGGGGCATGTGCGACGCCCTGGTGAATTCCAGGCTCAAAACCTGGCGCCGCACAGCTGCTTTGGACGATTGGAACTGGTTTTCGAAGCGGCTGTCCTTCGACGGACTGGACGTAGAGACGGTGAAAAGCGCTCTCGGCCAGGTTCAGCTTAAAGAAAAAACTCCTTTGCCAGAATGGACCACGGTCCTTGAAGAAACAGTGAAAATATCTTTGGATATTGCTGAAAACACTCCAATTGGCTGGCCGGTGACAGAACGCTTCATAGACCAGGCAGAGCCGCTCTCCTTCGAGGACATTCTCTCCCCTTTTGTCCTGGCGGCCCGGCGCGGGTTGACCACTTTGACCGGCGAAGCTTACGGCCTGCTTTCTTCCACGGCACATGCCGTGCTGGAGCGAAGCCTGCTGGAAAGACTGGCCTATTTTTCAGCCAAGACACTGTTTCTGGAATTTTCCATATTGCGTCATAAAAAGATTCCTCCAGCTTTCCTTCAGTTCGAACAGTTGCTTGAACCTGATGGCCGCAGCGTTTACAGGCAGTTCGCCGGTATGATGCACGCAGGTGGTCTGGCCGCTTTTTTTAAGGAATACGCGGTGTTGGCCAGGCTTCTGGCGTCTGCGACCTCTCTCTGGGTGGGGGTAAATACAGAATTCCTTGTTCGCCTGGCATCCGACCGGGCAGAGATTCAGCAGGTATTCGGGTACAAAGAAAATCTGGGTCAAGTCGAGCAAGTTCAGCCACTGTTCCAGGACCCGCTGCGCGGCGATAAGAACGTCATCGCGCTTACCTTTGCCGCCGGACTAAAACTGGTCTACAAGCCTAAAGACCTGGGTGCTGAGGAAGCCTTTTTTAATCTGCTGGCCTGGTTGAACGAGCTGGGCTTAACCTTGCCGTTCAGGCTGCTCAAGCTCATAAATCGTTCCACCCATGGCTGGATCGAGTACGTGGAGTACCTGCCGTGCAAAACTCGGGAAGAAGCCCGGCGCTATTATACAAGGGCCGGCATGTTGCTTTGCCTGGTCTACACCCTGAAGGGTGTTGATTGCCACTACAAAAATATTATAGCATGCGGAGAGAGTCCTGTGCTTGTGGACATGGAGACATTGCTGCAGCACCGGGTCCGTTCCGGATTCAAGGGCGTGGCGGATGCGCAATATTTGGCCTTTGAGCAGATTATGAACTCGGTTATGCATACCGGTCTCCTTCCTACCTGGGTAATCAGGAAAGATGGGCGGGGCGCCGCCTGCGACGTCAGCGGTTTGAGCGGCGAGGGGCTGAAAGAGCCACACCTGGATCAGGGCTGGGTTAATGTTAACACTAATAACATGGCGCCCGGGCATGAGACGGTAAAAGAATGGCAGCAGTTCAACATCCCCCTGCTGGACGGCGCCCGGCTGTGTTTGGAAGAGTATGCCGAAGAGGTAATTGCCGGCTTCAGGCAGATGTACCGGTTTCTGGAGCGCCGCCGTGACGCCCTGCTGTCGCCGGACAGCCCGCTGCAGGCCATGGCAAGGCTTAAGGTGCGCTTTATCTACCGCTCGACCCGCGCTTATGTTTCCATCTTCAGGAGTTTGCGCGATCCAAAATACCTGCGTGACGGAGCTGACTACAGCATCGGGTTGGAGTTGCTGGCCCGGAAGCATATTGCGGAAAACCGGCCGGGCATAGAGCCGGCCGGCAAAGCCCCACGGCTGTGGCCCATTCTGGTTGCCGAGAGACAGGCGGTGCAACAGGGCAAAATACCGTACTTCACAGCGCGTGCCGATAGTACCGACATGGAAGTGGCTCCCGGTCAGGTAATTAAACAATGTTTTTCGGAGCCGAGCTTTGAGATGGCTAAAGACCGTCTGAAGGGACTCGGCAGCGAAGATCTGGAGCGGCAAACCGGCTTCATACAGGCCGCCCTTTACACGCGGCACACCCACGCCACGACTGGCTATTAGCTTGATTAAAAGGAGAAAAGTGAAATGGCTGAATGCGACAGTATGAAATACAAAGATGATTTACCTGCTAACACGATCGGTAGAATTAAAAAGATACTAAATGATTTGGGCATTGATACGGTTGAAAAATGGTTCGAGCCTGTGAATGGCCTCTTCTCCCTGCAAATCATCATCAAGGGTACGGGTATAAAAACCAACGGCAAGGGCACCGCCCCTGAATATGCTCTGGCCAGCGCTTATGCTGAATTTATTGAAAGGCTGCAAAATCTTGCGTTAATTAATTATGCAAGCCCGGAAATTCGGGATTATAAAGGATTCTATCATGCCCCGGACGAAAAGCGCGTTACTCTTGAAGATATTGAAAACGCTTCTGACGGGTCGTTAAAAGTTTTTTTACCCATGCTGCTGGAGGAGAAGGGCAGCATAGTTTCGGAATTCATGAGGCAATGGTTTGACAGTACACCTTTCCCCGCTCAGAAGATCAGCATCCTGAGAAAATTTAAATTTTATGCCTCAGAAGGCGATCCCCCCTGTTTTACAGCGGTACCTTTCTACAACGTAAATGACGGAAATATTCATTATGTCCCTTCTCAATTAATCAGTTTAGCTTACGGCAGCAATGGCATGTGCGCGGGAAATACTCCTGAAGAAGCAATTATTCAGGGTATCTCCGAGGCATTGGAACGTCATGTGAACCTGGAGATAATAAAAAAGAATATTGTGCCGCCGACAATCCCAAGTGAATACATAGAAAAACAGTTTCCAGAAATTCATAACACCATTACGGGTATAGAGCAAAAAGGAAATTACAAATTAGTATTTAAAGACTGTTCACTTGAGCAAAATTTTCCTGTCACCGCCTTGATTATTGCTGATTCAAAAAAACAAAGATATTTTGTAAAATTCGGGGCACATCCCGTGCTGGAAATCGCAATGGAAAGATGTCTGACTGAAATGTTTCAGTGCAGGGACATAAATCTAAATAATGAAATGCCTGGTTTTAAATACTATAAGGAAACAGGACACCCGGCGAATATAATGAAAATCCTCAGAAATGGCTATGGCTATTATCCCGCTAAAATATTTTCTCAAAGCTTCAGTTATGAGTTCACAGAATTTAAAGATGTTAGAAAACTGTCCAACCGGGAGCAGCTGCATTATTTAACAGGTCTTCTCTCGAAAAAAGGCTTGCGGATCTTTATCCGTGACGTATCGTTTCTTGGATTTCCAAGTTATCATGTATTGATTCCCGGGTTAAGTGAGGTGCGCGGCATTGATGTGAAATTGATTGAGCATGCCAATCAGGGCAAGGAGCTGCTTAAAATCATCAGGGATTTGAATAACGCGACAGAAGAGGATCTTGAAAGCGCGATTAGCTATTTGTTAAACGCGACATCTTATCAGCCGACTGATGATATGGCTCGTTTATCAGGTCTATCTGTAAGCAATTTCTTACTCGTTAAAATAAAAAAACATCTTTTTATCAGTATGGCTTATTGTAAAATGAAAAGGTATAAAGAGGCCCGTGATGCAATGGATATTTTTTTGAGTTTAAATCCAGGCGCTCTGACAAAACCAGATTACGCTTTTTACAAGTGTGCCAGGGATTACCTGGATGCCCTATCTAAAGGAGCAGATAATAAAGAAATCCAGGAAGTTCTGGGTGTGTTTTATCCTTTAAACATTGTAGTGACCGTTGCTTCCTGCCTGATAAAACCCGAAAATATTTTTGCAAAGTTTGGGGTTTTAAAGTGTTGGAACTGCGGTGAATGCAGCTTTAGGAGTTCATGTTTATATGAAATGATAAAAAATTTGCATCTGAAATTAAAGGAAAGGTATGCTGCTAACATAGTAGATCAGAACAAGTTAAGAGATTTGTTTGCTGCTGATTAGTACCCGGTCTGCCTGGGGACTGGCTATACTTCAGGGCCTGTTATGGCGCGTATCGGCGCGGAATACGCGCTGCTGCGCTATATTCCCTGGAGTATTGTGCAAATGAAATTCGCACACGCGTGAGAAGGATGAAACGGCCCGGCAAATAACGCCGGGCCGTTTCTGTCTAGTTGACCAAAGATAACCTGAGATGTACAAAGAACAGCTAAAATACTAGTAAGTAAAGCAGTCGGCGCTGCCGGGTATGGTAAGCGTACATGCGGTACCATTGCAGAAATCATCGCTGCCGCCAGCTACAGCGTCAAGCTGCTCAACTGACAATTCACCGTCGTATGCGGCGTCGGATGCCGTGGCAGAAGACATAAGCGGCGGGATGATCAGGTAGATAGTGTCCTCTGTTTGCTCCAGCACTACCACCTTCATGTTTTTAGGGATTCCTACGTGTGTCGCATCCTCCGGGAGTTTGTCCATTTCCTTCGCCAACTTGGCCATTTCTTTCCCCAGGACATCCTTTGGATCCGCGAGCAGTTCCTCGCGAAAATTCTCATCCTTACTGGCTTTTGCGGCTAGCTCGGACTGAAAATCCGCCCATACTGTTGAGCCAAACACAGGTTTTGGCTGCGGTTTTGCTGCATCACTCATGATACTAATTCCCCTTTCCTTTTATTTAAATATCGTTCTTATAGTGTAATACTTTAGTTATTTTAAGACTGTTTTCTGGAGGCTGGCGCAGTATTCCGCAAGTATTTGGAGATATGCCTTAAGGTATGGGGCGTTAAGGTCATTTACACTTTGTACGGTTAATCTACTATACCTTTCGGCCAGGCTAAAAATTTCTTTAAGAACACTGCCTTCACGCAAAACCTTTTCAACGCCTGATTCGCTCAGTTCGGCGACATGATCAAGTCCTAAGTGTTCCATTACTTTAACCAGCAGATAGGTATAATTTTTGCTCAAAAGGTCGGCGCGCCAGTCCTTAAAGTCGTCAAGCAGTTGAAAAACGACCTGGCTGTAGTCCACCATATTTTCCAGGGGTTCTATGGCGTCTTCCCGGCCTCCCAAAAGGCTCATAGCAGCGCAGGAGATTTTGAGGGGTGCCGCTTTGCGTGACAGCAGTATAAGGTCGTCTTCAGAAAA
>CAZJGV010000136.1:5792-8800 GCA_964545615.1 uncultured Pelotomaculum sp.
TAGCCTGCCCCCAGTGTTCCTCCCGCTCCCAGGTAACGCTTGCCGCCCACTCCCGGATATATCTTTTTAAAAGCGACCAAAAAGGCTCACTTGACGGCAGCAGGGAGTGAAACAGGGAGATAAAGTCCTGGTAAAAGATGTTGCTTAAAGGCAGCAGGTGACCCTTATACTCGCCTTCGCCGGTGTCCATCACCTCATCCTGGGAATAAAAATAAAGCAGAATATAGGTTGTGCCCAGGGAGACAGTCCTGCACATTTTCCTGTCCAGGTTAAAGGCGTCTTGCAATAAAAAAGGCATCAGGCAGCAGATGCCGTTATTGCGCCTGCCGGTGCAGTAGCCGCGCTTCTCCAGGTAAGTTTGGCCGTGCCGGGACAGCGTTCCCGGGTAACTCGCTACCTGTTTGATACAGGTTTCAACCACCCAGCGGGTGTCATCGGCAAAATCACGGAAAGGCTCCATGCGTGTGAACCCCCATTATAAATTGATTACTTAATTATTTACCCTTACAGGGGCTCTTTACCCAAAAATGCAAATAAATCCAACTACATATTACAATAAAGGCCAAAGTTCTACAATATATATTTATGATGCAGGGATTTTCAGATAAAAGATGGTATATATAACAAAAAAAAGATAGAGGCAAATTTTTCATGGAAATTCTCATGGGGGATAAGCGGATGCCAAAAAGCAACAGGCTCCACGGAAAAATACTCTTGTATATTACAGGCACGCTGCTTTTTTTTATTGTGTTTATAATGCTGACAGGCTGCTTGTTTAAAAAAGATCAGGGGGATATTCTAATTGGTGTTGTGTGGCCTTTTGCTACTAATAACAACATGTTCAGGGAAGGCGTAGAACTGGCCGTCAGTGAAATAAACGACAAGGGCGGAATAAATGGCCGGAAAATACAGACCATTATGAAAGATGATGAGCTATCTATTACCAGCGGCATGGTTATTGCCCAGTCTTTTACAAAAATACCCGGTCTGGCGGCCGTTATAGGTCACCGGAATTCGTATGTCTCCGTCCCTGCGTCCGTAGTTTACGAAAATGCCGGCATTTTAATGCTTTCCACATCTTCGACGGCAAATAACCTTACCCAGAAGGGATATAAATATATTTTCCGCGATATTCCCAGTGATGATGAAAGCGCAAGACAGTTGGCCCTGCTCGCGGCCAAACAAGGACACCAGCGGATGGTGATTTGTTATGCTGAAGATTCCTATGGCATTAGTTTGGCGAATTCATTCGAACGTTACGCGAAAAACGCCGGAATTTCTATTGTCGACCGTATATCTTATTACGGCGGCTTAAAAGACCTGGAGATGTTGCACCGGAAATGGAAAGCCCTTGATTTTGACGGAATTTTTTTGGCCAAAGATGTGCCCGGTGGGCCTGATTTTATCGCCGATGCGGCGAAGGCCGGCATTGCAGTGCCCTTCATGGGCGGCGACGGCCTGGACGACCCCTCGCTATGGGAGATTGCAGGGAAAGCAGCGGAAGGCACTGTGGTAAGCTCGGTTTTTAATCCGCAAGATCCTCGCCCTGAAGTTAGATTGTTTGTCCAGAATTTTATTGCAAAATACGGCTCCACTCCGATAGCCCCCTCAGCTCTGGGCTATGATGGGGTAAAATTACTGGCCGCAGCGATTGAAGAGTCCGGATCCGCCAATCCTGCCGCAATTGCGGAAAAACTCAGGACTTTTAAGGACAGGCCGGGAGCGGCGGGTTATCACACGTTTAGCGTTAATGGCGACGATATTGGGAAAATGGTTGTTATAAAAGTGCTACGTAACGGAAAATTTGAAGTTATTGAATAACAGGTTGAGAATGAAGAACTGGGTGGTTTAAGGCATGACGCAAAGACTGTTTCGCAAAGCGGCGCTGGACAGGCTTTCTTCTCCGGAACAGCTTGACCAGTTAATAACGGTAACCACGCCGAGGGCGTGGCTGGCCCTCATAGCCATCGGGCTTGTACTGGTTACGGCAGTTCTGTGGAGCATCTTCGGAAGTATTCCCACGAAGGTTAACGGACAGGGTATTATTACCAAGAGCTACGGCGTATATAACATAATAAGTGCCCGCTCCGGCCAGATCACCGATATCAGGGTTTCTGAAGGGGATTTGGTTCAAGGGGGCGACGTGGTTGCAAATATTGGGCAGCCTCAGCTGGTGGATCAGATTACCGACCTGAGGACGCTCTTAGAGCAGTTGAAGAACCTGGATATGACGGGGGCCAATTTGAATAAAGAAGAAGATTTGGGTTCGGGGCTGAATGAATTATATGAATTGGCCAGAAGAATTAAAGAGGCCAGGGCCGACCTTCCGTATAAAGAAGCCAACTATAACAATGCCATATCAGGCAGGGAATATGAAATACAAAAGGCAAAACTACTGTTGGATGAGGCCGGGGTCAGGGAACAACATCAAAGAACATATGTTGAAAAATTGACCATACTTTTCAATAGCGACGCAATTTCAGAGAATGATTTAACAAATGCGAAGAGAGACCTGGATCTGATGCAGCTTGAAGTGCGGGCAATGGAGGAAGAACTGAACAAAATAACGGCGGGAGACTGGGAGGATACGATAATCACCTACAGGGAGAAGCTGCAGCAGGCGCAATTAACCGTACAGCTTTTGGAAGAGCAGTTTGCCACCTCAAGAACGATAAAAATTCTGGACACGGAAGAAAAAATCAAAAAACTGCAGGATGAGTTAAACTTTGCTTCGACAGTCGTTACCCAGGTAGACGGCAGGGTGTTGGAACTCAAGGTTAACAAGGGGGATATCGTCCAACCGGGAACACGCCTTTTCAGTGTTGAGCGCGAGGGTGGGACCATTAAGCTGGAAGTGGTGATGTACGTACCGGCGGAGGAAGGAAAGAGAATATTGCCTGGTATGGAAGCCATGATTTCCCCCAGCACTGTCAAAAAGGAAGAGTACGGTTATATCCTGGGCAGGGTGGTTTCCGTTTCCGAATATCCTGCTACCTCCCAGGGCATGC
>CAZJGV010000137.1:0-7891 GCA_964545615.1 uncultured Pelotomaculum sp.
ACGGTTGCTTTTACATGAAAAGTTATCTACTGCGCGGCCAGCGCGTGATATAGCATTACAGCGCACTCCGCCCTGGTTGCACTGCCCTGAGGCTGGAAGGTTCCATCAGGATACCCCTTGATCAAACCACCTGAAACCACTGCCGCCACACTGTTTTTAGCCCAGGGGGAGATACTGCTCTCATCGCTAAAGGACAAAGCCGCGTTTGCTGGGCTAGCCAGATCGAGCGCCCGCACCAGAACAGCTACCATTTCCTCGCGGGTAATGGTCCTGTCGGGGCGGAAAGCACCGTCTTCATAACCTGCGACCAGCCCCGCCTTTGCGGCCGCGGCCACGCAGGCCGCGTACCATTCTCCTCCCGTCACATCTGTAAAGGAAGCGCCGCCGTCTGCCGCCGGCAGGTTCATGGCCTTAAGCAGGATGCTGGTCAGTTCAGCCCTGGTGATCGCCCGTTCCGGCTCATAGCGCGCGCCGCCGGTACCGCTTACTATCCCGGCCCCGGACAGCAGTTCAACAGCTTCCCGGGACCATCCGTAACTGTCGGCAGTCACATCATCAAATGATTTCTTCTCCTGCCTGGCCAGCACGGCAAAATTCGAAAAATGGCTCACTTCCGCTATGATTAACCCGTTGACAACATCGACTACCGCCGGGATAGCCACCCACCTGTTGTTTGATCTGTCGTACCAGGCCAGGACCAGGTTCGCAGGCTTCACCAGGAGAGGTATGGGCACTTTCAAAATCAACGTCGCGGGCTGAGCGAAAGTGGTTCCGTCAGGTCCGAATTTGTAAACGCTGGATAACTGCCGGTAACCGTCAGGCGCCGCTCCGTCATCACCCGCACCTTCCCCGGTGAATACAGCCTCATTAATTGATACCGTTATATCATTTTTTAAGGCGCCGGCCGGTATATAAAGGTTAACCTCGCCCAGTTTATCGCTGAACGATGCTCCTTTGTCAGCTTCCACCTTCTGTTCCAAGCCGACAATATTATCAGACAGCGCTTCTTTTAGCTCAGCCAGCCTGGATCTTGTTATTCGCTCATTGCTTTCTATAACAACTACCGCTGTTGCAGCCTCGCCGACAGGACCCATATCAGTGCTGCCCTGTTTCAATCCCAGCAGTTCGGCGATCTTATCTAACGCCTCCTGGACTTCCTTTGAAATTTGCGGGGAATTCTTCGTGGTGGTAGTTACGGTCGCTGCGGCCCCTCCCGCCGCGCCTCCGGCGGGCGCCGCAAGGCTGTCCCAGTCAGGACCGGGGTCTTCCATGTCACTGCTGAACCACCAGATTATTTTATCGCCTTTTTTTACTGTTTTATCTCTGGCCAACACCATGGGGGTAACATTGTTCACCTTGAACATCCAGCCGTTCAGGCCGCTTTTGGCCTGCCCGTCAATAGCGTCGACGTATCCGTCAAACTGGCTGGACATAGTATAATTAAGACCTGTGGCGTGCAGGGCGCCCATGGCCGTACAGCCCCACTCACCCGCTTCACTGACGAATACGCTGCCCGGACCGTAAAGCAGTTCTCCTGCCTTCCCGACCACCGCTATACTTACAGAAAATTCATTCCCTACGCCGCCACCGCCGCCACCGGACGGCGCGACGGTTATCTTACCCTTGTAGGTAACCACGTCGGGGTAGCCGGCCGGGTTGGGGTTGCTGACGGTGTAGATCAGTTCGCCTGCCGTCAAACCGCTCAGGGTGACCTGGCCGTTCTGGCTGGTGTGGGTGCTGCCGTTGGCCGTCACTGTGTAGTCGCCTAGATAGACGGCTTCTTCTACGCTAAGGTCGGACAGGCCGCTCGTCCAGTCATATTTCTTGGCCCCCAGGCTCAGGGTTACTGTCTCCCCTGCCTTGGGCTCGGCCGGGCTGACCGTGACCACCGGGAAGCAGGTCTTCCCGGCGTAGGTAGCTGCGTCGTAGGCGCCGATATAGAAGATCACTTCGTCCCCTTCGGCCACGCTGTAACTGTCCGCGCCCAGGTTGAAGGCGCTCTCTTCAATCCCACCGCCCCGGATCACGTAGTACATCCAGGAGGTGTCTATGCCGGACGCCGCGCCGCTCTGGCCGCTCTCGCCCAGGATGGTGGAAATCATGCCAAACGTATTCAGCGCGACGTTTTCTTCACCCGCCGCCGCCTTCAGCGCGTCCAGCGCGGTCCCGCTGACGGTTATTGTCGCTTCAGCCTTGCTTTCCGTTGCCCCTTCCACCCGTACTTTGACGGTGACTTGGCCGCCACCGCCCGGGTCTGTCTCATTGTCCTTCAAGTTGAAAAAAACGTTACCGTTAACCAGGTCGCTCAAGGCAATCAGAGCCTGCCTGGTGGCCATGGAGTTGCCGGCTGTTCCTTTCAGATGGGCAAAGGAATGGTCGGCCAGGCGGAAATCCAGCAGGGCGTCGACCATAGTCCGGCCGCTTTTTTGCCATTCACTGTTCGTAACAACATCGCCGCAGGCGGTAAGGCCTCTGATCACACAGGCTATAGACTCGGCGCTCTCAGGATTGCCGAATCCGGCTGTGTCCAGCTGTACGTTTTTTAAAAAGTTCTTCGCCTGATCAATACAATCATTAACACCTGGTTTATCTTTATGTCCCGCCAGCGCCATCAGGGCCATGCCGGTCAGGTCCGGATCGCCTGTGCCTCCGGAAAAGGCAAAGCCTCCGTCGCTTTTTTGCTGACTGATTAAGTAGTTTACCGCACTGGTGTCGTCATACGTTCCTTTAGCCGTGTCAAGAGCAATTATCGCCCAGATTGTATAGTTGACAGCGGCGCTGAATTCACCGTTGACATTCTGCCTGTCCGCCAGTTCCTGCCCCAGGTTGCGCCCCTCAACACTGGCCGGGTCCTGGCCGGTGCCCAGCATACCCAGAATAACACCCGCATAGTCACCTACCGTCGAACTCTGACCAAGACCGCTCACGTTCCAGGCAGGAAGCGTCCAGGGCGGCTTACCGATATCTACTCCAGAGTTTGCTAAACCGATAACTTCCTCCCAATGCTGCAAAACTGTATGATTATTAACATAATAGCCGACAGTTTCATTTAAAAGATCCTGGGCGGTGCTTTCTTCCGCCTGTACAATCCCGGGCACAGGAAAAGCCAGGACTTGTACTAATAAGAAGAAAATTAAAAATAAAGCCAAATTTCTTTTCATAAGATCTTCTACCCCCAAGGCAAGTCATTTGATAAAGTTAAGGTTTAAATGTTTTCTTATACCAAAGCTCATAACCAGTTATGACTACAGTAAAATGTTTACAAAACCATCTCCAGCATTTCAATAATTTCGTTATAAGTCCTTACCAAAATACCAGACCCGGAATTACCCCGTTTTATAACCACGACAGGGATATTCAGCGACAAGGCTGCCGATATTTTTGTGTCGGTCCCACCCGCTTTCCCACTGTCTTTGGTTACTATTACCGATGCATTATAGCTCTTAAAAGTAATTCTGTTCAATTCTTTAGAAAACGGCCCCTGCATGGCCACGATGTCCCTCGGGGCAAAGCCCAGGTCCTGACATTTTTTAATAACTTTATATTCCGGTAAAACCCTTACCACTACCCTCAGATTCTTTCCTTTTACTGCATCCAGAAAGACTTCCAGGTTGTTGCTCCCAGTTGTAAGAAAAACAGTTTTCCCCAGGCTGGCTGCCTTATGGGCAGCCTCGGGCCATGAAGAAACAGGGTAAATGAGTAAGTTATCAGGCAGGTTCGTTTCATCCCGCAAGTAGCGCAGGCGCAGGATCCCTTTTTGGTCGCACAGTTCCTCCATCAGATCTGAGATCCTGCCGGAGAAAGGGTGGGTAAAATCTACGACAGCCTTAACTGCTTTTTGTTCCAGCAGGGCGGCCAACTCTTTCCGCCCCAACTCACCGGTGATCGCCTCGTGACTGCCGTCATCCATGGCCTGTTTGCAGCCATATTCACTAGAAGCTAAGGTGATAACCCGGTGGCCTTTTTGGGAGAGCCTGGCTATGATTTCTCTTCCTTCATGAGTGCCTGACATAAATAGAATCATTACTAAAGATTAACCTCCCAATCTGGTGAAAATAAAAAGCCCTAGCCGGTTAATTGACTAGGGGAGACAGCAGTATCACAACCATTCTAACACCTCCCCGAATTACTCAGATGCGGTAGTTGGAATAGGCGGGATACTGGATCAGGCTCATCACAAACTAAAGTTCAACTCATTTTAGTTTATTCACCATAACAGTATTCGGCTCGGGTTCACACCGAGTTAGAATTAAGCTCAGTCTCTCAAGACCAAGCACCTATTCAAAAATATTTAATTTTAGTAAAAAAACCTCCGCACGGTAAATGCGGAGGTTGCTGCTTTAATCAGGCCTAAATAATTAGCCGATATTCCCTCCCCATCCATCGTGGGTGCTGGCGGATAATAAGAAAAAGCAGATATCCTGGCTCAAGATCATTGTTCTCTCTGCACCTTCCCGGGATTTCCGGTGGCATAATACAGAAGAACTCCCTTATACAGTGGCGGGACCGCGCCGGCTTTTTATCCGGCTTCCCTGCTTATCCTTTTTCTATTAGGTTTTTTTAACTTTACTATAAAAAGACAACAAGTGTCAATAAGAACCACCTGAAAATATTAAATTTGGCTATTCATGCAGACCAAAGCAATAGATTTCAGCAAACTTTTCTCCCGGCAAGCGCATTTTTTATTTCTTTTTACCACAAGATCCTCATTAGCCTTGGTTAAACATAGGTCATAGGAATTTCTCTTTTTCTAAACTCGTTAATAATTAGGTATTAAGCTCATGTCCTATTTGCTTTGCAAAGATAAACACATGGTCAATGCCTTCCAGCACTCTGACATCGAAATTTTCCGACGCGATGTTTACAAAGAGAAGTTGTACCATCTCCCGATATCCAGGAAGAAAAGGCTGACCAGGGCTATGATATTCATTAAAGGCCAAAGGTCAATTGCTTTGTTATACATTTAAACATAAATATGTAATTGACTCAGTTATTAGCATATGATATATTTTACTCGGAATATAAGCCACGAAGGCTTATACGGCAAGAGGTTTCACCTTGCGAAGCAGACCCATGGAGGGACTGAAGTAATTTTGTTCCTTTTATGGGTTATTTGTTTCACTTTGGCAATTATCATCCCGGTATAGTCACAAAAGATAAATTACATAATTTGCTATGGTTTAATGATTAATTTATTGAGGAGATGATATTTGTGCATATGGCAGATGCCCTGATTTCACCTATCGTGGGCGGAACCATGTGGGCGGCGTCAGCAGGGGTTGCCGCTTATTCTATTAAGAGGATTCAAAATGACCTGGACCAGAAAAAAATACCGTTAATGGGCGTTATGGGCGCGTTCATTTTTGCCGCCCAAATGATTAACTTCTCCATACCCGCCACCGGCTCCAGCGGGCATTTGGGAGGCGGAATGCTGCTTGCCGTTCTTCTCGGGCCTTACGCGGGGTTCCTCACGATTGCGTCTGTTTTGGCCATACAAGCATTGTTTTTTGCCGACGGCGGCTTGTTAGCCTATGGCTGCAACGTTTTTAATATGGGCTTTTTCACCTGCTTCATCGCTTATCCGTTTATCTACAAGCAGATTATGCGCCGGGGGTATTCCCCTGCCCGTATATTCAGCGCGGCCATGCTGTCCGCTATTATCGGACTTCAGCTTGGCGCGTTCGGGGTGGTCCTGGAAACCCTTTTTTCGGGGAAAACCGAGTTGCCTTTCAACACATTTGTGCTGCTGATGCAGCCCATCCACCTGGCCATCGGGGTGGCGGAAGGTCTTGTTACCGCCGCGGTTGTAGGATTCGTCTGGAATGCGCGTCCTGAAATTATAGAAAACGCCTCTATAGGTAAAGCTTTGGGTAGTATTTCGATCAAGCAAGTTGTGACAGGTCTTGTTGTTGTCGCCTTGTTTACCGGGGGCATTTTATCCTGGTTCGCCTCCTCTCATCCCGACGGCCTGGAATGGTCCATGTTCAAAACTGCCGGGGTTGAGGAGCTTGAGTCTTCAGATGGAATTCACCATACAGCCGGAGAAATACAGGAAAAGACCGCGTTTCTGCCGGATTACAGCTTCAAAGCCGCGGAAAGTGAAGCGGAGCCAAGCGACGCGGAGAGCAAGGAAACCTGGCCGGCTGTCAGTGCGGGTACAAGTGTTTCAGGAGTAATTGGGGGTACGCTTACACTGGCTCTTGCCTGTCTTATCGGACTTGGCATCAGCATCGTCAAAAGAAGGGGAAAAGTAGGCGCCGCTTGATTATTACGCGGGAGGGCTAACCTCTCCCGCTATTATTTTGTACAGGACTTGATTACTAATATGGCAGGCATTATAAAGTCATTATACGAAATCCGCTTTCTGGACGAGCTTGCGGAAAAACGGACAGTTATTCACAGCATACATCCCCTGGCCAAGATTCTTACCACTATGATCTACCTGGTGGTGGTGGTTTCTTTTGATAAATATGTGATTAGCGGGCTTCTGCCGCTTGTCTTTTACCCCGTGGTTGTCATAGCGCTGGCGGAGATACCACTATTACCCATCCTCAAGCGAATGCTGCTGGTTGCTCCTTTCGCTTTAGGCATAGGTGTTTTTAACCCTATTTTTGATCACAAGATCATGTTTGTTACAGATTGGTTCCAGCTCACTGGAGGCTGGGTCTCCTTTTTTTCTATTATCATTAAAAGCATCCTGACCGTTCTGGCAGCCCTCACCGTCATTGCCACAACCGGTATGGTCAGGATATCGTCCGCGCTCCGCCTGCTCCATGTCCCCCGTGTATTTGTGCTCCAGCTTCTACTAACTTACCGCTATATTTCGGTACTGATGTCGGAAGTTGCCAGAGTTTTACGGGCTTATCATATGCGCGCTCCTTTACATAAAGGCGTACGGCCTAGCGCCTGGGGCTCACTGGCCGGCAACCTGCTCATCAGAACTTTTGAAAGGGCGCAAAATATATATCAGGCCATGGTTTTAAGAGGATTCACAGGAGAATACAAGACCGGAAGCGCCCAGAAAGTGGCCCTCACAGATATACTGTATCTTTTTGGCTGGGCATTCTTCTTTGCCGCGGCACGCCTTTTCGACATCCCGGCGCTGATAGGTTCACTGGTGACAGGAGTGGTCAAATGAGTCATCATATTACTGAAGTAAAAGATTTGTATTATGTTTATCCGGATGGACAGGAAGCGTTAAACGGCGTCTCTTTTAGAATTTACCACGGGGAGAGTGTGGGCATAGTTGGGGCCAACGGCGCCGGCAAATCCACCCTGCTGATGCTGCTTGTCGGTGTGCTTTTCCCCTCCAAGGGGGAAGTCCGCGTGGGAGAGATGCCGGTGGTGAAGAAAACCCTGCCGCTAATCAGGCAAAGAGTCGGGATGGTATTCCAGGATCCGGACGACCAGCTTTTTATGAACACGGTATATGATGATGTTGCTTTCGGCCCGCGCAACTATAACCTTAGCGAGCAGGAGGTGGATAAAAGAGTGCTCCAATCGATTGAAAAGGTTGGTATTGCCCACTTGAAAGACCGTGCTCCGTACAAACTATCGGGAGGTGAAAAGCGCGCCGCGTCCATCGCCACCATTCTTTCCATGATACCTGATATTCTGGCTATGGATGAGCCGTCCTCAGGTCTTGACCCCAAATCCAGACGGCGGCTGATAGGTCTGCTTAAAAGCTTTTCACACACAAAAATAATAGCTACACATGATCTGGACATGGTCATGGAGCTTTGTGAAAGAATCATAGTATTAAAAAATGGCACGGTAGTATCAGACGGTTCTACGGCAGAGATTTTAACCGACATGGCGTTGATGGAAAACTGCGGATTGGAGCTACCGCTTGGTTTACGGAACTGCCCGGTTTGCGGGGCTCAGTGTAAAG
>CAZJGV010000137.1:7901-8786 GCA_964545615.1 uncultured Pelotomaculum sp.
ATTGCCAGGATTAACACGATTTTATAGACAGTATTATAAAAACACATTTTCTAGAATTCATATTTACAAAAGATTTTCCAGAGGGTGTTAATAGGTAAAGGAATAATTATAAAAGAATAAAAAATTGAAGAGGCTCTTTGCGTTATACACAAAGAGCCTTATTACTAAACAATTACTGCCTTTCAGAGTCCCAGTCACCCCTTGTGATATAGAACTCCTCCCTGGTCTCGGTGATATCCTTCTTGATCTGCAGCAGCTTCTTGATATGGTTGTATTCCTCGTCAATCAGTTCCTGCACTGTAAACTGCTCTTCGGTCGGAAGGATTTTCTTAAACAGGCCGAAAAAGACGATAGAATCTTTTTCAAAGCCCAAAGCTAAATCAATGGCTTCGAGAGGAGTATTAACTTTTCCGGCCAGTTCTACCGCATTAATGTCACTGGCAAAAACATTGCTGTTCACTAACTGCTGCATGTATTCCTCATAGTCATCCCCAAAACCTTCCGGCACTTCATAAGAAGCAAATCTGTCGCCCAGCTTTTCAAAGGTTGCGTAGTGAGCTGCTTCCTCTTTTGCCATAAAGGAAAACACAGTCTTAGTTTCTCCCTCTTTAGCCCTCTTGGCCAGAGCCTCGTAAAAAGCCAGGCCGTTTTTCTCAACTTTCATGGCTATTTTGGCAATTTCGCTAGCTTTAAAATAAATCACTTTTACAACTACCTCCTTTTTTAAAGATAATATTACTTCAAAGATATTAATCAACAATTATAAAAAAATTAAAGATCCATTAAATCATGGATCTTATTGTAAATATCTGTATTATGACAAATATAAGATACTTCTAGTCTTTCTTGTTTTTTAACCGTTTGGCGCCTTTACTTCGGCCGGGA
>CAZJGV010000138.1:0-5282 GCA_964545615.1 uncultured Pelotomaculum sp.
GGTGAGTCTACTTTTGAAATCACTGACAAAGAATATGACCGTTTTCAGGTCTTAAACTTTAAAGCTCGTGCGAAGGCGAAAGATCTGCCAACAAAACCTGTCCGGGATCCCCTCTATATTTCCAATACTACACTTGCAAAACTGTTTGCAGAGGCAAAGGCTGGCGGGAAAGGTGGTGCTGGAAAGTTCGAGTATGATAAAAACAGCATTATTGAAGAAATTGACACCTTCCTTGAAAGGGAGTTCAAGGTATCTTTCGGTAACCGCATCGGCAACCAGATGAACGATTTTGTGCGAGTTTATGTTGCTTCTGGTGGCGGCGGCAAAAAAGAAAACGAATTACAGACAGAGGCCATCGATTATCAGATCGCCAACAAGGTGCTGCGAAAGCTGGAACACATGGATACTACGAACAGCGAGAAGTTTAAGAAGCTGGATGAGAAATTCAAAAAATATGGTCTTGACAGATGCCATAAAGTGATGGAGGACAAGCTGCGAGACGAGGAGAGCTAAGCACCATGAAAATTGTATACATTTTTCCGGATGGAAGAGAGACTCAGTTGAGTAATAAGACAGAGAATCTCTTCCTCCCCATTCCGGCTAAAATCAAAATAGCGGATTGTGAACAGGTTTTTATTAATAGTGAGCTGCATTACCTTGATGATCCGGAGTATTCGATGGACTATCAGGGAGAAGCTTTAACACTTATTGGTCAAGGTGAAGAGTATATCATCCGGTCTTACGGGAAAGAACTACCGGATCAAGCCCGAAAAGAGTATTTGGATTTTGCGCATAGATTAAACAACAACTGTGCAGATGAAAAAATTAATCAAGAGTCGCTATTCCTATCGATTGAAAACAGTGATATCCCTGAGGTCGGTATTGGCTTGTGCACTTTTGAGCGAGAAGTTGAGAGCATAAAATCTGATAGCAAATTAAAGCTAATTCATAGTCTGCGCAATCACATTCAGCAAGTGTTCATGCATCCTAAAATCCATTTGAAGGATGAGCGTGAAATTCTACCTGTTGAAGTGGTAACGCGTATCAGCCATGAAACCATCACACACTTAGCATCCCATAGCGAACACTGGGAATCGAGAAGAGCTTCTGGGCTTGTTCCATCTCGCCTTCTGGCAAGCACCTTAGAAGACGAGTATGCCATATATGAGAATGTGGTTGCCAAAAACCTTGTTGACCGGCTCTACAAATATGTTTTAGCAAGACGAAAAGAACTTAAAACTATTGAGCTATCTGCAAAGGAAAGCTACACTACCCTTAACAATGAAGTGGATAATGTTTATATCGCTCAAAACATCCTGTTTCGCGGCTATACGGAGGGTATCTCAAAAGAAGTAAGCGATATAACAGAGGCACAAAAGAAAATGGTGGATGAGATTTTAAAGGTGCTCATCTTTTGCAGAGAGTCCGCTTTATATTCCAAGTTAAGGAAGGCTAGGAAAGTGTCTTCGCCATTAAAGGTAACCAACATATTCATGATGGATAAGCACTACAAGCATATCTATAGACTTTGGAACTTATTGAAGCTTGCTGAAGATGTTGAAGACATCAAAAATCTCGTCGGAGAACTGACGAACGAATACACTCTTTTCTGTGAAACACTACTGTTGTTTGCATTAAAATACTTTAACTTTGCAACTGCTGATCCCTATTGCGAATTGTTTTGTCAAGGGCAGCTTTCCTCCACGACTTTTTCATTTAAAGAGTGGTCATGCCGGATTACTTCCATGGCGATTAGTGAGCTCGCTATGGAGGCAACCCTTCTGAAGTTCAGCAAAGGAAAGCTGAGCGAGTTCGCAATTGCTGATATAGATCCGAATATATTAAAAGCCATCAGCAAAGAGTTCTCAAAAATGGATTCCTCCTTTGTAAGCTTTTCCGAGAGTACGCTTACCTTCCAAAGAACACCAACCGAAGAAGAAACCACAGAAATATGTCGGTTGTTATATCCAGATGCACACAAGCGCGATACAAAAGCACAAGCACAACGATTAGAGCTTCGAGTAAGAATATCCGAACACTTCAAGCAAAAGGAACGTGAAACAGTAAAGGCTTTGTTGCTTCCCTTGCCATTTATGTTTTCAGATTCAGAAAGTGATATTTCCGGGTGTTTAGCTCTGTTACAAGATGAAATCCGGAAGGTTCTAATCGGCAAAAATATTCGATACTGTTACTTTTTGACACCGTTGCGCCCAAATGATTATGACAGTGCCGAGCGACAAAGCGGGTATCATGCGGAATTATTATTTAAGTATCCGCTCATCCAAAAATGTGACGATTATCCCACATTTGGGATCATCCCTATTTCATTGCGCGATATTAATTCCTTCAGAAGACTAACGAAGATATTGCTTACGCACATGGTCGAGGTGGATCCGCAACATCAATACTGCCCCTTATGTGGTAGCCAACTCATAGAGTCAGATGGGGTACACTCCTGCTACAACTGTACACCGCAATTTAAACTGCAGGAGACTAAATGCCCTTCGTGCGACAAGTATTATCTTAATTCTCAATATGCAAAGCCTAATTTTGTCATCAACGAAAAGCCTTCATATAAACTCATGATGAACGAAATAAGGAATGGTTTTAAAAACATAACAGACATTGACCCGGATTCACAAAAAAAAATGTGTCCGCATTGCGGAACTCCTAATTAGCGAAGTTCGCATAATTTTTTTGATGAATCAATGCCATTGATCCAGTACACAGTCCAGGCTTCATAAACCGCTCCAATGGCAGAGTTGGCAGCATAGAGGTGTTCGTCATTGGGGTTGAGGATTAGTTTAATAGTCATTGTAGTACCCTTGACCAAGGATGCATTTAAGTTGATATTAAGAGGGGTTTTTGTTAATATATCCTTATTATGGTAGAAAGGTGATTCAGATGGAAATAAAGCAATCCCAGAGCCCGATATCTTTCAAGGAACTGGGAGGAATAAATGTTGATATGGAGCAATTCCTTTCACAAGTCTCTGAATTGCCATTAGATGGGATCCTTGGCTTTCTCAGTAGCTTATCTCTTCAACTGGTTCATCGTGAAGATGATTTTACGGAACCATGTTTTCAAGGGATCTACCTTAATAAAGCAATCGTCGATGACTTTCCATCTGTCCTGAAGAAGCGAACTTTTTCCCCCTGATTACAAGCCTCAACACCAATGGCAGTGCCGCTGTTGCCGATCGCCACAACGTTGGTGCGGTTGCGGATGAAATCGCACAGCACCAATTCCAGCACCTGCTCGGCCTTGATATGAGGCAGCATGGTTTGATTGAATTCAAAGGTATCAAGGGTCTTGATAATGGGAAATCCAGCTTGCCTGATCCGGTGCCGGGTGAGCACCTTGTTGCGCCAATTTTTAGCTCCTAACAATATAGGATTCTATCTATTATACAACTTGACCAATTGAAGTATTGTAATGGCTTCTAAAATAGATCACCAAAATAAGCTAAATTAGTCCATTTAATTAGATTATGACGATCTATATTACAGCTCGTTACAGCTTCGTTTCTCTCTCATTTACTAATTTGGCAGGGTATTATTTGAGCATTATAATATATTTACCGGGTGCGGCACAATATTTATCAAGCGTATACAAATCAATAGCTTTTAGTTTAACCAATTTAATAGGAGGTTTTAAAATGGAAATGAGTTTAGAGGAAAAGAAACGTTTATCTCAACTTTTTATAAGGCATCTCATACTGCTAGTGTAGTAAATTGTTTTGAAGCATCAGACAGGATAGCTTTGTACAAGCTTGGTGTATTCCTGGAAAAAGGTGTTGATATATACGAGAATAAGATAAAAAGGGGATTAAAAAAACTGGATGAACAAATGGTCATTCCGCTGAGCGGTTAGGAAAAATAATTGTAAGTCATTTTCCTGTAAAACCGGGTGGATCGTATAGAGATGATCTGCCTGAAATAGGTCATATTCAGGTGGGAATGATAACAAGTTTTACAGCTAACGATGGTGAAATAGTAAATATTCCCGAAATTTTACTATTTACAGGTGCAGTAAAAATTGCCAATGCTTTGGAGGGAGTACTAATAAGATAGCAGTATTATGATAGAAGTTGATTAAGGATATTGTTATGATAAACCATTCAGCTCTGCTGAGGCTGTCTATAAACATTACTTTATTAAAAAGCTTTGCTAGGAACTTGGAAGCTTATCTTTTAATTAAATATTTATGACAAACTGTTGTCACTCACCTGGCTTATTCTTAAAACAAAGCTAGGTTTATTTGTCCCATAAGAAAATGTTGTAATTTCCATTTTCTTGTTGATGATTATAGAGGAAAAGCCATAGGCTGGTAGAATTGTGATTTAGCAACATGATTTTACATTTGGCATAATTATTTTTTGGAGTGATTACATGAACCACCTTCTTTCTTCACTTAAAGAAATCTGCGCAGGATATCCCTTGCAGGAAAAAGTTCTTATTGTGCCGGGATACGGCCAGGGGCGCGAGCTCTGCGAGGCGCTGGCCAGGAGCGGCGTGGGATGGGTAAACCTGCGGCCTGAAACCACAGCTGGCCTGGCGCATCAGGTCGCCGGCGGGGAACTGGCTGAAAAAGAAATCACTCTGCTGACCGGCCTGCTTACAACAGCCGTGGTTGAAGAAGTGTTTCATAACCTGGAGGAACAAAAAGCCCTGCGTTACTTTGCCAGGGAAAACAGCTCCCCCGGGCTGGTCCGGGCCATAGCTTCTTCCATATATGAACTCAGAGACTGTGGTGTCACCGGAAACTGCCTTTCCGCGAGCAGCTTTGTCAGCAAAGATAAGTGGTATGACCTGGTTGTTTTGTTGAAGGCCTATGAGAGGCGCCTTGCAGATAATAAGTATATAGATACCCCCGGCCTGCTGTCGCTTGCCTTAAAGTTGCTGTCTTCCAAAACAACCACCGTGGACACTGACGCTGTTTACCTCCTGCCTCCTTTCCTGCAGCTAAGCCCGCTGGAATATGAATTAATCAAATCGCTTGCTCAAGACAGGCTGATCGTTTTAAATGCAGACCCCGTTTATGGGCTGCCCGGGACAGGCTTGGAGCAGCAGTTCCCTGCACCTGAAAACGGAATTATTCCCGCATCCGATGTAGACCGTCTGCCCTGGCTATATCAGGTTGACCAGTCCCCTTTGTCGGTGGGTGACGGCTCCTTGAGCTATTTCCATGCCTACGGTCTGACCAACGAGGTCAGGGAAATTTTCAGGCGGGTTATGGCGGCAGGGACACCTTTGGACAGTGTAACGGTTGCCTGTACCAGC
>CAZJGV010000138.1:5382-8781 GCA_964545615.1 uncultured Pelotomaculum sp.
AGCGAAATTGACGCCGCCGCCCTGCAAGGATTAATCAACGACCTGGTGCAGGCCGGACAGTTTGCCTCATTTAACCTGGCCGTCGACGAAGCCCTGGAGCGGGTGGAAAACATCCTTGACGCCTTTCGGGTCGGGGCGTCCGGCCCCAGGCCCGGCCACCTGCACCTTACCGGTTACAGAAATTTAATCTGGTCCGGTCGCCCCAATACCTTTATAGCCGGACTGGGCGCGGACACCTTCCCGGGCAGCGGACGCCAGGACCCGGTCCTGCTGGACACAGAGCGCGGGCGGATCCAGGCCGGACTGCCGCTGGGCGCGGATAGGCCAGGTGAGAACCAGTACCTGATGGCGCTGGCGCTGGCCTCCAGGAGGGGGCGGGTCACTATGAGCTTTCCTTCCTTTGACGTGGTGGATAACAGGTCTGTTTTCCCTTCGAATATACTGCTCCAGGCGTACCGCCTTTTGCAAAAGGACACCTCGTTAGATTACACGGACTTGCTCAACTCCCTGGACAGGACGGCAGGGTACTGCCCGCATGAAGGAATGCCGGCTCTGGATGAAACCGAGTGGTGGGCCGGCAGGGTCCTGACAGGACCCGGGGTGATTAACGGCGATGCGGCGGTAAGGGAATGCTGCCGGGGGATTGCCTTGGGCAGCTGCGCGCTGGAGGCCAGGCAAAGCCCCGACCCGACTGAATACGACGGGATAATTGTCAGTGACGGACAGTTTGACCCCCGCCAAAATGTTGATCTGGTGATGTCCTGCAGCAGGATCGAGGATCTGGCGGGCTGTCCCTTTGCTTACTTTTTGAAATATATCCTGCGTGTCCTGCCCCCGGATGAAGTGAGCTATGACCCGAACTGCTGGCTGGACGCGCTGGAGCGGGGCTCACTGCTGCACGAGCTGTTTTTCAGATTCATGAAAAAGCTGACAGCGGAGAAAGAAAGCCTCAGTATGACGGCGCATAAGTCAATGATGATGGAGATGGCTGAGGAACTGATTGACGATTACAGCAAGCGGATTCCAACTCCCTGCGATCTTGTTTTCCAGCGGGAGAGAATGGATATCCACCGCTGCTGCGAAGTTTTCCTGACTGTCGAAGGAGCCAACGCGGCAGGCGCTCCGGTGCTGTTTGAAGTGCCTTTCGGACTGGGCAGCGGGGCAGTGGCGGAATCCGGAGCGGGCCTGGCAGACGCGGTTAAAATTGATCTGGGCGGCGGTGCGGGCTTTTTGCTGCGGGGTAAGATTGACAGGGTTGACAGGATGCGGGAAGGGGCCTACCAGGTGTGGGACTACAAGACCGGAGGCACTTACGGTTTTGCGGAACACAGGCACTTTTGCGGCGGCCGCCAGGTCCAGCACGCCCTGTACGCCATTGCCGCCGGGCATATATTAGAGGGACTGTGGCCGCAGGAAACACCCCGGGTGGATGTCTCCGGGTATTATTTCCCTACGGAGCGGGGCGAGGGTTTGAAGATAGCCCGCCCCCAGGCCGGCCGCGAGAGGATAACAGAACTGCTGAACCACCTTTTTGACCTCCTGGCGGAAGGCATCTTTGTCGCCGCCGACCACGGGGAAAAATGCGGCATCTGCGACTATCCCGCTGTGTGCGGCGGGGGCAGCGCTGTGGCCCGGGCCAAAAAACTGGCCGCACCTGGCGGCAGTGCCTGCCTGGAACCCTGGAGGAGGCTGAGGGAATATGAGTAATTCCACATTTAAAGACAGCGCAGCACGCCGGGCTGTTGTGCAGGACCTGGACACCTGCCTGCTGGTGGAGGCCGGAGCCGGCTCCGGGAAAACGCACAGCCTGGTCGAGCGCATGGTGGCTCTGGTCAAAGAAAATAAATGCACCGTTGGCAGAATGGCTGCCGTGACCTTCACCAGGAAGGCCGCCGCGGAGCTGAAGGGCAGGTTCCAGCTGGCTCTGGAGAAGTCTTTGGCCAGGGAAACCAGCCAGGATAAAAAGGAGAGGCTGAGCCGGGCCTTAAACGAACTGGACCGCTGCTTTTTGGGCACCATTCACTCCTTCTGCGCCGCAATCCTGCGCGAGCGCCCGGTTGAAGCCGGGTTAGACCCGGACTTTGTGGAAATAGAGGAACTGGAGGATGCCCTGCTGCGCGAGAGGGCCTGGGATGAATATCTAACCCGGGTGCAGGTGGAGCACCCGCAGGCGCTGGAAGACTTGTTGGAAATCGACGTTAAGAACCAGGACCTCAAAGAGTTTTACAAAGTCCTGTCCACTTTCTCTGAGGTGGAAGTGGACAGGGAGGATTCCCCCGCTCCGGACCTCAGGCTCCTGCGGCAGGAGTTGAACAAACTGCTGGACCGGGCTGAAAAACTGCTTCCCGTCAACGTGCCGGATAAAGGCTGGGACAGCCTGCAGGCGCTCCTGCGCAGGGCGCTAAGGTGGCGGAGGATCTTTGGTCTGGATGATGATATCGCTTTACTGCGGCTGCTGGTAATTCTGGATAAACAGGGGTCGGTCACCCAAAACCGCTGGCTGTCAAAGGATGAGGCCATAGCGGCAAAAGACGCCTTTAACCAATTCCGGGATGAATATATTGCCCCGGCGCTTAAGACCTGGCGCGAGCACAGGCACAAGCGCCTGGTTGACTTTGTCCTGCCGGCGGTTGAGCTTTACAGTAAATACCGGACGGACCGCTCCAGGCTGAATTTCCAGGATCTTTTGATGTCCGCCGCCGGCCTTTTGAAAGGAAACCCCGAGGTGCGCGGTTATTTTCAGGGAAGATATACCCACTTGCTGGTTGATGAGTTCCAGGATACCGACCCGATCCAGACAGAAATCATGTTCTACCTCACCGGCCAGGACGTCTGCGAACAGGACTGGCGCAGGCTTATCCCCCGGCCGGGAGCGCTCTTTGTGGTGGGGGACCCGAAACAGTCCATTTACCGCTTCCGCCGCGCCGACATCGACACCTATAACGAGGTAAAAAGGCTTATTGAGCAGAGCGGCGGCAGGGTGCTGCATTTAACCGCCAATTTCCGCTCTGTGCAGGCCATCGGTGACTGGGTTAACCCGGTGTTCCAAAGCCTGCTGCCCGGTGAGGCCACCTCCTTTCAGGCAGCCTTCACCAGTCTTGATACCGTTAGAGGGACCGGCGCGGGGAAGGCCTGTGGAGTCAGGACAATCCACATTCCAAGGGTTCACAGGCACTCGCAGGGGGAAATAGCTTTTGTCGACGCCGGCCGGATCGCCCGCTGGATCCGCTGGGCGGTGGACGGCGGGATCTCCCTGGACAGGACCGCTGAAGAGATCGAGGCCGGTTTGACCGAAAGGCCCCGGCCGGCTGACTTTTTGGTCCTGCTGCGTTACAAATCAAATATGGACCTTTACGCCAGGGCTTTAGAGGAGCAGGGCATCCCTTTTCAGATAGCCGG
>CAZJGV010000139.1:0-8742 GCA_964545615.1 uncultured Pelotomaculum sp.
AAGTGGGGACGGTTCTTGCCTTGCCAATTGGCAAGGCAAGAACCGTCCCCACTTGCTACTAACAATGAGGTGATTGCCAAACAAAGAACCGTCCATCTTAGCCAGGTTTACGGCATCTTCTCGGCTATAATTTTGCTGTTTAAAACTTCCCACGCTGCCGGGTCTTCCAGGCCCAGCCTCCAGATCGCAATCCCCCTCAGATTGAACTCTTCCACAATATCCAGTTTGCAGGAAAGGCTGGAGGCGTTTTCGAACCAGACCTGGTGTTCTCTCTGAGCGCTGTCCCTGTATGTGAAATATGGCGCCTTTCTCCCGTTGTCCCATGAAACGCCGGCGCCCTGAAAGGCGGCCAGTTCAGACGCCTGCGCAAAGGAAATGTACCTGGGCGGCTCCTGCCGCACCCAATCAAACCCGTAGCCGGGTATTCCCAAAAGAATCTTTTCCGGCGGAATATTTGCGGCGGCGTACCTGGCCACATCCCTGACCCAGCCGGTGGAAGCTATCGGCCCCGGCCCACTATGATACCCGTGCTCATCGTAAGTCATGATGAGCACATAATGGGCATAACGGCCTACCGCCTCATAGTCAAAGGGACCGGACCAGGCGCTGGTAGTGTCATCATACGTTTTGGCCGGGACACAAACCGTAACTTTAAACCCCTGTGGGTCAAGCCTCTGATACAGTTCCTTTACCAGCAACGAAAATCTTTCCCTGTCCGCCAAATCGATTTTTTCAATGTCCAGGTTTATGCCGTCATATCCGTGTTCCTTAATTAAATCTTCCAACCGGTTAATGAACATATTCCTGCTTTCCGCGGTGGCGAGCATCTCTGCGGCCAGGCCGGCGCCGTCGACCTGCCCGGGATAAATCAGGTTATGTACTAAAGCCAGCATCTGAATATTATTCTGGTGGGCTGCGTTTATGATATCTCTTAGAGCACCGGGGGAAGTTTCATCAGCGATATGCTGTTCCTGCAATTCAGTTGGGCTATCCGACGCCAGCCTGTACCAGAAAGGGGCGACAGCGCTGATCTCACTGCTGTTCGCCAGCATCCGGTCAAAGGAGCAGGGCAGGCTTCCCTCCCTGTCAACGTAAAAACCCAGAACAAACCTGCTGCTTCGTGTGCCCTCGCTGCCTGTGGAGGGGATCCGCAGTCCACGCCCGGCGATATCCGAAAGCAGGCGGTTCGCCGTTTTAAGATCTTTAACAGGTATTGCAAACTTCTTTCCTATAGAAAACAAAGTGTCACCTTTTTGAATTATATATATTTGGTACTGGGATGTTGAGTCTGCCGCTGGAGTTGAAAACACGAACAGCGTAATAATTATAACCATGAAAGCTGCCAGAGTAACTGTTTTCCGCTTCACAGCAATCTCCCCTTTTTCTGAGTTTCTTTGCATAAATTGTTATGGAAGACTTCTCTATTAATTACCGGAAACCTTTGAGCCAGTTGGTGGTAATTCCTTCCTTGACATACTTTCAGGCCCATAAAAAAAAGCCCGAAGGCCATTTCATTTATTCCTTTACTTCAATGTAGACACCGCAGCAGCAAGCTGGACAGATAAAATCATCATCGCTAAAGCACTCCCCACTTTCGTTTTCGCTTCCCCCCGCTTGCTCAACTGCTTCAACAATTGAGCCGCCTGCGGGGCAAGGGGGAGGCAATAATTTTTCAGACATGAGTGCACACCTTCTTATCCGGTAATATCCACCCTGCCGCCGCTGCCATACTCCGTCCATTTTACACCGGCGCCCAGAGCTTCACTGACAAACCTCAACGGCACCATTGTCCTGTCGTTAACCAGCCTTACAGCAACATCCAGGGCATTTTTCTGACCGTTAATATAAACATCCTTTTGGCCCACATATAGAATTATCTGCTGGCCGCCCTTATTTATCACTATTTTTTGCTCCTGCCGCACCCACTCAACTTGCGCTCCCAGCGCTTCTGAAACAAAGCGCACCGGCACCAAAACCCTGCCCGCAGACTGATCGATAAAAGGCTTCTGGTCCGGGAAAGCCACCTGGCTGCCGTTTAGGAACACAGTCACATTATTGAATGTATTACCTGACTCGCTCTTTTTTTCCAGCTGTTTGCCGCCGGTGAGGGAGTCTATGAACAGTACGCCGTTCCTTCTGGGCAGGGATAGGTCTGTAACCGCGACTCTGTTCAATACTACTTTCCCCAGGGTACCGTCGGAATTTGGCTGGCTGGCATTGCCGTAAGAGGTGATATCGTGAATCACGTAGTAAAGTCCCTCATGCCGGCCAAGATAGAGCAGTTCGTGGGTGGGGGTATGCAGCGACGCCCCCGGCGGCAGGGTGTCAAGCAGGTCATAGCGCTGCCTGGTGTTGAGCGACTCAAAGTTCGCCGTCACGCCTGCCGATCCCTCCTGCTCGTCTCCATTTCTCGGCAGCATCAGACCGAAACTTTTATATACATCCATTACAAAAGCGGAACAGTCCCTGGCATTGAACATACCTCCCCAACCGTACCGCTCGCCATGAATTTTAAAAGCCTGCCTGATGATATTCGCCCTGGTGTAGGTAAGGTAGCCGACTGAGACATCGGCGCCGGCCGGGATTAAAGCTGTTTCTGTCAGAAGTTCACCGTTATTTCCTCGTCCCGGCAGCAGGATCACATAATTGCCGCCTCCGCCGTTGCTCAGCGGGACTTTCGTTCCCATGGTGAGTTCAACCGGCAGGGGATTAAGGAAATCCTGGCCCAGCCGGTTGCCCGTCACCACCAGGTAATTGGCGGGTCTCACATAGGCAAGCCAACTTTTCTTGTCTTCGGCTACAGCAATGTCGGCGGCAGGCATCCAGCCGCAGTAATTATAAATCTGGACAAAACACCAGTTGCCGTCCGGGCTGTGATGCAGGATCAACACCGGCTCGGCAGGCCCGGCGGCTGTTTCCTGGAAAAGGTCAAACTCCTTGTCATCAGGCTCACTCAGTGATTCGTCAGACGTGGGGAAGGTCCTGATATTGGTCCTTCTTACCGTAACCGCGCAGGCGACTTCGTTCGTCTCTCCGATCCCGGCAAGGTTCATCTGTTCCTTGAGGTTTTGGTAATAAACCTGGTCAACCAGGCGCCCGTTGGAATACCTTTCCTCATCCGGGAATGGCCGCATGGTCACAAGCTTCGTCAGCTGCTCTCTATTTATTGACGCCGGATAAGCAGTTAAATCAAATACAAGGTCAGGCAGCGTCCTGATGACATCCTGGTTAAAGGAAGCTATTTCCTCCTGATTCATTATAACTTTATCCGGATCCGGCAGCTTATCTATCCAGAAATCAGCTGTAAGCATTTCCGGGATGACATTCGGCACGTTTTCAGCGGCATTAGCTGAAACCGCCTTGCCGGGCATCCAGAGTAGCAGCAATAGGAGAGCTGCTGTAGCTATCCTCGTTTTCTTGTTAAACATTCATTTGACACTCCTTAGCACACGGATTTGATCTTTCCATTAATTATATTTCTACATCAAACGGCTAAATCATTTTTTTGCGCCACCATTATCTACTATTTGACCCAGCTTTTTATCATGCTCTAGCATCTTAAAAGTAAAAAGGGCCGGTTTAAACAACCGGACCCCCAGGATTAACCAATCCTAGATAAAGATGAAGAAAAAGAAAAATACGAAAATGAAGATGAAGAAAAACGGAAAGATAGTAGTCAGTCCTTCAGTCTTGATTCCTTCAGCCCAGGGAGTTTCTAACGCCATTCAAATAACCTCCTTTGTCTAAATTGAGTTTTATGTATAATATGAAGTTTCCTGATGTAATGTTACTTAATACTGCTTTTCGGGTAATTGTGATCATGCATTCAAATCTGGCGCGATCCATATGCGCAAACTATCGCGTTGGAATAGTCTGGGAGAAGGAAGCAAAATGGTGGCCTACTTTTTTAGACCACCAGGAAATCAACAACATGAGTCTGATTTTCTTATTAAACCCTTTTTAAGGGGTCTTTTTTAACTGCCTTAGCAGGTATTACCAGGGGTTTTGTAGAAATTCAGCATTTGTTGTAATGTTGAGAGCCGGCGTCTTATTAACCGCTTGCTGAAAGGCCCACCATGCGAAAATTCAATATCAGGTACAATAAATCCGCAAAACAGAATTATAACTGCCTGACCATCAAGGAGCTGGAAGAACTTCTTGGGGAAGAAACCTCCAACAGTAAAATCCCAAAAGCCCTTGATTTGGTTTTGCAGTGGCAAAGACTGTTGCTGGGTATTATCCTGATATTCATATTAATCTATACCTGCTGTTATCTGTCCGGCCTTAAGAAAGAGATGGCAGTACTGCGCGGGGAGTCTGCAGCCTTGCGCCAGGATATCCTGAATTTGCGGGAAGAAAACGCCGGACTGCAAGAAAAACTCGACTCCCTACAGCAGTCTGAAAGCTCCGCCCCGGAGGAAACGAGCGATGTCGCGCCGGAGGACACTCCGCATAGCAGCGATTCCACGGATGAGGAAAGCACGCTTACCGGAGAGACAAGCTCCTCCTCCACGGATGAACCCTGAACACCATTATTTCTCTGCCTTTTCCAACTCTTTTTGCCTGTCCGTTCTCAGGTCAACCTGACTGAAATCACTTCCCTTAAGCAGCGCCAGATGGATATCAGCCGTCTCGTCCATCAGAGCCGTTCCTTCTTGCAGCCGGCAGTCCAGCAGGTGCCCTCCCTGCCTGCGGTCGGCGGTTAGAAAATGCAGGTGCCAGCCCGGCACGTTGATGCCCTCAATATACTCGGGGCACCAGAATCCCACCAACGTCCCTTTTACGTTGTTAAACTCAAAGACCGGCTGACTTGCGGTCACTTCCACCAGAGGACGGTAGGGCTTGCTTTGCTTTGGCACGCTCCTGGTTTTTACATAGTCAAACGTTCCATCAATCCTGACAGCGTAAAAGAGATTAGGATTAACTATCATGCTGTCTATAGATTTTTGCAGACTGTCATAGCTTGCCACTTCCTTGAGTTCCCGGCTCCCGTCTTTCTCGAAATAGGTCAGTGCGGCAAACGGACAGGTGACCTCATCCCCCACCACGTGCGCCTGCCCATCCGATTTGACCTGGTAGATCTGGCCGTCCAGCGCCACCATCTCCCCGTCAAGCCCGTCTAAAGTTCCGATACCCAAATCCCCCTGCTTTTTCAGCTCGCCGCAGGTGATTTCTCCGTCATACACCCCCTGCAGCAGGGCATTGATGGCGGACACCTGAAACACGGTATCTTTGGCGCGTTCAATTTCCGCCTGGCTTTTTGTTTCTTTTTTCGCCGCACAGCCGTTAACCATCAGTGCAAAAACAAGCAGGAATACAACTGACGTCAGTTTTTTTAACATGTTGGGCAATCCTCCTGGTTACCTGTAATAGATTTTTACCATTTATCCATTCTCCGGCATTACACCAAATCCTTTGCCCGGGGGTGTCTGGTTCATACTAAATTATTTCGGGCCAGCCGCCTTGCTGAGAACCTCAACAAACTTGGCGACCAGGTACGGGTCGAACTGCACCCCGGAGCATTGGATAAGCTCCCTGACCGCATCTTCGTGAGTCATAGCCTGCCTGTAAGGGCGGTCGTTGGTCATGGCGTCGTAAGCGTCCGCTATAGCCAGGATACGGCATTCCAGCGGAATCTCTTCCCCTTTTAAGCCCAGCGGATACCCTTTTCCGTTCCACCATTCGTGATGTTTCAAAATCCATTCCGCAATGGGCACAAGGTCGGGCGCCGACTGGGCGATTCGGTGACCAATCTCGCTGTGGCGCCGCATCTCAGCGACTTCCTCAGAATTGAGCTTGCCCGGCTTGAACAGGATATTGTCAGAAACACCGACTTTGCCAATGTCATGGAACTTGGCCAGCAGGCTGAGATCAGATATGTTGCGCTTGGGCAGGTCGATGGCATCGGCCAGGACCGTCACAAATTCCTGCAGCCTGACAGCGTGGCCTTCGGTTATAAAATCCCTGGCCTCCAGGGCTTTCAGCAGGGTCTGGACAATAGCGCTTCTGGCGCTTTGACTGCGGTGCAGCTTTTCCCGGTACATATTGTTGTCAGCTTCTTTAAAAAGTTCACCTATACCCTGATCTGACTGGGTGCTTACGGCAAATCCCAGAGATATGCTGAGAGGTATCTCAGGCCCGGCCTCGTTGTATTTGTTAATAGCTTCCCGGATCCTGCCGCAGGCGTTTTCCACGGTTTTTTCATCGCTGTGGATAAGCATTATGGCAAATTCATCTCCGCCAATGCGGGAGACTATATCACCCTTGCGGAAAGAACTATCGATAACCGCCGCGGCATTTTCCAAAAGAGAATCTCCCGCGTCGTGTCCCAGGGTGTCATTGATAAACTTTAAACCATCCACGTCACAAACTATAATTCCAACAGGGTTAAAACGCCCGTCTCCGGCGCGCCGCATTCTGTCTTCAAAAAAGGTACGGTTATACAGACCGGTAAGCTGGTCATGCAAACTCAGATATTTGAGCTGCTTTTCTGTTCTCTTGCGTTCAGTAATGTCCCGGATCGACTCAATGGCGCCAATCAAGTTGCTTTCACTATCAAAAAGAGGGGAGGCCTTACCCCATAGATAGGCGCCCTTTCCATTAAACACAAATGGCGTAAGAGACTCCCCGTAGATTGTGCCTTCCTTTCTTTCGATAAATTCATAATTAAGTTCAGCATACTGGTCCTCCAGAAAAATTAAATCAATCAAGATCGGTCTTGGTTCCCCGTAAAAGGGAATCGCGTAGGCATAATCCCCCTGGCCAAGGATATCTTCTTTCCGGACACCGGTCATTTCTTCAATAGCTCTGTTCCAGGCTATCACCCGGCCATCCCGGTCGATAACAAATGTAGCGTCGGGGAGAAAATCGATTATGTCCATCAACTGCTGGTTGGCGGCGTGCAGCTTATCTTCCGCATGTTTACGCTCGGATATGTCAGTGTAAATACCAAATATGCCCACTATCTCCCCTGTTTCATCCCTCACCGCGTCGCCGTGCAAACAAACTGGAACATTTCTATTGTCGCGGGTGCGCAGTTCCAACTCTCCCTTCCAGGAGCGGCCGCTAATAAGAGTCTTATATATCTCCCTGGCGGTATTCCGGTTAGCGTAAATTCTGGGAGCGCCGCCGCGGATTAACTCTTCGGCGGGGTAACCCAGCAGGTTGACTAAAGAGTCGTTGTGATAAATCACCTTGACACCCTTTTTGTCAGTCATAATGATAGCGTTGCCGGTGCTGTCAATAGCTTTTCTCAGGCGCAGCAGTTCCTCTTCCAGCCGCTTGCCCAGCGTTATATCTTCGCAGGTCATTAAGAACTCGCCCGTATGCAGCCTTACCGGTGTGAAACGGACCACTTTTTCCCTGCCGTCTTTGCAGGTAACGGTAAAAACATGGCAATAACTTTGGGCGGTCTGGGCGGATTCTACTACTTGAAGCCACTTGGAAGCAACTCTTTTTCTATACTCAGGGTCTGGATATGCTTTGCGAAACCATTCCGCCCTGTTGGGAACATCGTTTAAATCGTAGCCGAAGATCTCGACAAATCTGGGATTGACATAGGTGTGGTTGCCCTCTTTATCAACCAGCACCATGCCAAAGGGAGAATGTTTGGTCAGAGTCTCAAACCTCTGTCTTTCGTTAACCAGTTCTTTTTCTGCTCTTTTGCGTTCGGTTATATCATGAATAGACTCGATAGCGCCGATTAGTGTGCCCTCTCGATCATAGAGACGGGATATCTTTCCCCACAGGTATGCTCCCCGTCCCCCGCGTACCACAGGCAAAAAGGCCTCGGCATACAGGATGTTTCCTTCTTTCTTCACATAATCATATTTTGCTTCGGTATGCTTATCTTCAGCAAAAGCGAGATCAATCATGACCGGCCTTCGCTCTCCGTAAAGCGGCTCTGCGTAAGCATAGTCGCCCTTG
Organism: uncultured Pelotomaculum sp.; assembly: GCA_964545615.1. Taxonomy (GTDB): domain Bacteria; phylum Bacillota; class Desulfotomaculia; order Desulfotomaculales; family Pelotomaculaceae; genus Pelotomaculum_B. The sequence goes on from CAZJGV010000139.1 coordinate 7,927, forward strand.
CCCAGGATTTCCTCCTTGGGTGTGCCAGTCAATTCTTCCATCTCCTGGTTCCAGGCAATTACCTTTCTGTCTTTGTCTATCACAAAAGTGGCGTCCGGCAGGGATTCAATGATGTCCAGGAGTTCCTGGTGAGCGTTGCGCAGCTTTTCTTCCGACTGTCTCAGATCTTCCTCTATCCACCTGCGCTGTACGGCAATAGCAAAGAGTTCGGCCAGACGTTTTACCAGATTCAAATCCTGCTCATTGTAAGCACGGGTTGAATTGGCCAGCGCCACTACGCCAAACAGTGTTCCGTTACAAATCGCCGGAACAGACAAAAACCTGTCGATAGGTATATGCCCCGGCGGAGTGCCTGTTGACCGTGGATCATTTCGCGGTTCGTTAGTTATAATTGATTTTCTTTTCTTAACAACCCAACCGCCTAAATCTCCAAAATCTCTAAAAACAATATTCTTTCTTTTCACATTGCATGAATCCCATATGTCTCTGGTTAAGGTTGAGCAGATTAAATAGCCTGTATCCCGGTCTATGTAACCAACATACCCATGCCTGCTGTCTGTAAGTCGCTGCGCGTGCTTCAGCACAGTGGCAGAAATATCATCGATGGACGCCAGTGATAAAAGTTTTTTGGACAGGTCCGCTATAGCGGTACTAATCTCCAACTCAAATGATAAAGCATTTTCAGCCAGTTTGCGCTTGGTGATATCATTAACAAATATATAGTAATAAAGCGGAGTCCCTTCAGTACCGTTAACCAGGTATACTAACAATTCCACCGGTACGCGTGAACCATCCTTACGAAGATACTCAGTTTCA
>CAZJGV010000140.1:0-8684 GCA_964545615.1 uncultured Pelotomaculum sp.
AATAGGCGCTAAAACGCTTTTTTCCACCCATTATCTTGAGCTTACCGATCTGGACAAAATACCTGGCATAGTGAATTTGAACATCGCTGTAAAAGAGCATGGTGAAAATATCATTTTCTTAAGGAAGGTGATTAGTGGACGAGCGGATCGCAGCTATGGCATTCATGTGGCCAGGCTTGCCGGCCTGCCGCCGGAAATTATTAACCGTTCAACAGAAATTTTAAAATGCCTGGAAGCAGCACGGGATAACACTGTGCAGGTAGCCGCCGCAGTTGAGGAAAAGCCGGTATCATGTGACATGTTTGAAAACCCTGTGTTAGAGGAAATACGAGAACTTGATATTTTTAGTATGACACCGTTGCAAGCGATCGGCAAGCTTTATGAACTGCAAAAAAAGATAGATGAAAAAAGCATTCAATAACAAACGGATGGCTTTAAGGGGTGACAGTAATGTATGTGGGTGTAGATGTGGGGGGTACTTATACAGACGCGGTTCTGCTGGAAAACAACTGGGTTCGGGCTATTGCCAAAATTCCAACCAGAGAGAACTTGTTGAGCTCTCTCCTGGAAGCAATCGATCTTATTCTAAAAGATGTTGACAAAAAAGAAATCAAAAGAATTGTATTCAGCACAACCATAATCACCAATCTGATTGCCGGGCACAAATATGATGAGGTTGACCTGTTGATTATGCCCGGTCCTGGCCTGACCCACGATTACTATAAACTTAAACCATATATACATATATTAAGAGGGGCTGTTGACTTCCGCGGCAGGGAAATAATACATTTAAACGAACCTGAAATAGAGGCGGTGCTTTCACAAATTGCCGCCAGCGGATCTAAAAAAGTTGGTGTAGTTGGAAAATTCTCTCCCCGTAATACTTCCCATGAAAAACGCGTTGCGGCTCTAATCAAAGAAAAATACCCACATTGGCAGGTTGAACTGGGGTCGCGCATAGGGGGACAGCTTAATTTCCCCAGGCGTGTAGAGACCACATATCTTACCTGTGCCACACGCCAGCCTTACCATGCATTCTTGGATTCCGTCTGTCAGGCTTTGGCCCAACGGGAAATAAACGCGGAAGTTTTTATCCTGAAAGCGGATGGAGGTACGCTGCCCCTGGTGGGTTCCGAGGAATTGCCTGTCGAAACTATTTTCTCCGGCCCGGCGGCCAGCACACTGGGTGTTCAGGCCTTGACCCCTCCCGGTGAAACTTCAGTGGTGGTTGATATTGGAGGTACTACCACCGACCTAGCCCTGATTTTAAGCGGCAAGCCTCTTCTTTCTTCAAAGGGCGCCCGGGTTAAGGAGCAGTTGACCCAGGTCCGGGCTCTGGCGGTTAAATCTTTATCAATAGGTGGAGACAGTGTGTTAGAGCTGGATGGAAATACCATAAAAATACGCCCTGAAAGAATGGGGCATGCTTACTGCCTGGGCGGACCGGCGCCAACACCAACTGACGCCCTGCGGGTTTTGGGGCTGACAACGCTGGGAGATAAGGACAAGGCCGGCGAGTCTATGAAAATTTTAGGAAACGCCCTGGGCCTGGAGATCAAAGATATCGCAGCTAGAGTGATAGAACAGGTTGTTGAAATCATTTCTGCCGAAATTGAGAAAATGTTTTGGGAGTGGGAACAAGAACCTGCTTACAGGGTGTGGGAGGTTTTGCAGAAACACAAGGTGAGGCCCGGTATTGTTGTTGGTGTGGGCGGCGGCGCTGCCGGTTTTATAAAAAGGATAGCCCACAGGCTTGGTTGTTCCCCTTATATCCCGCAATACGCCGCGGTGGCAAACGCTATCGGGGCGGCGGTGGCCAGGCCAACCATGCAGGTCAGCTTGAGGGCTGATACGGAACAGGGCTTTTACATCATTATGGAAGAAGGACAACAGGAAAAAATTAAAGATAAAGATTTCAACGAACAAAAGGCGCTGGATCTAGCCAGGGAGAGCTTGATTAAGAGGGCTGCTAAATACGGCCTGGAAGTACTTCCGGATGAAATAGAGGTCGCCAACCAGGAGGTCTTCAACATGATCAGGGATTGGCATACCAGCGGCAGGTTGTTCGATGTAACGGTGCAAACTCCCAGGGGTATTATCGGCAGAGTCGAGTTTGGGGGTGATTATTGATGAAGAAGCTGCTGCAAAAAAAGACCGGATTGATTTTCTTTCCAGCATTTGACTGGGCTATATCACCAACCCACCCGGAAAGAGAAGAACGTCTTCTCTATACCAGGGATCAGATCTTTGAAGAAGGAATTATGGATCTGCCTCAGATTACGGAATACACTCCGACCCTGGCCACAATTCTTGATATAGCCAGAGTTCATTTCTGTGTGCCCGGGGTTGAAGAGCAAATCACAAAAGCCCACCAGATTGCGGCAGGTGCGGCCATACTGCTGGCGGACAAAATAGTTCAGGGCGAGATTAATAACGGTTTTGCCATGGTAAGACCACCGGGTCACCACGCCATGCGGGTTGTCCACGGCAACCGTGGTTTCTGTAATATAAATAATGAAGCGATCATGGTAGAATACTTGCGTTCGCGTCACAAACTTAAACGCATAGCAATTATAGACACAGATGCTCACCACGGCGACGGCACCCAGAATATATTCTGGCACGACCCGGACGTCCTGTTTATCTCTTTTCACCAGGATGGGCGGACTTTGTTTCCCGGCACGGGCTTTACATACGAACTGGGGGGTCCCAGAGCCAACGCCCGAACCATTAATATCCCACTGCCGCCAGGTACCACAGATGAGAGCCTGCTTTACGTGGTGGATAATCTGATCATGCCGATACTAAATGACTTCAAACCGGAATTTATAGTTAACTCCGCGGGGCAGGACAATCACTACTCCGACCCGCTGGGAAGCATGCGGATTACCGCTCACGGCTATGCCAGACTGACTGAAAAGCTGCGCCCGGACCTGGCTGTTCTTGAGGGTGGGTACGCTATCGAAACAGCCCTGCCGTATGTAAATATGTCTATTATCTTAGCCCTGGCCGGTTTGGATTACTCCGGGGTAAAGGAACCCGACTACTGGCCTGGACGCTTCAAAGAAACACCCGAACACAAGGAGTATGTGCGCCAGATAGTGCAGGAACTAAGGCAGCGCTGGGAGAAGCGGGACGATGTGCCAATCGATCCCAGGAATATTACCGGCAACTACTACCAGAGGAAAAAGCACATATTTTACGATACGGATTATATTGAAGAAAATCAGCTGGAAAAGCTCAGGCTTTGTGATGAATGCCCCGGTTACATAATTATCGATTCGAAAGCAAATCATGGCTTTGGCAGGGCGGGGACCGCTCTATGTATTTCTATACCATTCACATCTTGCGCAAGGTGCCGGGCTGAGGCGGCGGATATATATGAGCAGTCAAAGAGAGCTGCACAGCACCGCTATGTTTATCTCCAGGATAAACACTCCGATATATTTTACGGCTACGATGGCGAAAGCTCCAATGAATGGCTGGCGCAAGGCCGATGAGGTACAGTATTGGCTAAGATAATTCTACTGGACGAATTAACCGTTAACCAGATTGCCGCCGGAGAGGTTGTTGAGCGTCCTGTTTCAGTGTTAAAGGAACTGGTCGAAAATTCACTTGATGCTGGTGCAGGCAGGATTATTGTGGATCTCGAGGAAGGCGGCCTGTCGTCTATAACTGTGGTGGATGATGGGTGCGGTATGAACGAGGAAGACCTGCTGCTGGCTTTTGAGCGGCACGCTACCAGTAAGATCCGTTCAGTGTCTGACTTGAGCCGGATCGGCACGCTGGGCTTCAGAGGTGAAGCCATTCCCAGCATTGCCGCGATATCAAGGATGTTTTTCACAACAAGACTTCCTCAGGTCATAAACGGTACCAGAGCGGAGGTAGCAGGCAGTGAGCTGGTTGCTGTGGTTCCGGCGGGCTGTCCGCCTGGTTCGACGGTAGTGGTAAAAGACTTGTTTTTCAACACACCGGTGAGAAAAAAAACTATGAAAAGCCCCTCTTTTGAAGGATCACTTTGTGGTGAAACTATTTCACGCCTGGCCCTGACCAGGCCAGATGTAAGTTTTGAGTTGAGGACTAATGGCAGAAGGGTATTCTATTCAACCGGATCGGGAAGTTTGCTGGATACTTTAATATCAGTTTACGGAGCTCAACAGGCCAGGGAAATGATCCCGGTGGATACCGCCGCCAGCGGAATAGTCATAAAAGGTTTTACCGCCAAGCCTGCCTTAAGCCGCAGCAGCCGCAATCATATAACCACGATCATCAACGGGCGGTACGTGCAGTGTGCGGCGGTAAAAGGCGCCGTTGAAGAAGCCTACCGTGCCTTGCTGCCCCGTGGGCGAAGTCCTGTGGCAGTATTAGCAATGACAGTTGCGCCGGAATTGCTGGATGTGAACGTCCACCCGGCAAAATTAGAGGTGCGGCTTTTAGAAGAGAAAGACGTTGCCGCACTGGTCACCCGTTCGCTTAAAGACGCACTGCTTATTAGAGCGACTATCCCTTCAGTAAACATTTATCAGACCCCGGACGGTGGACGTAAGGAAAACAGGCATGCGCTTCCGCTGTCAGGACCAAAAATAAATGAGTATAAGCAACAGGTTGAAAAGGAATTTGATCTGAAGAAAAAAGAACTAGGTATAGGATTAAAAGAAGAAACGCAGCTATTGGTTAATAATTTTAAGTCTTTTGCGATGGAATTTGCAAACGACGCGGCGGCGGAAGAAAAAAATGACTATGTCAGCACTCAAAATAAATTACCTTTTTTAAATGTCCTGGCCTGGCTTAAGCCAACTTTTATCCTGGCCGGGGGGGATGACGGCCTTTATTTGATTGATCAGCATGCCGCCCACGAGAGGGTTCTCTATGAGGAATGCTTTGCTACTGAAATGGAAAAGCCGGTTCAGTGCCTCCTGCTACCGTTAACCCTGGAATTGGATTACCGGGAAGTGGCAATTTTAAGCGAGAGGATTATCTGGTTTAATGAGGCAGGTTTTTTAATAGAGCATTTTGGGGGAAATACCTTTCTTTTAAGAGGTGTTCCACCGCATTTGCCAGAGAGTCAAGCCAAAGAATTCCTGCTGGATATGCTGGATTATTTCCGTGAAAGAGGGCCGGGAGCTTCGCGGATAGATTTTTCCAACCACCTTGCCTCATCTATTGCCTGCAGAAACGCAGTGAAGGCGGGAGAAAGGCTGTCACATTCATCAATGGAGGCGCTGCTCGACAGATTGGCCAGGACAGAGAATCCCTTTACCTGTCCGCACGGCAGGCCTACCATCATTAACCTGTCATACGAGGACCTGGCGAAGAAATTTAAGCGGTAGCTTTAGCTTAATGGCATGAGAACGGCTGACGGCACAGGTAACTACCAGTAAAACTATTAGTGTGTGATAGTGTCCGGATGAATTCAGACCTATAAATAACAGGAGCTTAAAAACTTGGCAGAGGTATCTTCCGGTAAGATTGAATCAAACTTAAATTTTGTTGTCACCACTTCGCACCGTCCGACGCAGCTTCAAATTGAGGAGGCTAAACAGATTGCGTTAATGTTTAATGTGTCTTTCGCAGAAAGGTCCGATAAGTCTGCAAAAAATCTGATGGAAAAATTCGGAGCAGACGGTTTGTTGGTTGTATCAGCCAAACGAACATCATATATATTCGGGGGCCAGGAGTTCTTTTTCCATCCCGGACTGGCTAAGCTGCGTATAATGGAGCTAAAAAATGGGAAGGCTGACCAAATGATTAGGGCTATGTCTCTCAAACCTGGGGACTCTGTTTTGGATTGCACCATGGGACCAGGAGCTGACGCCATTGTGGCCAGCTATGTATCCGGCCCGAACGGTAGGGTGACAGGCCTGGAATCATCTCCGGTAATCTCTGCGCTTGTAAGAACAGGTCTTTTAGAGTACCCTGAAGATGAAGATATGGCCCTGTCTATGCGGCGGATCAAAGTGGTTAACACTGATTACAGGAGCTACTTAGCCGGCCTGGAAGCTCGCAGTTATGACATAATATATTTTGATCCGATGTTCCGTGCTCCCAGGCACAGATCACCCGCGATGAACACTGCTCGCCTGCTGGCTAATCCGGCGCCTGTGGAAGTTGAAACAGTTGAGTTGGCACTGCGTAAAGCAGCTAAGAAAGTGGTTATGAAAGAAAGGCGCGGCAGCTCTGAATTCGAACGTCTGGGGTTTAAACGCATTGTGGGGGGTAATTACGCGCCCGTGGCCTATGGAGTACTGGAAAGGCAAGGGGTGTGGGTTTGAAAGAAACGATGCAGAAGGCTCAGCCGCTGGTGGTCATTACCGGGCCTACCGCCACAGGTAAAACTGATATCGGGGTGCAAGTCGCCGGGCATGTGGGCGGGGAAATTGTTTCCGCCGATTCCATGCTGGTTTACCGGGGTATGGACATTGGAACGGCGAAACCGTCCATTTCCCAGATGGGTGGTATTCCGCATCATCTTATTGATATTGTTGAACCTGACCAGGAATACAATGTTGCTTTATTTCAGCAGCAGGCCAGGAATATAATTGAAGATATAATGAGTAGAGACAAAATACCTATTCTGGTTGGCGGTACCGGGTTGTACATTAGAGCAGTTATAGATGATTATGGTTTTAGCGACACTGAAGGAAACGAATCATACCGCAAGGCACTGCAAAATGAAGCGGTGGAAAACGGTCCCGAGTCTCTACACAAACGGCTGTCGGTAGTTGACCCCCTGGCGGCAGCGAAACTGCATCCCAGGGATGTGAGAAGAGTTATCAGGGCACTAGAAGTACACCGGCATACCGGGAGGCCTATTTCCAGCTACCATACGCTCGACCAACCGGGGCAACAGTTTTATAACCTGCTGATGTATGGTTTGACCATGAACAGGGAGACTTTATATAAAAAAATAGAGCAGCGGGTTGACCTGATGCTGGCAGCCGGTCTGGTGGAAGAAGTAAAAAAACTTATAAACATGGGTTTTTCAACGGAACTAAGTTCAATGCGCGGTCTTGGCTACAAGGAAATAGCGGCACACCTGTACGGAGAGATGAGCCTAACCCAGGCGGTTGATATTTTAAAGAGAAATACCAGAAGATTTGCTAAAAGGCAAATGACCTGGTACCGGAGGGATGACAGGATAAAGTGGTTTGATGTTGATCAGTGTGCTGGACCGGAATTTATTGTTCAAGAAATTACCAGACAGGTAGAAGGAGTATCCAAAGGTTTGTAGAAAATATAAAGAAAAACATTCCAACGGAGGGAGTCCTAGTTATGACAAAACCTCAGATCAATTTGCAGGACGCTTTTTTAAACCAGGTCAGAAAAGAAAATATTCCGGTAACCATATTCCTTGTTAATGGTTTCCAGTTAAAAGGATTGGTTAGGGGTTTTGATAACTTTACAGTGATACTGGAAAGCGACGGCAAGCAGTTAATGGTTTATAAACATGCGATTTCAACGATCAGTCCACTCAAACCCGTTAGCACCGTTTTTTCGGAAACGAAGGGCTCCTAAATTTGCCGGACAGCCCCTCCAGTTGAGGGGCTTTACTTTTTGGTCGTAAAAACTAACGTCATACGTATAATGTTAATGATTGATGCTGAGACGGAGTGATTGCGGCCAATGAAATTAAAGATCTGGAACAGCCAGGATAATGCAAAGAATGCGGGGCTAAAAACAGAGCCGGGATCGTGGAAAGCACAGGCAGCCCAGCATAATCTCAAAATAGCCCGCAGCGGAGATGAGCAAATCTCACTCAAAAATACCAGGGAAATACTTTTGGAGTTGAATTCCCTGGTTGGTCTCCGGAGTGTAAAGGGGCTTATAGAAGAGATTTATTCCTACGTGGAAATACAGAAAAAAAGGCAGAAAGAGAAACTTGCCTCTGAACCACTTGGCCTGCATATGATCTTTAAAGGGAATCCCGGCACTGGTAAAACAACCGTAGCCAGAATATCAGGTCGGCTTTTTAAGGCAGTTGGCGTACTCCCCAAAGGCCATCTGGTAGAGGTTGAGAGGGCCGACCTGGTGGGGGAATTTATTGGACACACAGCCCAGAAGACCAGGGACCAGGTTAAAAAGGCACTGGGTGGCATCCTTTTTATTGACGAGGCTTATTCTCTGGCCAGGGGGGGCGAGAAGGATTTCGGCAAGGAAGCCATAGACGCTTTAGTAAAAGGTATGGAGGATCACAGAGATAATCTGATTTTGATCCTGGCGGGTTACCAGGATGAGATGGACTGGTTTATAGAAACAAACCCTGGCTTGCGATCACGTTTTCCAATTCATATTTCCTTCCCCGACTACAGCAATGATGAATTACTGGCGATTGCCGATTTGATGCTGCAGCAAAGACAGTATTTTCTTTCCAGCGGCGCCCGTGAAGAGTTTCGTTTTGTAATTGAAAAGGAACATAAACGGCATGAGCATAGCGGCAACGCCAGGTTGGTCCGCAATCTCATTGAAAGAGCTATCAGGCGGCAGGCTGTCAGACTCCTGCAGAAAAATTGCGAACTCAGCCGTGATGACCTGATGGTAATAAAAAAAGAAGATTTTGAGGGTGCTATAGATGTGTTCTAAATACCATAGTATATATATTATGAATGTTGCATGAAGGAGATACTTGCACATATATGAATATTAACTTAGATAAACTATCTGCAGAGGTGGATAAAGAGGTTCAG
>CAZJGV010000141.1:0-8093 GCA_964545615.1 uncultured Pelotomaculum sp.
TCGTGAACTTGCTCTGTCACTGATTGGCGTTTAGCGTGACTTTGCCGGAGACCTGCTGTAATTTTGAAGTTGTAATTTTCTCCACTATCATCGTCTTCTGTAAGAGTATTGTAGTTGCTGTCATACAAAACCCCGCACATATCCGTTACGCCTGAACTTTCAATAATATATGTGCCACTCGATACCGGGCTGAAATCGAAGACATCTATGTCATTAACATAGTCAATCCATCCTTCAACTGGTGAACCTATTCCAATCGTTGTTGAAGATAAAAAGTCATCGCCATAGTCGTCAGTTCCTAATACTAATTCTTCAACTGTATTTAAATAACCGCTACTGCCATAACCACCGATCGCATAAACCCGATTACCTATGGCAGCCGCCGCTAAACGATCTCTGGAAGTCGGCATGCTTGCTATTGTTGTCCATGTATCTGTTGCGGGACTGTATAATTGGACTCTATTTAGGTAATCACCATCATATTGTTCTTTCCCACCTATGGCATAGATATTCCCGTTAGCGGCGGCTGCCGACAGTCCATATCTTGGCATTGGCATCCCTGTTTTCGTCGTCCACGTGTTTGTTGCGGGGTTATACTCTTCCACTGTACTTAAACTGTTATTACTGTATATACCGCCTATGGCATAGATCTTTGCATCAACTACCGCAGCCGCTAAATAATTTCTTGGTGTGGGCATACTTGCTTTAGGCGTCCAGGTATTTGTCACAGGATCATATTCTTCTACAGTATCTAAAATCCCGCTGCTGTTATTACCGCCTATCGCATAGATCTTCCCATCAACTGCTGCCGCTGCCAACAAATACCTTGGTGTGGGCATACTTGTTTTTGTGCTCCAGGTATTCGTCACAGGATCGTATTCCTCTACTATATTTAAATATCCATTATTGTTATAACAGCCTATGGCGTAGATCTTCCCGTTTACCACTGCCGCTGCCAATCCACTTCTTGAAGTTGGCATAGAGGCTTTTGTCACCCAGGTATTTGTCGCCGGATCATATTCCTCTACTGTATTGGTATACAAGCCATTGCTACCGCCTATTGCATAAATTTTTCCATTAACTTTTGCTGTTGCTAAATTGTATCTTGCTGTAGGCATACTCGCTTTAATATTCCAGATTTCTCCGGAATAAAGACTGTATCCCTCCGTGTCCTGATTATCTGAGTCCCAGGCGTCAGGGTTGCCGTAAACAGTTTCTGCGGTTTCGCCATATAAGGGATCCTGATATACGGAATCACTGACGGACATGTCCTCGTTATTTTCACTTATTAACGTTTCTCCACTCTCCGGGATGGCGGATGATACGGGATCAGTGTCTGAAATGTCCTGATATACGGAATCACTGACGGACATGTCCTCGTTATTTTCACTTATCAAAGTCTCGCCACTCTCCGGGGTGGCGGTTGATACAGCACTGCCGCAGTTGATCTTGTTTCCGCTGACAACTTGATTATTTAGGCTTAGTAGTCTATCACAGGATTCTGTGATGGACAGCCTAAGTCCCAACACGTTTTTGTTTTTATACTCGCCCAGTACAAGCGCTGCTTCTCCTGAAACAAAAGCGGCTGACTGGGATGTCCCGCTGCTCATACCGTGTCTGTCACCCGGTGTGGTACTGATGATATTCTCGCCTGGGGCTGCGACATCTACTGTTGTCTTACCATAGTTCGAATAGCCTGATAAATTTCCGTCTTTGTTTAGCGAGGCCACTGTGATGATGTTATCCTGGTTGTATGACGCAGGGTATACAGGGTTTATGTCGATATCACAATTGCTGTTCCCTGCGGCGCATACGAAAAGCATGTCCGACTTTTCAATGGCTTCTCTTAACGCCAGGTTTTCATAGCTTGTCCCCCAACTGCAGTTTGCTATTTTTGCGCCATTATTTTCTGCATAATTAATGGCTTCAATGATGTCACTGGTATAGGCTGTACCGTTTGTAAAGACCTTCAACGGCATGATATTTGCCTCAGGAGCTACCCCGGCAATGATACCGGCGAGATGCGTACCGTGCCATTCGCCGTATTCCAGCCCCTGTCTATGAACTTCGCTATTGTCGTTGTAAAAGTTCCAGCCGTTTGTGTCGTCGATGTATCCGTTTCCATCGTCATCGATCCCGTTGCCAGGCGTTTCAGCAAGGTTTGTCCATATATTTTGTGAAATATTCTGATGGGTTATGTCTATGCCTGTATCCAGGATGGCAACTACAGATCCCTCTCCTCTGGATTTTTCCCAAGCCTCTTTAAGATTCACATCGGCCATGTCAACAAACGTCCCGGCTGCTTGCTCATCTTTTTGCATATTTTTTTTGATTTCGTTGTTTTCCAGCCACATTTGAACAAGCGGGTCATCAAGTGGAAGACCTTCTAGAAAGTCAGGCAAGTCTTCGCCTTCCGGCTGGACCTGTCCATCCGGATTATCCGGGCTTGCATCCTGCTGCCCTGCTGTTGTATTAGCATCAAGCGATGCGGTGCTGAGTTTATAGTCGGGCTGGATATATGCTATCTCGTTGGCCGCATTATCTCTTATTGCTTTTGTCACGAAGTCTTCTTTGGTTATCTTTGTTTTAGTCATTATAACGTTAAAGTTTCCAAATTTACTGTTCTTAAAATATCTTATGTTCTTAAAATCCCCGCCTAAAGAATCAACAAGGTCGGCCCTGCCATTGGTGTTTTTGAACTTAACAATAAAACGGTCGGTTTTGTACTCTTTAGAGTCTATTGGAAAATATGGTGAGTAATCTTCATTCCTGACGCTTTGATTTTGCAATTGGATTTGAGTGCTCATGTCGGAATATACCTTTTCTATTGTGCTTAAACCATTTGTTTCAGATGACGCAGCTTCATCATTATGATTTACATAAAATGATATTGGCAGGGATGTTGACGCAAAAGCCAGAGATAGCGCCAAGCATAACGAAATACAGATCATCACCAGAACTTTTTTCAACACTATTCCCCCTTTTATGATAGGGCTGGCGTTCTAATTTCCAAATATAAAACAAATATTCATCAAAGAACTTTTAATTCCTGCATTTTACATGTAATTTTTTGCCAACAAATATCTGCATAAAACGACAAATTCCAGGATGTTTGAATACTGTGTAAAGTAAACATGTCCAAAGAATAACAGCCCTTGCTTATTCCGCAAGGGCTGTTATTCTTTGAGTTTAAAAGTCAATGATAAAGCCTTTCAACTAAAAGGCGAAGGTCTTAAACCAGGTGATTGGAAAATAAATTTCCATATCTTTGAACTTTTCATGTGTTTTCGGGCACGGTACCGATGATCAGCGGCCCTGGTTCCGGTTTTTTTAGCCCGATGGTGTAAGCGCGCAGGACGATCTGTCTAACCACATCCAACTGCCCCAGATCGTTGGCGTGTATCGCCGCCAAACTTTCCCCCGCCTGAACAGAGTCGCCCACTTTTTTATTCAATACCAGGCCGACGGACAGGTCTATCCGCGCGTCTTTCCTTTCCCTGCCCGCGCCCAGCAGCATGGCGGAACGTCCCACCTCCGTCGCGTTAATGGCCTGGACATAGCCGGTCAAAGGCGCGGGTATGTCCAGAACTGAACTTGCCGCGGGCAGGCGCCAGTCTTCACTGGTGACCCGCGGTTCACCACCCTGGGCGGATATTAACTCTTCAAATTTATCCAGCGCTTGGCCGCTTTACGATTTTTGCATATTAAAAATCCATTTACAATACGTGTGCTACGTATTATAATTTAAATGTAGAAAGGAGTTGCAGCCAAATGAAATTCCGGGAGATAGAAAACATCATCAAAAAAGATGGTTGGATATACTCATACACATCTGGCTCCCATTATTATTACTTACATCCAACCAAGCCCGGAAAAGTAACAATCCCCTATCATGGCAAGGACATAAAAACTAGAACAATAAACTCCATCCTAAAGCAAGCGGGGCTGAAATAAGCCCTGCCCTGCAGAGGATGAAATATAAAAGAAGGAGGTCATTACAGTGAAACTAATCTATCCTGCCTGCTTTTACCCCTGCGAAGAAGGAGGCTTCACCGTTATTTTTCCTGATCTACCAGGGTGTGTAACAGAAGGAGATACTTTATCTGAAGCAGTTGACATGGCTATTGATGCAGCTTCGGGATGGTTACTTGATTCAGTGGAAAATGGCGTAACACCAAAAGCCTCAAACATCAAAAACATTGTCCCCGATGAATACGAAAACGGTTTTGTAAGCCTTATCAGTGTTGATTTAGGAGAGTATTCAAAAAAATTCGGGAATAAGGCTGTTAAAAAGACTCTAACTATTCCCGCATGGTTAAACACACTTGCCGAAAAAGAAAACGTTAATTTTTCTCAAATTCTACAAAACGCTTTAGCTGACCATCTTGGCATTAAGCAGTCCTAACAATATAAGGTTGCTTTCGCTTAACAATGTAATAAACAATGGTCAAGATACTATGAGCAACTGCCACGGCAGCGGCGATAGTATTAAAGGCGCTTACAAAAAAACAAAATTCCACATCTTAGATTTTTTATATATTTTCAGGTACGGTGCCGATTATCAGCGGCTTTGGTTCAGGGTTTTTCAATCCTATAGTGTAGGCGCGCAGAACAGTCTCTTTAACCACATCCAACTGCCCCAGGTCGTTGGCGTGTATCGCCGCCAAACTTTCCCCCGCCTGAACAGAGTCGCCCACTTTTTTATTCAATACCAGGCCGACGGACAGGTCTATCCGCGCGTCTTTCCTTTCCCTGCCCGCGCCCAGCAGCATGGCGGAACGTCCCACCTCCGTCGCGTTAATGGCCTGGACATAGCCGGTCAAAGGCGCGGGTATGTCCAGAACTGAACTTGCCGCAGGCAGGCGCCAGTCTTCACTGGTCACCCGCTGGTCACCACCCTGGGCGGATATTAACTTTTCAAATTTATCCAGCGCTTGGCCGCTTTCCAGCAGCTTGTGCAGTTCCAGCTTACCCTCTTCCAAACTGGCCGACTTCCCCGCCAGTAAGAGCATTGTGGATCCCAGGGCCAGGCATATTTCCAGCAAATCCGGAGGGCCTGCGCCTTTTAATGTATCAATGGCCTCTTTCACTTCCAGGGCGTTGCCTACGGCGCGCCCCAGGGGCTGGTCCATGTCGGTGATCAGCGCCACGGTGCGCCGGCCTACCTGGCTGCCAATCCCCACCATGGTCCTGGCCAGCTTGAAGGCGTCTGCGGTGTCCTTCATAAAGGCCCCGCTGCCCACCTTTACATCGAGAACAATGGCGTCAGCGCCGGCCGCGATCTTTTTACCCATAACACTGCTGGCAATTAGAGGCACACTGTCCACGGTAGCCGTCACATCACGCAGGGCGTACAATTTCTTGTCCGCCGGGGCCAGGTTGCCTGTCTGTGCCGCAACAGCGGCGCCGACACGGCGCACCTGATCAATGAACTGTGCCGGCGAGAGCGCTACGTTAAAGCCCGGGATAGACTCAAGTTTATCCACCGTGCCGCCCGTGTGGCCCAGCCCCCGGCCTGACATCTTGGCCACAGGCACCCCGGCGGCGGCCACCAGGGGGACCAGTACCAGGGTTGTTTTGTCTCCGACCCCGCCGGTGCTGTGTTTGTCCACCTTGATCCCGGGCATACCGGAAAGATCGGCCCGGTCTCCGGAGTCGCAGATGGCCATGGTCAGCTCTGCTGTTTCCCGTTCGCTCAGGCCGCGAAAAAAAACTGCCATCAGGAGAGCGGCGGCCTGGTAGTCAGGGATTTCGCCGGAATTATAGCCGCTGATAAAATATTTTATTTCAGCCGCAATTAGCTCACGGCCTTCCCTCTTTTTTAAGATCAAATCATACATGCGCATTGTGGATATCCCTCTCTATCCTTTAAAAAAAAACGTTATTCTTTAAACACCTTTGGCCAAAAGCTCTCCCCTATGCCGAATTTTAAACCGAAAATTTCCGCCACTGTGGCGGCGATATCAGCAAAGGTTTCCCGCACCCCAAGATTTACTCCCCCCCGCAAATGCTTGCCGTATACCAGCAGGGGCACATATTCTCTGGAGTGATCGGTTGAAGCGGTGGTGGGATCGCAACCGTGGTCGGCGGTTATAATAAGCACATCATTTTCATGCAGCAATTTAATCAGTTCGGGGAACCAGCGGTCGAATTCTTCCAGCGCGTCAGCGTAGCCCCTGGGATTGTTGCGGTGGCCGTACAGCATATCAAAATCAACCAGGTTGACAAAGATAAACCCGTCCGTGTCAGATTGGATCAGTTTTAAAGCCTTGTCCATACCGTCAGCGTTGCCTTTGGTAGGGATCGCCTCAGTTACGCCCTCCCCGTCAAAAATATCTTTGATCTTGCCCACCGCGGTAACCTTAATCCCGTTTTCCTTTAACAGAGCCAATAGTGTCCTGCCCGGCGGCTTCAGGGAAAAATCATGCCGGTTTACCGTCCTGCGAAAATCACCCGGTTTGCCCTCAAACGGCCTGGCTATTACCCGACCCACGGCGTGCTCACCGGTCAGCATCTCCCGGGCTGTGCGGCAGATCCTGTACAGTTCTTCCAGCGGGATAATCTCCTCGTGCGCCGCCACCTGGAAAACACTGTCCGCGGAAGTGTACACTATGGGATGGCCTGTGGCCAGGTGTTTAGCGCCAAGCTCTTCTATGATGGCGGTGCCGGAAGCAACCTTGTTGCCGAGAACCGGACGGCCAATCCTCTTTTCGTATGTCTTTACTAAATCAGCGGGGAATCCATTGGGATAAACCGGGAACGGGTGTTCCAGGATGATCCCGGCCATCTCCCAGTGTCCGGTGGTGGTGTCTTTACCGGCTGATTTTTCCGCCATGCGTCCGAAGGAAGCCTGCGGATTTGCAACCGGCGGCACACCCTCAATCGGAATTATATTTCCTAAACCAAGGCTGCCCAGGTGAGGCATTTTAAGTCCGCCCACGGCGCGGGCTATATTGCCCAGGGTGTTGCTTCCGGTATCCCCGTAGTCACCAGCGTCCGGCAGTTCTCCCACCCCGACGCTGTCCAGCACCAACAAAGCTACCCTTTTAATTTTCATACGACTTCCCCCAAATGTTTTTTTAGTCCTACACTGCGGCTATGCCCGGGGATGGCTGCGGTTATAAATCTCTTTCAACTTGTTCCTGGTCAGGTGTGTATATATCTGGGTGGTGCTGATATCGGCATGTCCCAGCATTTCCTGAACCGACCTGATATCCGCCCCGTTTTCCAGCAAATGCGTGGCGAAAGAATGCCTCATTGTATGTGGGGTAATCTCTTTAGCAATCATGGCCTTTTGCGCGTATTTCTTGATAATCTTCCAAAAGCCCTGCCGCGTCAGCCTCCTGCCGTGCTGGTTCACAAATAAAGCCTGGGCGCCTTCCGGCCTGATTAGTTTGCTTCTGCCGCGCGCCAGGTATTCTTCCAGAAAGCGGGCGGCCACGTCACCCAGCGGAACAAGCCGTTCCTTGCTGCCTTTGCCAAAACAGCGGATAAAGCCGTTTTTAATGTGCGCTTGCTCAAGATTAAGGGATACCAGTTCGGAAACCCTGATCCCGGTGGCATAAAGTACTTCCAGCATGGCTTTGTCTCTAATCCCGGCAGGTTCGCTGATCGATGGCTGTCCCAGTAAGAGGTCCACTTCCTCTACCGTTAGCACCCTGGGCAGCTTTTGGGGCGATTTTGGCGAATCCAGTTCCCCGGTCGGGTCGATCTGCAGCTTTCCTTCTCTTATTGTATACCTGTAAAAAGAGCGCAGAGCCGCCAGGTGGCGTGAGATCGTCGCCGGCGCCCGTCCGTCCAATTGCAGTTTGTACAGGTACGACATGACCGTGTCCCTGTCAGCCTGCTCCAGCAAGGTCAAACCCTGCTTGCGGCAAAAAGCTATATATCCGTTTAAATCTGTCCTGTAAGAAACCAGGGTGTTCTCAGCCAGCGCCCGCTCCACGGCCAGGTGGTAGATGAACTCTTCCAGATACTTCTCCATTGCTACCCTCTTTTTATTTAAAAAAGTGTTAGATGCGAAATTGTCTTGCCACAGCAAGGTATTATAAACTGGAAATAAAAATAGAGTCTCAGATAGACTCTACTTCCAC
>CAZJGV010000142.1:0-8065 GCA_964545615.1 uncultured Pelotomaculum sp.
TATACTTCACCGACCGCCGGGACGACACAGTTGGAGGAGACACCAACGGAGACGGGTCCGCCAGCGCGCCGTCTCCGGGCTGGTGGAGCGGAGGTGACATATACGGGTCCGCTACCATGGAGTCAGGTATGCCTGGAATAACGTAGAAAAGAGTGGTTCAGGCAGTTTGACCATGACCAACTGCACAATTAGTAACGGTCATTATAGCGGTTTAAAGCTGGATAATTCCACAGGCGCCAATACCATCAGCAACAGCACCTTTCAGAATAACGGCGACTATGGAATATACATTTACGGCAGCAGGCTGGTGCTGCAAGGGAACACCAGCACTGGCAATGGATACGGAGTATACATTGGCCGAACGATTCCTTCAGCGGAAACGGCAACACATTTACCGGCAACTCCATAATCCCGGTGGGGATTGGCGGCGGGAGTATTACCGCCAACAAGATCCTGAGTTAATAGTGGTAAACATACGACAAGAAAGCGAGCGTTACTATTATCTATATTTGGCGCCTTTATAATCCTACTTTTACTGACCGCTTCGCCCTGTGTTGCCCAGGCGAATATAGTCCTCGGCTCTTAGTTAGCTTTGATAGCCCCATATACTATACTGATTACCGGAATGACACATCTGAGGGGGACACTAACGGAAACGGAAATCAGTTGTGCCCTCCACCGTGAAGTGGAGTGGCATATATATTAAGAAGGGACAATCCACTAAAATCTTTAGATAATTTACGAATCAGTTGGAGGAGATGATTCTATGATCAAACAAAACATTCTCTTGCGTTAACATGCAGAAAGACTATGTCCAAAACTTTTAAATAGCTTATATAAACAAGGAAGGGTTGAAAAGAAATGACAAATAAAGTAATAAGTGCTATTAGAAAGGCTGTAACTATAGTATTTTGTTGTCTAGCGATTATCCTAATACCCCAAAGCCCGGTTTTAGCAGCTAGAGAAACTAGCGGAATGGCTTCTATACAGCAGATAACAGGGGAAGCTTCTTCGTTATTGGAAACTCAAGCAGGAATTACTGCCTGGTTTAAGAATCCAACTGCTATAAATCTTAATCTTGCGGAAGCCACCTTCCGTAATGTTGAAAAAAAGACCTCTGATTACATAATTGGTACCGTCCAAATTAGAGACGGTTTGGGTATACAATATGATGCTCATGCACTGGTACATAGTGAAGGATGGGTAGTAGCTTATTACAGTAATACTGATAATATTGGTAAGATATATGATGCATACCTGCATGATTCACCTTTGTCTGAATCTACCACTTTGTATCAAGTACTCAAAAAAATATCTAATAACCTCCAGTTAACTCTGGATACACAGGATGTCAAATACTATGATTTTCGGTTTCCATCTGCTAACCGTCTTATGATAATAAGAAATAACAGTGCTAATAGTAATAGCTTTATTACAATTCCTGCATGTATTACTCTAATGCAGGTAGGAGCAGCCATAGGTGATTGGAGTGCGACGGGAGCCCAAAACTGGGGCAATGTGGAACTTGTCAGTTTGGCTGAAGGCATAAGGCACAAGTTGTATCAAAACGGAAATAGTTCAGGTTCCGGCTGGTCCGCACTTTATATTGATGATATAAATGTTTTTGAAAGAAGTCGCTTCACTAAAGGTTTTGGGCTTATTCTACTATACCAGGAGTAATGATAAATTCCTGCTAAATAGAGAAAGGTTTTGGAAACAATGCAGAAAAAACTAAGACTTCATGTAGTAATTTTCCTAAGTTTACTAATAACGCTGTCTGGTTGGGGAAGATTCTCTGACTTTTTGGCACTTGCTTCTACTACAAATACTTCAATCATTGTGGAAGGTGCCGATAATATTTGGTTTGATTCTACATCAATACCTGATGGACTGGAAGTAAAAGGTATTCCTCCAACTATACAAGTGGAAGGTGCCGATAATATTTGGTTTGATTCTACATCAATACCTGATGGACTGGAAGCAAAAGGTATTCCTCCAACTATACAGTTGGAAAGTGTCGACGAGGTATTTGCCGATTATACAACTAGTCCCTTTTCAGCCACACTCGGTGATACGGTTGTAATCAACGGCGTCACCGAAGGCGCCACTGTCTCCGCCAAGACCACCCTCACCGCCACCGTTACCGGTGTGGAGTTAACCAAAGCCTACTACCACCTGGTTGACCAGTCAGAGAGTATGTACAACATAGGCGAAAGCTATAATCCCGCCGACAACTGGCGGGTCGAGCTAGACCCAGCCAAGTATGCCGACGGCGCGTACAAGCTCGCTGCCGTGGGAATCCGCCAGGACAACGGCCAGCGCGTCTACAGCAGCACCATCAACATCAATATCAGCACAAACGTTGTTATAGTAGACGACAACGAAAGCCCAAAAGTCACTAACATATCGCCTTCAAACTCTGAAAAAGCCGTTCCCTTAAACCAGTCCATAATTATCACCTTTTCAGAAAACATACTGCAGTCTTCTATAAACAACAACATCATCCTTAAATGCGGTGGAAGTATAGTAGATACACAAATAAATTATGATGACACAACCAATACCGCTATAATCATCCCAAATTCCGACCTGCTTCCCCTCCGCACTTATACAGTACTTGTCAGTGCGGAAATTCAGGATCTCGCCGGCAACTTTTTAGCAAGCCCCTTCAGTTCCTCATTCATTACAGCCACTTCCGGCGCCCCCCAGCCGGTGATTATGATCGAAGATATCTCAGAAAAGCCAAGGCCGGGCGAAACACGAGAATTTACTATTGAATATGCCAGCTTTGCGCTTAACTCAGAATACGAAATAATAGCCTACGGCTATTACAACAGCAAGCCCAAAGAATGGCAGGAAATCGGGCGGACCACGCTGCAGACAGGAGCAGAAAGCAGCGGTGTGGTGCAAATACAACTGACCATACCCCAGGACCCACCCGAAGAAGAAAATGAGCCCCAACTGCAGATAAAGGCCGAGGCGGCAAAGATACAAAGCGCCGGCAGCACCTTACTTGCAGGATCTTCACAGTCGGGCGCTGATACGGCTAACACAGTTATTACAAATTTTACAGCTTCTGACCAAAAGACAATATATATTGACAATTCATATATCAGCGGCACAGTAAAAGGAATAATCAACGGCAAAGAGAAAAACTTGTGGGGTGTAAAAGTAGAGATCCAAAGCAAATATGGCGTGCTGGCTTCCAATTTTACCAATGCTGACGGCAAATATTATTTCAGAAAATCTGAATTGCCATCGGATATATTTAACTGGCAGTTTCCAGATCTCAAGGTTAAGGCAAGTATGGTTTTTTCTCCCGATGCTGATATCAAAAACTGCCGTTTTGAAATCCACCCCGACGGAGACAACACTCAAATATTGGATTATGAACATGGAACATATGATACTGTTGAAACTCCAGTGTCTGTTGACTCAGGATGGTTTGGTCTTATCGGGATTACGAATAATAGGACATTAGATGATCTAATTTTCCCCGATGACGGCAAAGAAAAAGGCGCCGCTGAAATACTTTCCGCACTGGTAAAGTCATGGGACTTTTTCAGCAAGAAGGATCATGATGTAAAAAGGAATTTGATTGTGGAGATAAACGATGATAATCAGGGTACATCCTGTGCACAAAGAAATAGTGGTAGGATTTTTATAAATAAAAATCATATGGGCTACAAATATTCCACCGTAGTAATCCATGAATACGGGCACCAGGTGGCATATCAAAACAACTGGAACCTGCCACGTGGTAGCGATAGTGATATAAATGAAGGCTGGGCGCACCTTGCATCCTGCCTTGTTACGAATAATAAGACAATCTATATAGGAGTCCCACCAGAAGAATTCAGTATTGTCAGTACAAATACTCATTTAACATGGATTATGTGGGAACTAAGAAAAAAAGCACAAAGTATAAACTATCTGGTTTACGCTTTTAACAAATCCAATCTTGCTTGGTCCGGGAGTGGTAGATTAGGTACACAGGCAAGAACCCTTTACGATAGGTATCGTAGCCACCCCGATCTTTCTGGTAAACAAGAGGAAATTCGGAATGTATTCATAAACTGCCAATTTGGTCCAGCCGCCTTATGGCCCACCACTTTGCCTGTAGGAGGCTCTAGTACAAAGGCGTCAACTTTAGCCGCTAGTTCAGACCAAATAGTCAATATCGCCGGCACCATACCCGTTGACGCAGAAGGCGACGGCCTGTACGACACACTCAGAGTCGGGGTAAATATCCTGTCCCCAACTGAAGAAGAACTGTACTTAGGCGGGTTTCTTTTCCGCAATAACGACGAGCGGGGGGTTTTTTCAGCCTCTTTGCCTATAACGCCGTCACCTGATCCTCAGACCGTGTGGCTTGATTTTCCCGGGGAGAAAATTTACAAAGAGCGCCTAAGCGGGCCGCTCAAGCTGGCCGGCCTGTTTTTAAAAGACGCACAGGACAATATTATTCTTGTCAGCGACCAGACCTACACCCTGGAAACAACCGCCCAGGACTACGCACAGTATCAAACCCCGCCGGCCTACTTTACCGGCGTCTATGCCGACGTCAGTGCCGGAACACCAGTTTACGCTGAGATATCAATATCAGCCGAGGTTTATGCCAGTGAGGCCGGCGACTATACCGTAAGCGGCGTCTTGACCCGGAACAGCGACAGCGCCTCCCAGTACACCAGCACTCAAGCCCATTTAGAACCAGGTAATAACAGCGTGGTGTTAAGCTTCCCCCTGCAAGACTATCCCAGGTCAGCAAGCGACACTTCATTTACACTGTACCAGGTAATGATCGAAGGAGACACCCTCACCGTAGTAGATGAGGATACCAAAGAAGAAGGTTTAATCACAACAGGCGTCTATGCCGCCTCCAATCTGGCTGGCGCGCTTATTACTTTAAGCGGGCAGCCGTCAGTCTCACCCGTGGATTTGGATAGTGACGGCCAGTATGAAAACCTTTCACTTGTTGTTCCAGTTACCGTTTACGAGACAGTGTTCAGCCAGGTAGAAGGCTTTTTGCTCTCAGGTGAAGGACAGGTGGTGGCGAGAAGTGTCAGCCAGTTCGGTGAGTTGAGCCCCGGCGGCAGGGAAATCACACTCCAATTTGAAGGGGCCGATATCCACCGCAGCCGTACCGACGGACCATATACAGTACAGGTCAACCTGTACCAGGGAGACAGCGTGATTGAGCGCGGCCCGGCTCAGACACTGACAACCGGTTCCTATAGCTACACCCAGTTTACAGCCGCCGACACCTTTGAGCTTTATGTGCTGCCCGACGAGATTTATATAGAGCCGGCCAACCCCTCACCCGGAAGTTACGCCCAGGTGACTTTCACCGTGCATAACCAGGGAGTAGGCTGCGCCAAAGACGTTGAAACTGCACTTGCAATAAACGGCAAGGAGATATTCGAAAAACTAATCGACATCCCAGGCTATGGCTCAACAGCAGTTACCGTATCCGTGCCTGTAGAAGATACCATAGAAGAAATACAGATAACGGCAGATTCAGAAGACCAGTTCGATGAAAGTGATAACAATAACAACATCGCAGTCAAAACAATGGAACCTTCCTTGAGCGCTACTGCCGACCCGGCCGATCAAGCAACCGATGTGCCTGTAAGCAAAACTATCACCGTAACTTTCAGCGAAGAAGTGGCGGCAGCCAGCAATATAGGCGGCATTAGCAT
This sequence comes from uncultured Pelotomaculum sp., assembly GCA_964545615.1. Taxonomy (GTDB): domain Bacteria; phylum Bacillota; class Desulfotomaculia; order Desulfotomaculales; family Pelotomaculaceae; genus Pelotomaculum_B. The sequence goes on from CAZJGV010000142.1 coordinate 5,700, forward strand.
AACCGGCGGCGGCACAGTGGTTAGCTACACTTACAGCATAAGCGGCGGTACACTGACGATAGATCCTATGAGCAACCTTGAGTATGGTACAACCTACAACGTTTACATACCTGCCGCAAGCGTGGCCGGAACTGCGGATGGAACCAATAATGGTGAACTTACCTTCAGCTTTACCACAGCAGTATCTGAAGGCAGCGCAGGTATCTCCGGCACCTTCACCTTCCAGGTTGCTCCCGAGTCAGCGGATATACCCCAGGCTGAAGTGTCCCTGTGGGCGGTGGATGCGAACAGATCCACGGCAACACCTGTTTTAACCCAGCAAGTTGATATCACCGCAACAGCGGGCGATAATAACGGCACTTTCCAACTAACCAATATTGAACCGGGCGTCTACGATATCACCTTTAAACTGCCCTACAGCCTGAGAGCCGTGGCGTTAAATATCACCATATCACAGGACGCCATGACTCCAGTAAACTTCGGAGAAATCATTCTTGGCGACACCTGGGGCGAAGAGGGACCAGACAATGTCATCGACGTCTCCGACTATTCCGCTATCCTGTACAGCTTCGGCACAGTGCCGGGCGATGAGAAATATATCGACACCTGTGACTTGAACCAGGACGGGGTAGTGGATGTGAGCGACTACTCCATAGTGCTCTACAACTTTGGAAAATACGGTGAGGTGCCTTATTAGTATAGCAATTTGCGAAAAATGAGCTGAGGAAAAACCAGAAAGGTATCATCATGTGGAATTTTCGTTGGTTAATTAGTTTTATTATTTTCATTTTTACATACTTGGTTTTAATCTTAAGCCAGTTTGGAACTGCTCATGCCTTGATGACAAAATTGGAAATAACAGATCTTGTCAACGGCGCTGATATCATAGTAATCGGAACGGTTTTAGAACATAACAGCCAGTGGAATCGCGAACATACAGGTATTGCCACGAAAGTGGAAATTTCGGTGGAGGATAAGGTGAAAGGCACGGTTGAACAAGGCAGGATCACCATTGTAGTTCCTGGAGGAGAAGTAGGTGAAATCGGGGAACTGGTATCAGATACACCATCATTTACCATGGGAGAACGGGTGGTTGTATTTTTAAAGCCTCTCTCGGAAGGCCGGGTTGAGGTCTACGGAGGATACCAGGGCAAGTTTACTGTAGATTCAGGCAATGTGGGTAAATGGACTCTGGAAGATTTTAAGACACGGATTGTTAAGGTGCTGCAGGGAGAGCCTTTGCCGGAAAGCGATGAACAGAAGGCTTATATAGCCGGCGGTCCTGTAATAACCGGCATAAGTCCAGCCACAGCACCCGCAGGTACAAATGACTATGTAACAATAAGCGGCAGCAGCTTTGGAAGTCCGAAAGGGCAGGTTTTCTTTTTCTATTGTTCCGGCCAACCCGACATAAAAGGTAATGTTCAATCCTGGTCGGATACAAGGGTGGTTGTAGACGTACCTATTGCTAATATAAACACGTACCCGGCTTCAGCAAGCAGCGGCCCGGTATATATACGGACCGCAAGCGGATTGGAAAGCAACGAGTACCCCTTTGAAGTGAAATTTTCTTATGGAGACTTGAAGTGGCCGGGAAATAACCCGGTTGTTCAATACAAAATAAATCCCAATACGACTGATTGTGCCGGAGAGGAAATAGCTGTCCAAAATGCCGCGTCTGCCTGGAATGCGGTAAGCGGCAAGAGCTTTACGTTTACATATGCCGGTGTTAATAGTTCCACAGCACGCGCTGAGAATGGTTATAATGAAATAATGTGGACTAACCTGGGTAATATTACAACCCTGGCCCGTACAACATACTGGTATAATACATATTTTAAAACTATCAGTGAAGTGGATATGGAGTTTAATAACTATTATAATTGGAGCACATACAATTCCCCGGGAGCCGGGCAGTACGATGTACAGAGTATTGCTCTCCACGAGTTTGGTCACTACTTAAATCTACGTGATTTATACGGTAATGTGTCCGGTTACCCTGAAGATACAGGCAAGGTAATGTATGGAATAAGTACACCTGGCACTACTAAGCGGAATCTTCACTTATGTGACCAAGAGGGCATACGCTGGATTTACCCCGGTTTGGAGATCACCAAACCCAGCCTGCAAACTCACGAAGCAACAGATACATTGGCCACAACTGTGACACTGAACGGTGAGATTACAAATACAGGCGGGGAGGAATGCGACCAGGTTAAATTCCAGTACCGTGTAAAGGATACAGTAGTGTGGGCTGACACGGAAATATTGAACGGTTTGTACGAGCTTCGGCAAAGTGCCGGGCGATGATAAATACATCGACACCTGCGACCTGAACCGGGACGGGGTGGTGGATGTGAGTGACT
>CAZJGV010000143.1:0-3277 GCA_964545615.1 uncultured Pelotomaculum sp.
TAAAACCTGCTGTGCAGGTTTTATTAGTTGATGCTTCTTCAATAATCTGAGACTTCCAACGGAAGTCTATCAACATGGTTTCCCTCAGCCGGAAGTCGGCTTGGGCGGAAAGGGCGTGGTTGTCTCCGGCGGTGGGGGCGGGTCCTCAGGCTTAGTTGTCTCACCGCTGCCCGGGTTGACTACCGGCGTGGTATCACCCGTGCTGCCAGGATCCTGGCCGGGATCCTGAATGGGATCCTGACCGGGATCCTGGATCTCGCCTGGCCCGGTGTCAGGATTTGTGCTCTCTACAGGTGCAGTTGAGGGTGCAGTTACAGGTGTGGTTTCGGTATTGTTACCATTTGGGGAGATCTGGTTTTCCGTATTGGCTTCACCCGCTGAGCCGGTTTTTTCAGCACTGGCCGGTTGGGTGACCACACTATTATCGCCGCCGGGATCCGGTTTGTCCGTTACCCCGGTCTGGTTTTCCGTCTGGTACTGATTTTCCACTACCGGCTGACCGGTAGCGCCGGCCTGATTGTCCAAATAGAAAAGACGCGGCCAGGCGAACCATACTCCCGCGATCAGTAAAGCCGGCAAAATAGCCACCGGCAACCTGGTATAAACAGTTGCAGCCAACAACGCAAAACCGGCCGCGCCAAAGCAATAAATACATGGGATAATCTGGTCTGTCTGCCACCACCACAGGGAGTAGCCGACCAGCACAGCATGCACCCCAACCGCGCCCCAGAGCAGCAAATTGGCCCTGCGGTGATTAAACAATATGGCTATGGCGCAGATACTGTAATATGAAATCCCCCCGTAAACCAGGTAGCCAACCGCATTGTAAGCCGAAGTCGCGGCGGCGGCCAGGGCAATTAGTGCAAGTATCTTACGCAAGTTAAAACCTTTTACCGCTACCTGATCGGACATTGGAAAATGCACGCTCCCTTATAAAACATAATGAAATTATTGCCATACTTATTTGACGATAACAGGATGGGATCCGGTTCAAAAAAAATCGAAACACTAAAAATATGTACACCTTTTATTTATAGCAAACCGAACATATATTTAAATATATAACAAATCCCCACTAAAATAAATACCAAACCGGTCGCGTTTTTCACAAAATTGCCGATTTGATTGGTCCGGTCATGAACTTTACCGAAATATTCAAAACCACCAATTATTAACACACTGAAAATATAATATAAATACTATATGTGTCAACAAGCCACAGACTGCTTTTGATTTTAACCTGGCTTGCAAGTATATGAAAAATTGTATATTATAAAAAATAATAATTTCTAGGAGGTGCAGTAGCTTGAAAGCTGGCGTGCGCAACCAACTCACCGGTAGAGTTACGGAAATAATCACGGGTAATGTAATGTCACAGGTAGCGGTCAAAGTTGGGGATTATGAGATAACATCAGTAATGACCAAGGAATCGCTTATAGATGCCGGATTTAAAGAAGGGGACACCGTGACTGCTTTAATCAAAGCGGTTAATGTGGTCTTAGTGAAATAACTTAAAACTATTGGCTGGTGATAAAAAAGCAGGATCATCAAAGGTCCTGCTTTTTTCAATTCCTCTCAAGCCAGCTGTTTAATTGTAGGTAAACGTCATATTGTCAACAAACAGCTTCTATTTGTTTCTTATTCCGGCCATAAAAAGACTGGGATCCAGACCTGGCTCCACATCGAATACATCACGGTCAAATGTTGTCAACAACCCCGTCCCCTTGACAACCCTTGACAACTTTTTACTTATTCTGGCCAGAAAAAAAGGCTGGGCTCATCACCCGACCTTTTAAAGAAATCATCCATTCACAGAATAAATGCTTAAATTTACAGGAGTTGAAACCTTTTTTTAAAGTGTGATGACCTGATCCACTCCAACCCCGCCCAACGCTGCGTAAAGCTGCGGGAAGCAGCCGATCTGCGCGCCCTTGATCAGTTTCTGATCAATGCCGCGCTCGATGGCGCACTGGTCGCAGGCCATGAGCAGCATACCGTTCATTTCCTGGATCTGGCGCAGCCTGTCCCCCATTTCGGCGCCGTCCAGCAGGAAGTAGGTGTTGTCCATAAAGAAGAACATCCCCGCCACGTCAACACCGTGCGTGCCTTTTTCCAGTTGGGGAATAATCATGGTGTTCAGGATTTTTTGAGAAGTGGTTGAACTAAAAACATAGGCTATTTTCATTATTAAGCCCTCCTTCAATTTTTTAAGTTAGTCCAAAAAGCATCCTGGCTACTATGAGCGCCTCATGCGCGTCCAAACAAAAGATTTCATTTTGATTTACTCCCATGGCGGCAACCCACTGATCATAGTGACTCTTCCTACAGAAGAAGTTCATGATGTTTCAGCAGCTACCGGCCCAATTATCGGCTTGGTTAAGGTCTACATGCAGCACATGGGTGCTGGCCGGGTTAAGCTCGGCTATCCGCTTATTCTGAATCATCACCGTAATTCTTTCACTGCAATGGGCACAGATAGAGTCAATTGCAACATCTTGCCTAAGGGTAAAAGCAGCACCCATGGCATCAACTGCGCACATGGCGCAAAACTTGCGCCCGTCTTTTAAAGTAACTTTGTGCTTTGTGGGCAATGCGGAAACGGGGTAGGCGAAATTGATGTTTCCCTCCTGGTCCGGTACTATTACCCGCTTGTCTACCAAGCTCTTAATTAAAGCATCTGTATCCAGTTGCCGCAGCGCTTCAGTCTGTTTCAAGCTGTTTATATTGACCGGCTCGCCGCTTTCAATAATTTGCTCCAGCAAATAGAGCCTTAAAAGCCGTTCTGCCCCGGTCAACCTGGAGGAGATGCTGTCAATTCTGAGCCTTTCAGCGGGATAGTTTTTAAATTTTATATTTTCTAAGCCTCCTGTTAACACTGTCATATTATTGTCACTCCCTTCCCTCAGGCCAGGCACAGCTTTCTTTCCGACTCTGGTGACTCGGACCGCTTGCCCATGGCAGTCCGGAGCGCTTCGGTAAGATGTTCCTTATGCTTGTGATACTCCATGCCCTTGCGGTCACGGGGGCGAGGCAGCCTGACAGGCATGTCTTCCACTATTTTTCCTTCCTGCGCCGACATGACTATCACCCTGTCGCTGAGGTAAATTGCTTCATCAACATCATGGGTTACCATAACCACAGTGGTTTTGTCTTTCAGCCAGAGCGCCTCCAGGTCATCCTGCAAAGACTGCCGCATCTGCATATCCACAGCTCCCAGGGGTTCGTCCATCAGGAGCACGTCTGGCCTGCCGGCCAGAGCGCGGATAAAAGCGACCCT
>CAZJGV010000143.1:3287-8036 GCA_964545615.1 uncultured Pelotomaculum sp.
CCTCTGCTTCATGCCCCCGGAGAGCTGGTGCGGGAAAAGGTTTTCCTTGCCCTCCAACTGGGCCATGGCCAGCAGTTCTTCCAGGCGCTTTACCCTATCTTTAGCGGGCACTTTGCGCTGTTTCATCGGGTAGAGGATGTTGTCCCTGACCGTCATCCAGGGAAAGAGAGCGTAGTTTTGGAACACAAAGCCCCTGTCCGGACCCGGCCTGGTTACCTGGCGCCCGTCGATCAGGATTTTTCCTCCGGAGGCGGCCTGAAATCCGGCGATGATTGTCAGCAGGGTGGTCTTGCCGCAGCCGGAGGGACCGAGCAGGGTCACAAACTGGCCTTCGTGCACGGAAAAGTTCAAGTTCTTTAGAACTGTATGGACACCGCTGTCATTCTTAAAATTCTTCGAAATGTTTTCTACTCTCAATTCCATCACTGTGTAAACCTCCACCTGGTTAGAGACCGGTTAAACATTTGCAAAATCCGGTCAATACCGTATCCGATCAGGGCAGCCATGATCATTAAAGCCACCAGCTTGCCTGTCTGCATCCTTGTTTGAGCTTCCACCATAGAGTAGCCGAAGCCGGCACTCGTCGCGATGAATTCCGCTCAGATAACCGACATCCAGCCCAGCCCGATGGCAACCCTGCCGCCGATCAGGATATCCGGCAGTGAAGCGGGCACAATGATATTGGTGAAAATGCTCCATGGTCCGGCCCCCATGCTGCGAGCCGCATTGTAATAATCACGGGAGATGTTTTGCACCCCGGCCACGGTATTAATGACTATGGGGAAAATCCCGGAAAAGGTAATTAGAAATATGGTCGGCCCGTCGCCGAGGCCGAACCAGACTATGGTCAGCGGCACCCAGGCCATGATCGGGATCTGCCTGAGTGAATCGATCAAGGGGTCAAACAGCTGCAGCGCTGTCTTGGAGTAGCCCATCAGAAACCCCAGCGGCACGCCAATCAAAAGGGCGTAAAGAAAGCCCGTCAGAACCCTCCTTAAAGTGATCATGAGGTTCTTCACAACTTCCGGGTCATGCACAACAGAGGTGAAAGTGACCATTGTTTTCCAGGGGGACGGCATCATGAACTCACTGTGATAGTGGTTGGCGGCCAATTGCCAGACGCCGAAGACTACCGCGATGGTAATCAGGCGGTACAACAGTTGTTTTTGGTAATGACCTGCCATGATTTTTTCGCGCATTAACCTTACGTTCCTGGAGTTGTAAAAACGTGCCTTATCCCCAACCGGTTCCATTGCTCCACTTCCTCGCGCGTAAAGTCGATATTCTTGTATTTCCTTATTTCCTCGATCAGCACATCCGGATTATTCAGATCTTCAACCGATGCCTGGAACAGGGTGATGAACTCACTGTAACGGAGGTCATCCTTGAAGCCTTTATTCACAACAAGCACGTAAGTGACATGGCCGGAGGATCCGGCGGGCGCCGGTTTTTTCTCGCCGGCCATGGTAAATCCCCTCAAAGCGTCCACGACCACCCCGTCAACCGCCTTTTTCTCATAGGCGTAGGGAATGGCCGCCGGCAGCATGGGCGCGGTAGCGACATCCGGGCCGAAAACACCGGCTGCGATTTGCTCCTGGTGGGAGCGGTTCTGGGCCACCCCGATTTTTTGAGGTATAACGCCTGGCCGAACCACCACAATGTCCGAATTAACCAGACACGGGCTGACTATTTCAAACCGCCCGTCCTTTTCCAGCAGGCTTGCGGCCGCATCGGGGCACATGACGGCAAGGTCATACTGGTTGGTGCTTAAAGCCCACTGGGAAGTGCTGGCGCAGCAGTCCTTGACCGAATACATTTCAAAGTCACACTGCGTCTCGGCATCCCCATAGCCTTTGTCATTAACCAGGTAGTGAATGATCATGCCGCCTGTATCGTCTGGAGCCCCTATTTTAACCTTCCCGTTGTTTTCTTCCCGCTGCGGGAACGCTGAGAAGGCGGCCAACAGCAGCAGGGCGGCGGCCGCAATAGCGGCAAACACCTTTTTCATGAATTCTGTTAAGCCTTCTTACCTTCCAGACTATAGGCTTTGGTTTTCCACTCCCCGTAAGACATGCCTACAGGGAAAACCGGGTCGACTTTCTCCCTGATGAAAGTGTCAAAGTCATTCGCACCACATTCGTTAAGGTACTGGGGCTGAATAAACTCTTCCACGTTGGGAGCCGCATCAATTGTTTTATAACCCAGTTCCAGATCTATTTGTCTCTGCCAGTTGCCCTTATCAATTTTCCAGGTCATGGTCCTGCCTTCCGCGACTGTTTTCTTCCAGATAGTCATCAGTGCTACTTCCAAAGGCATATTATAGTTTTCCGCAAAAATCTCGGCCGAGAGGACTGGTTTGAGGTACATATGTTCAATAGCCCTGGTATGGGCCAGGATCATCAGCCTGGCTAACTCTGGGTGTTCAGTGGCAAAATTCTTATTAAGATTATAGGCGCAGCATATGCCCCATTCCCCACTGGGTAATTTGCCCGAAATAGCTAACGCATGTCCTGTTTTTTCGTATTCAGCCAAAGAGCCAAAGGGATCGCAAGTGGAAAAAGCGTCCAGTTTACCGGCACACATAGCGAAGTACTCGTCCTTGTCCATCATGTTGAAAACCTCGTAATTCTTCCCCTCCACAGGTATGCCCAATTCAGTAGCAAAGCGGATCCAGCTGGAGCTGTTCTTTTCCGGGTCCGTCCCTATGGCCAGCTTCTTGCCGACCAGGTCCTGGGGTGTCTTGATATTGTTTGATGCGATAAGGTAGTAGGATCCTCCCAGGTGATTGTTAGCCCCAACTAAAATCGGCGACCCTTGTAAAAAGGCCCGCATCATCCGGGTATTACCGACATACCCCACGTCCATCTGGCCTGCCGCCATAGCCTCAGGGACCTTGCCGTTGCCGGTAACGTTCACTTTCAGGCCCAGTTCGTCAAATATACCGGCGTCCTTGGCGATACACGCGCCGGTCATATGGTCGCAGTCGTAGTAGCCCAATTGAACAACATAGTCCTTGTCTTTATCAGGTATTGAGCTATTCGCCGTTTTGCTTTGGCCGGCTTGTTTGGAACCACCGCCGCAGCCGGCCAGCAATATAACTACAGCTAATGATACTAATAACAAAACAATCTTGGTTTTTTTCATTTATAAAGCTCCCTCTTCTTCTGTGCTTGAACTGAAGGTGTCAAACTGACTAGGCAGGCTGTTTCTTTTCCAGTTCAAAAGCTTTCTTTTTCCAGTCCTCGTAGGACATGCCTTGCGGGAACACCGGGTCTACCTTCTCCTTGATAAAGGTGTCAAAGTTGTCTGCTCCACACTCACTTAGCAGCTTGGTGTCAATAAACTGGTCCAACGCCGGAGCGGTTTCCAGTGTTTTTAAACTCAAGATATAGTCAATTTCATCCTGAAAGTTTTTGGGATTGACTTTCCAGGTCAGGGTCCTGCCTTCGCTTACTGTCTTCTTATAAATCGTCATCAGCGCCACTTCCTGGGGCACATAATAATTCGCCGCGAAAATTTCAGAAGACCTGACGGGATTGGTGTAGACGTATTCGATAGCCTTCGAGTGGGCCAGCAGCATCTTCCCGGCAATCTCCGGGTGGTCTTTGGCAAAATTACGGTTCATGGAATAGACACAGCAGGAACCCCAATCGCCGGTGGGCAGTTTCCCCACCGCCTGGACGATGTGTCCCGACTTATCGTATTCAGCCATCGAACCCCACGGGTCGCAACAGACGTAGCCGTCGAGCTTACCGGCCTTCACGGCAAAGAATTCGTCTTTGTCATCCATGTTAAAGTTCTGATAGTTCTTCTCTTCAAACGGAATACCAACATCATTGGCCAGGCGGACCCAGTAAGAATCGGTCACATCCCCCAGTGCCACTTTCTTGCCGAGCAGCCCTTTGGCATCCTTAATCTCGTTTGAGGCCACCAGGTAGAAGGAACCTCCCAGGTGGTTGTTGGCAGACACAAAAATCGGCGAGCCTTTCTGGTAAGCCCGGATCAGACCTTCCGTACCTATGTAGCCCACGTCCATTTGACCGGCGGCCATGGCCTCGGGGACCTTGCCGTTGCCGGTCACGTTGACTTTAAGGCCCAGCTCATCAAATATGCCGGCATCCTTGGCGATGCAGGCGGCGGTCATGTGGTCACAGTTGTAATAGCCCAGGTTGACGACGTAGTCCTTGTCTTTTTCCGGAATACCCGGCGTTGTGCTTTGCGATGTCTGCTTTGTACCGCCGCCGCAGCCTGCCAGTACGATCAGCAGGAAAATTGACACTGCCAGAAGCGGCAGTGCCCGTGTCAATTTTTTCACGGATTATTTCCCCCTCTTTATACTGATTACTCAGTTGTAAATATTGTTGGTGGGGAGAAGTCGGATTCGAACCGGACTCCCACCTGCCTGACAGGCGGACAAACGGGTTTGAAGCCCGCGGGGGACCATCCCCATTTCTCCCCACGTTAAACAAAAGCTCTAACAGCAGTCTTTCATCCCTTCGCCAAATAAATCTTCCAGCTTGGTCCCGTCCACACGGTAAATGGCGTAACCTATATTGGCGCCTTTCATGCCCTGGACAATAAACTCCAGCGGGGGTTTATCGTCGATGTCTTTAAAGGTAATCACCTGGTTGGTCACCGGCGCCGGCACTTCGTTGGTACACTGGTATCCACCGTTAATATCCAGCACCACCAGCATATTGTTCTTCTCTTCGCTCTCCCTGTAAATCACCACCAAATCTTCAACATTGT
>CAZJGV010000144.1:0-5457 GCA_964545615.1 uncultured Pelotomaculum sp.
TTTTATTAAAGACTCGAAGTTTGCTACCGTATTGGGAGCGTCCTTTTCAAATAACTCTATTACAATGTTTCCTTTTTCAGTTTCAAAAACTGCCTTTTTCAAGTAAGCACCTCGCAAAATTTTAAAAGTCCAGGCTTTCTCCGGGGGTCATTACAGCAACTTTGCTGCCGGTAGTCGATTCCACTACAGATTTGAACTTGAGCGGATCCTGCTCTATAAGCGGCCAGGTGTTATAGTGCATAGGAATCATCATCTTCGGCTTGAGCATCTTGACCGCTTCCAGGGCGTCTTCCGGACCCATGGTGAAGTTGTCACCTATAGGCAGCATGGCCAGGTCGATCTTGCTGAGCCTGCCAATAAGTTCCATATCGCCGAAAAGTCCTGTATCACCGGCATGATAAATGGTTTTGCCGTCAAGATTAAAGATGAAACCACACGGTGTGCCCAGGTACTTCAGCGGGTATTCCACGTCGTAACCTGAACCGTGCCAGGCGGGTGTAAGCTTGATTTTTATGCCATCAAAGACATGGCTGCCGCCTATATGCATGCCGTGGGAATTTACTCCTTTATTCGCGCAGAAAATTGCCAGTTCATTAACAGAAACCACTGTTCCTTTTGACCGCTTGGCGATTGACAATGTATCGCCAAAGTGGTCCCCGTGACCATGGCTGACCAGGATCAGATCCGCTTTAACATCTTCCACATTAATTTTAGCCAGAGGGTTACCCGTTAAAAAGGGGTCGATGGCTATCTTTTTACTGCCCTCAACCAGAAAACCAGCATGTCCTAAAAAAGTTATCTTCACACTATCAACTCCTTTCTGTAACTATTTTATATTAGATTATAACCAAAATCCTGTTATATTTCACTTCTTTTCCAAAATAAATTATGGGGTCAGGCTCAAGAGCCTGACCCCATAGCTGTTACTCTACTTTTTCATATCTGCGATAATCCATTCAATTATTTGTGCTGAAGCCGTATAAGGGTCAACTTCCATTGAGACAACTTTTTCCAACAGATCGTTAACTCGTCCCGGACGGTCAACCTGTTGCCTTACCATTTTCCGCCACTGGTAATTAACTATATCCAGAGTCTCGTTCTTTGTTCTCTCCTTGCGCCTTGCGGTGAATAAACCTTTCTCATTAAGGTAGCTGCGGTGCGTTTCCATAGCTCCCAGCAGTTCATCAATACCTATACCTTTGTTGATTGTCGCGGTTTTTATAACCGGAGGGCGCCATTTTATGTGATCATCCTGCATGTCAAGCATTAAATTGACTTCTAGAGTCAGTGTGTCAGAGCCGGGCATGTCACATTTATTTATGGCAAAAACATCGGCTATTTCCATTATACCCGCCTTCATGGACTGGATGCTGTCTCCCGCTCCTGGCGTCAAGACCACCACGGTGGTATCCGCGATATACATAATATCAAGTTCCGACTGACCCACACCAACCGTTTCAATAATAATCCAGTCTATCCCAAATGCGTCCATTACCTTGACTACCTCCTTGGTAGTCTTGGCTAACCCGCCCAGGCTGCCTCTGGTAGCCATACTGCGCACAAAAACCCCCTCGTCCAGGGCATGCTCGTTCATACGGATACGGTCTCCAAGGAATGCTCCGCCGCTAAAGGGACTTGATGGATCAACGGCTATTACACCAACGGTTTGATTTCTTTTCCTAATTTCACGAATGATGCTGTCGACTAAAGAACTTTTCCCGGCGCCAGGCGAACCGGTAAACCCAAGTATATAGCCTCGCCCGGTGTGTTGATATAACTTTCGGAGAATCTCATCCTTGTCAGGCATTTCGTTTTCTACCAGCGAAATAACTCTGGCCAGTGACCGCAGTTCACGGGACCAAAACCCCTGTGGCAAATCTGCCAAAAGTACACCCCCCTATGCCATAAAATAATTGCAGAATCTTTTCCAACCATTGGCAACAATCAAAAGGTCAGAAAAGTAAATCTATTTTAAATATTACTTCTTCGTAAAATACTTATTTCCTTTAAGATAATTGCCTGTTTAGTAAGAAAAACATTTTTTAAAGCCTGATGCCATAATTTTAAAGCATTTTTTGTTCGGTCAGGAATTTTTCTGCAGCCACCGCAGCCACGGCGCCATCTGCAACGGCGGTTACCACCTGCCGCAGCAGTTTACGGCGCACATCACCAGCCGCGTACAACCCCGGTTGAGAAGAGAGCATGTTTTCATCAGTGATAATATAGCCTCTGTCATCAAGCGTTATAATATCCCTGACCAACCCGGAATTGGGGTTGCTGCCGACATATAAAAACACACCGTCAACATTTAAAGCGCTTGTTTCGTTGCTGCGCACGTCCCTGACCTTTATCCCTTCAACAATGATGTTGCCATAAATCTCATCAACAACACTATGCCAGATAAATTCGATCTTGGGATTCTCAAAAGCCCTTTTCTGAACGATCTTCGTGGCTCTTAGCTCGCCCCGCCGGTGAATAAGCAGAACTTTTTTAACAAATTTGGTTAAAAACATCGCCTCTTCAACCGCTGCGTCACCACCGCCAACCACAGCAACTGTCCTGCCCCGGAAAAAAGCGCCGTCACAGGTGGCGCAGTAAGAAACACCAAGTCCTGTTAATTCTTTTTCTCCTTTTACTCCCAATAGCTGCGGATTGGCGCCGGTCGCAATAATCACAGCACCTGCCATGATTTCCCCTCCGTCGGTTTTTATAAGGAAGCCTTTTTCATGGACATTAATGCTGTTCACATTGGTAGAAAGTATCTCAAGGCCGAAGCGGCGCGCCTGTTTTTCCATCTGGGTCATTAACTCTGGTCCGCCAGTTCCTTCACTAAAACCAGGGTAGTTCTCTATGAAATGAGTGCTTATCACCAATCCGCCGGGAACTCCGCGCTCGAGGAGTATGGTGTCAACCGCAGCTCTTGACGCGTATATACCCGCTGACAAACCAGCAGGCCCGCCACCGATAATAACCAGTTCTCTCTTATCCAATACCCGCACCTCCTGGAGTTAATCTTTTAAAGTCATCTAAACAATCTTAACTTATTGCGATCATACGAGTCAATGAAGCACTGACCTTTTTGTATTAATTCATAGAGCGGCCTGTAAAAAGGCGCCTAAGCCAACAAAAGTAAAAAAAGAAAAGCCGCCCGGGTCATCGCCGGGAGGCCAGTTGCTACTTTCTTAAACTATCCATAATATCATTCATGACCTTTTTAATTTCCTGGTCTCCGTTAATATTTTTCAGCAAGTTTTGCTTGGTATAGTAATCAATAAGCGGCTGAGTACTGGCGTCATAGACATACAGGCGATTATTTACAGCAGCCTCGTTGTCATCACTGCGCTGATAAATCTCTCCGCCGCAGCTGTCGCATATGCCATCAACCCGGGGCTTTTTAAAAAAACCATGATAGCTAGCGCCGCAGGAACGGCAGATACGCCTTCCAGTGAGGCGCTCAATTATTTTCTCGCGCGGCACTACAATATTTAAAATGATATCAAGTGCCCTTCCCATACCATTAAGTTTTTCATCCAGTGCTTCAGCCTGAACCACATTGCGAGGAAAACCGTCAAGCAGAAACCCCCTGTCGCAGTCAGACCGCGAAAGCCTTTCCTTAACCATACCCACAACAACAGAATCGGGCACAAGTTCTCCTTTATCCATGTATTCCTTGGCTTTCTTGCCCATTTCCGTTCCTTCGCTGATGGCGGTGCGGAACATATCACCGGTCGATATATGTGTGATTTGCAACTTCTTAACCAGTTCTTCCGCCTGGGTTCCTTTGCCCGCGCCCGGAGGCCCCATGATTAAAAGGTTCACAAGCTATCCCTCACAAAATATTCTATTATTACTGCCCAAACAAGCTTATTATAACATGTAAACTTCGACGCTGAAAGTAATGACGTAATATTTTTGCTTCAAAAAGAAATAAATAGTACTAGCGTCAATATCAACCTGGATCTACAAAGAAATCTTTTGACGCTGAAGAAATTATGGCAGTCAATTGAAAAGAGTGATTAGTTGAAGCCACCTGCGGCAGAATGTGATTAATTTTAAAATCACCAAACCGTCTGTGCCATGACTGGTGGGTTAGATATTACTATTCGACATGCATTTACCAAAAAATACCGGAGCTATTTGCCCGGTATTTTTATATTTATAGTTATGGTTCAAACCCACATATTATTTTCTGGTCGGGGCAACACGACTTGAACGTGCGACCTCACGGTCCCGAACCGTGCGCTCTACCAAACTGAGCTATGCCCCGTTTGTATCCTCTTCAATAACAAAAATAATTTTGTCATAGTCCTCCCTAAATGTCAAGTATAAAAGTATAATTCAAAATTGCAGGTTTATATAGAAAAAGCTCGAAGAACAATATATAAATATTTTTGCCGGGTAGAATGGTGCATATCGGCAGCGACGTGTGGATTGGACGGGGATGCGCCCTACTGAAAGGGATTACTGTCGGCAATGGTTCTGTAATTGGCGCCAACAGCGTTGTAACACGAGACATTCCCCCTTTTGCTGTCGCCTGTGGCTCACCGGCCGCAGTGAAAAAATACCGCTAAGCAGAAACTATAATAATTCGCCACCCGTGCGGCAAATATAACTTAAAGGAGGAAGATTTTTGGGCGATATACTTTCCAACGCATTTCTTGTTATCTATCTTATTGTGTCAATTGGCGCTACTATTTGGGTCTACTTCAATACCCGCAAACTAGGCAGGCCGCTTTCTGAATCTTTAGCATGGGCGCTTTTTATGACTCCGCCTTTATTCCCGCTGGCCATAGTTACATACCTCTACTTCCGCAGAAAAAATTTTTTCGATTAATATCTTCACACGGTATTCATTTATAATGCCAGTGGTTTTGGTGCATTAACCGGCTGGGATCGGGTAATATTAGCTCCCTGTTTAAAAGGCTCCTTCTCTGGCCACTGCGCTCCCTCTGGGCCGGGGTTTCAATTTCATTGATAATAACGCCTGCCCCCGCTCCGGGGCACAACTGGGTTGGTTCAGTCCCCTTGGCAAATACCGCCTCCAGCGCCTGTGTGTCCCCTGCCAGCAGTCCATCGTCCGGGCATATTTTCAACTTCACCACCCCCGCTGGAACAGGAAATTCCCTGGGTGGCACATCTTTTAGTGCTTCCTTTATAAACGAAGCCCAGACCGGCGCGGCCAACTGCGCGCCAGTTAGTCCGGTGCCTTTGTTTTTTTCGTCAAAACCAATATAAACAGCTGCTGCGAGATCAGGTGTATATCCAACAAACCAGGTATCATTAAAATTCTCAGTGGTACCTGTCTTACCCGCAGCAGGTCTTTGGATATAACCTGAGATATTTGGTGCCGTCCCGCCAGGTTTTAATACTGAGGACAACATGTCGGTCACAATATAAGCTGTTTTTTCATCCAGCGCTTGTTCCAGTTCAGGGTGATGTTACTCAAGAACTCTCCCA
>CAZJGV010000144.1:5467-7680 GCA_964545615.1 uncultured Pelotomaculum sp.
CCCATTACTATCTGTTATCTTATCAATATAATAGGGACTTGACTTTATACCGCCGGTCGCAAGGCAGCCGTAAGCACTGGCCAGCTCTAGCGGTGTGACTTCAGATGTGCCGAGCGGGAGTGAAAGCACCGGCTTGATTTCTGAATCGATGCCCATCCGTCTGGCGTAGGCCGCAGCCATAGAGGGTCCTACCCTGTCATTTAGTCTTACAGCCACCACATTATCAGAAGTGAAAAGTGCCTCTTTGAGTGTAAAAGGACGGTTGTGATAGCCACCCTGAAAATCCTTTGGCTGGTAAAAGGCGCCTCCTGACAGAGGATAGCTTACCGGTTCGCATTTAATTATTGTTGCTTGCGTATAACCTTGGTCAATAGCCGCGGCATATAAAAAAGTTTTAAAAGTTGAACCAGGTTGGATCTTGGATATAGCGCGGTTGAACTGTGACGCGCCGTAGTCTTTTCCGCCGACCATAGCCCTGACCTGGCCTGTTTTAGGGTCCACAGCCACCAGGGCGCCGTTGAGCTGGGGATCACTGTCCTTCAAACTTTCGTTAAGAGCTTTTTCCGCTTCGTCTTGCATATTAATGTCTAATGTGGTATATATTGTTAGTCCACCTGAATATAATAATTCTAACCCTGCCGGGTAGTTTTGTTTAAAGTAACTTACAACTTCATTAGTAAAATACGGCGCTTTCTTAAAAGAAACAGTTGTTTTTACCGGTTGAAGGTACTCGTCTGCCGCTCTGTTCGCTTTATCTTCTTCGAGCAAACCTAGTTCAACCATCCTGTTCAGTACTGTTGCCTGACGGTCCTTGGCTGCCTTAAAATCGGTTGTCGGGTTATAAATACTGGGCGCCCGGGGAACTCCCGCCAGCATGGCGCTTTCAGCGAGGTTCAGATCTTTGGCGTTTTTGTTGAAATACGTTTTGGCGGCTGCTTCAATACCATAGGCACCCTGCCCAAAATAAATCTGGTTTAAGTACATGCCCAGTATTTCATCCTTGGTATAGTTTCTCTCCAGTTGAATTGTTATAATCAGTTCTTCTAGTTTTCGCCTGAGCGTCCGGCGGGGGTCCAGATAAAGGTTTTTAGCCAACTGCTGGGTAATGGTGCTGCCGCCTTCAACAACAGCACCGGCTTTGATATTATGAAATATCGCTCTGGCCACACCTATGGGATCAATCCCGTGGTGTGAGTAAAACCTGGCATCTTCAATGGCTATAATCGACTTCTGCAGATGAGGTGAAACATTCTCCAGGGGAACAGGTATCCTGTTTTCCTGGCTGATGATGGTGATCAGCGCGCCATTTACATCCAAAATTTTTGACGCTGCAGGGATTTCCATATTCGCATATGGACTCTCGGAACAGCCTGAGGATATTGCTGCAAGGAACAAAAAAAATGCGGTTATAATTATTTTGAAAAGGCTCATTTAACGCCCCACTCACTGTATTCTGGACTAAGTAATTATTGGCATTATTATCTCCGCTATTTCAGTCCCTATGCCGCTTGACTATTCCGGTGGCCATGAATATGTTATGATGAAAAGAATAATCACAAAAAATAAAGTAGGTGTATTTTTGGAAACATTTGCTCTGGTTGGCCCCAGCGGCACCGGTAAAAGCCACCGTGCCACTAACATAGCGCACCAGCTCGAGGCTCAAGTGATTATTGATGACGGACTGCTGATCCAGGGCAACCGCATTCTGGCGGGTACTTCCGCCAAACGCCAGCCTACCAGGATTGGCGCGATAAAATCTGCGCTTTTTATGGATGAAAAGCAGGTTGAGGAGATAAAAGAAGCACTTCTGAATTTAGAGCCCAACAGGATTTTGATTTTAGGGACTTCTGAGGAGATGGCTCGCAAGATCAGCGCCAGGCTGGGACTGCCTGCCCTTTCAAAGGTGCTTTACATCGAAGATGTGGCCAGTGAGAAGGAAATCAGAAAGGCACGCTTTCTCCGCTCACAGTTCAGCAAACACGTCATACCCGCTCCAACCCTCGAAGTTAAAAGAAGTTTTCCCGGCACACTGGTCGACCCGCTTCAGGTATTTTTGCGCAAGAGAGGCGTAACGGGTAAAAAGGACTGGCTGGAACAGTCAGTTGTCCGTCCAACATTTACTTATCACGGCAAGCTGTCAATTTCCAACAGCGCCCTTGGCGCCATTGCGGGTCATGCCGCAGCCTTAGTAAAAGGAGTGAGCCACGCCGGAA
>CAZJGV010000144.1:7690-8020 GCA_964545615.1 uncultured Pelotomaculum sp.
AAGGCATTGTGACAATTGACATAGCACCCACACTCACCTTCGGCTACCCTCTTCATGTAGTCGCGGCAGAGATTCAATACAGGGTTAAACAGGCTGTGGAGGAAATGACAGGACTGCAGGTCAAGATGATAAATGTTCAGGTTAAGGGATTGAGTTTCGCGGAAGAAACAAAAGAAGCTACCATTTAGTTTGCCTCATTGGGGACATTCCTCAGCCCCAGAGACAGTGCATCGGGGACATTCCTCAGCCCCAGAGACAGTGCATCGGGGACATTCCTCGGCCTTAGAGACAGGCCCCAAATAGAGGTGTGTCCCCTTTCCTATAATAGAG
>CAZJGV010000145.1:0-5673 GCA_964545615.1 uncultured Pelotomaculum sp.
TTGCTGAAATATGAAATCGACCATCCTCCTGATTATTTCACCTTTTGCGTATCCAAAAAGCAGCCCATAACGGACTGCCTTGAGCATGATATGTGATTTTATCAGAATTGGCTTTGGGAATATCGCACTGTCACGATGACGACCTGTTTCTTAGCCACGTCCACACGGTAGATCGCGGTGAAGTTCTTGATGAAAAGCTGACGATAGCCTTTATTGGCATATGCACCGTTTTTTCTTGGAGCGCCCCGCTGGGGCAGTTCCTCCAAACTTAAGATTGCTTCTTCTAGCGCGTCCAGCAGCTTTTGCGCCGTACTTGACTCCAGCAGTGTTTCGGCAATGTAGGCATAGATGCCTTCCAAATCACGATAGGCGCGGGAAAGCAATTTTACGGCGTATTTATTCAAAGTGCCGCCTCCTTAATGTGGAGAGGGCTTTCCTCGCATCCAACAGCTGGCTGTCAGATGCATACTCGGCCTCGGCTTCCGCAATGGCGGCGTCAAGCTCCCTTTCTTCCAGCATGGCTTCGTAAGTTTCAATGCTCATAACTACCAGATCACCATAGCCGTTTTTTGTAATGAAAATTGGCTCTTTCTTGGCGTGGCAGATGTCGGAGATTTCGTTGGTATTTCTCAAATCCGTAATCGGTCTAATTTGCGGCATAACGGCACCTCCTCTCTTGCACATAATTATAGCATTATCATGTACAAAACGCAAGGCGAGTATTCGTTGCTTTTCGTTTCCATTGTTCGTTTTCTTGGGGCTGATCATCTATGGGACGCTCTGAGAGTGACCGATATTTAACCAAATATTTTACACTTTTTAGAGGTAAATACTGCAATTTGATTGCCCTCAAACATTGATTTTTACTGGGTTTCTGTTGTAAGTGCTGTATCACCACTCACATATCAAGGCTTCCGAGATTTGGAAGTTTTTTCTTTTTTATTTCATCCAACATTTTTTGGTTTCTTCGGCAGATGCAATAACGGTGCGCCCATTATGGTTACCCAGATTAACCCGACTGCAATCAGGGCGGAGGCAAGGTAAGTGGTGATTCCGGCAAACTTGGCACTCTCAGGTATGGCAGTCAGTCAAAACAACTGCGGCAGAAGGCCATTCTTTACCAATGGCAGAATATCTGAGCAGCTCTTAAATGTTTTATGTTATATTTGATAGGTACTATGTTCAGCGGCAGGAGTCATTGTTATGCAGAGAAAAAAAGATATACAGAAGGTTGAACTTTTTTTTGTGGATCCTATGTCGTATCACAACATGGCCGGGTATGACTTTGAATTATTGTCAAATATAGATAAAAACATGGTGGTAAGCTTTTACGCAAATGAAAAATTTAACATGGCCGTTCCTGATGTCGACATAAGAAAAACATATCATTACTCTAAAAAAAAAGGTCTGTGCAAAATTATAAGCTACCTGAGATCGCAAATAATCCTGCTCCGGGACATTAAGAAAAGAAAACCGGACATCGTCCATTTTCAATGGCTGAAAGTGCCTCAAATTGATTACTGGCTTATAGCTTGTATCAAAAAATATTCCAGGGTTATCTATACATCTCACGACGCTCTTACACATTGTGATGAGAGAAAATATAAAGGGAGCTTTATCAGGATCTTAAAACTTGTTGACCAGGTTATTGTCCATACCTCTGCCAGCAAACAAGACCTGATGGCTTTTATCGATGGAGACAAGATAGAAATAATAAGCCATGGCTTGCTGAAGCTTGAACAGTACTTTAAAACAGGACTCGACATCCGGCAGTTAAAAGAAGAGCTGAATATCGGAAACGAGGTCGTCTTTTCAGCTTTGGGAACGATGGATTATTATAAAGGAACGGATTTACTCGTAGAGGCCTGGCAATCTTCTGCAATATTAAGGGAATCAAAAAAAGTAAAACTGATCATTGCCGGCAAAAACAAAATGGGGCTGAAAAGGGAAGCAATCCGGGCTGAAAATATAATTTTCATTGACCGTTTTATTCCTGACGAAGAATTCATCGCGCTGATCAAACTGTCTGACCTGATCTTACTGCCTTATCGCCGGGTTTCACAAAGCGGCCTCTTATTATCGGCAATTGCCGGGGAAAAAAAGGTGCTGGTCTCTGCTGCCGGTGAGTTGCCGCAGCCTTTCAAGTACGGCAATATCGGCTGGATCCTGCGTCAAAATGACCCCGTCGGGCTGCGAGCCCTGCTGGAGAAGATACTTGAATCCCTTGACGACGTGACCGATCCGGTTGACCGGGCTGTTTGGGGCCGGATCAAAGCGTCATATGATTGGTCCGGCATCGGCGCCCGGACCAGCCGTCTATATAAAAAAATAGCGTTTGATAGCGCGGACAGCATAAAAGGTTTAAAAAAATCTGATGAGTAAAGCCGAAAAGACCGCCGCGGTAATTACATCAATAATCTTGTTTTCCAATGTAATTGGCTACCTGAGAGAGATGCTGCTGGCCAAGTATTTTGGCGCGTCTTACATAATAGACGCTTATCTAATGGCCCAGTCCATAGCCTTTATAGTGTTTACAGGAATTATGGCGGCCATCGGCACGGGCTTTATCCCTTTATACATCGGCATCAAAGAGCGGCATGGCCTGCAGGGCGGCAACCACTTTGCCAGCGGCGTCATTAATATGACGTTGTTGTTTTCCGCCGGCCTGGCTCTGCTGGGCATTATAGGCGCGGAGCCGATCGTCTCAGTGTTCGCTTACGGCTTTTCCGGGCAGGTACATGATTTGACGGTGTATTTTGTCCGCACCGGTTTTATGATGGTCAGCATCTTATCAATTATCGAGATTGTCAGGGCCTACCTGTACTGCAATGAAGGTTTTGTTTTCGAAAAAGCCGCCGGGCTGGTTGTCAACATCGCCAATATAGTATTTATCGTCCTGAGCGCCGTCTATAATTATAAATGGTTGATGTATGGTTACCTGCTGGGTTATAGTGCGAATTTGCTGTTATGCCTGTACTTTGCCCGTTTAAGGGGATTTCGTTACAGTGTCAATCTTCCCGAAAGGGACAGCCTGAAAAAAATAACCGTGCTGGTCATACCCGTGTTCATCGGCAGCGCCGCCGGGCAGATCAACGGCCTGGTGGATAAATTCCTGGCTTCCGGCCTGAGTGAAGGCAGCGTGTCGTTTTTGGGGTATGCCGGCACCGTTAAGGGCATGCTGTTTACTCTGTTCACGTCGGCTTTGTTCCTGATGATATACCCGAGTCTTTCCAACTATATTGCCAAAAATGACATCGAGCATTTTAAAAATTTAATTACACAGTCATTTAACCTGTTAATTATCATCCTGCTGCCTCTGACATTCGGCGCGGTTGCCCTGGCCGGTCCGGGACTGTCCGTGCTTTATCAAAGAGGGCAGTTTGGCGCCGGTGAAGTCCTGGCGACGTCAGGGGTGCTGTCTTACCTGAGTATCGGTATGCTGGGGAGCGGTATAAACAGCATTACAGCCAAGGCGTTTTTCGCGCTCCAGGACAGCAAGACGCCCATGTACACCGGTTTCCTGTCAATCTTGCTTAATATCGCGTTCAGTTTGCTGCTGCTTAAACCCATGGCTTATAACGGGCTGGCCCTGGCGGATAGTCTGGCTGTGATGCTGGCTGTAATTCCCAATACCCTGTTGTTAAGAAAGAGAGTTGGACGGCTGAACTGCAGGCAAGTGCTGTTTACTCTGCTGAAATGTACAGGGGCGGCATTGCTGATGTGTATAACCGCGCGCGAAATATATTACGGCCTGGCAGGCGCCCTCGCCAGCGGCTTCTTGAGCAGGCTTTTTGCATTGACCGCCGCAGTCGGCGCGGGTGTTATTATATATTTATTAATGATGTGGCTGCTGCGGGTAAAAGAAATTACAGTTATTCTAAGCGGCCTGATCAAAAAAGATTTAGGGCGGGGTAAAGCATGAAAATAGGAATTGAGGCTTTCTTTTTAAACCGCTCCCACAGCGGTGGCAAAGAGCAGGTGCTTTTTAATTTGCTCAAGGGCTTTCAAGCCCTGGGAAAAGCCCGGCATATCCATATTTTCGCCTATGATTACGCGGCGGACGTGGTTAAAGGTTTGATCCCGGACGCCGCCTTTACCTTTATTCCTTATAAAAATACTTTTATAAAAAAGACGATCACCGACAGCGTTTTGAAAACCTTCAAACTGGGCCGCCTGGCAGAGCGGCACGGGATCGGCGTGCTTTTTTTCCCGCATTTTAATACCGGCTTAAAAAAGTTTAAAATACCTACGGTCGTCCTGCCCCATGATATCCAGGTCATTAGCAATGCCGGCCAATTTTCCCTGAAAGACCGGTTCATATACGGTCTGCAGTACTATTTTGATTTCAAGCTCAGGACAAAGATTATCGCCATTTCTGATTTTGACGCCGGGGAGATTGAGAAATACTACCCGCGCTGCCGATCCAAAATCAAAAAGATTTACAACCCGGTTGATACTGATTTCCCGGCGCCGGGGGAGAAACCTGCAGCAGCAGTCCCTTACATATGCGCAATAAATATTGCTTACACGCATAAGAACACGATTACTCTGATCAAAGCATTTGAAAAAATTATGAGTAAGATTCCACATAACCTTGTATTAATAGGCCGTATCAAGCAGGAGACGGGATTTTTAAAGGCTTATGTTAATGACCGCAACCTGGAAGATAGAGTCCAATTTACCGGATACCTGGAACAGCGGGAATTCAACCGGCTTTTAGGCCATGCATCTTTGTATGTCAATCCTTCGCTTTTTGAAGGGTTCGGCCTGACGGCAATCGAGGCGGCCATGCGGTGTGTTCCGGTTATATGTTCCGCCACAGGCGCATCGCCGGAAGTTACCCGGGGTTTGTTAAACTATTATCAGCCGGCTGATGATTATGGAGTTTTGGCGGAAAAAATGCTGGAGGTTTTACAAGCAGAGCAGCCTCTGACAAAACTCAAAGCAATAAAAGAGGAATACCTGGCTTGTTACGCTTACACCAATATCAGCAGCATCTATTTTGAATTCTTTGAAGGGCTGGTCAAATGAAAATAGCTGTCAATCTCACTTACCTGATGGATGGAAAACAACCCGAGGGAATCGGGCAATTTGGGTTAAACCTTTTTAAAGGGCTGCAAATGACCGGCAAACTTAATAAGGGTTTCCATCTTTTTGTCTTTGATACTTTCCGCGAAAAAGCGGCGCGCATGTTTCCAGAAGCAGAAGTAATACCATTGGTAGATATGGGTGATTTTTTTAGTATGAACAAATACCGCCGTTTCTTAACATCTCTTTTTATAGACCGCCACCTGGTTCCCCATTTTCTAGAAAAAGACCGCTACGATCTTCTCTTTCATCCTTTTAACTCGGTAAATTCTTATATCAGCAAAAAAATACCGACGTTAATTACCGTGCACGATTTGTTCTTCAAAAATCATCCGGGCGAGCACAGCATTAAATATATAAAATATGTACAATACAGGTATGAGGGCTTAATCTATAAAACCAATCATATTATTGCACCTTCGCAGTTTGTGAAACAGGATATCTTGAAATACTACCCCGGTGCAGACCCAAATAAGATTACTGTTATCAATAATCCGGTATGGGTAAATTGCGAAAAAACCAGAGAATTTCCGGTAAATAAACCTTTTATTTTAAGTGTGAATTCAATACGTAACCATAAGAATA
>CAZJGV010000145.1:5683-7863 GCA_964545615.1 uncultured Pelotomaculum sp.
ATCGTTACCTTACTAAAAGCTTTCCAGCTTATTGAGGACAAAGTTGATCATTACCTGGTCCTGACCGGGGCAAAAGGGCATATTCGCATTGATCCTGAACAATATGCCTCTCAGAATCAAATCAAAAAATTAATCATGACCGGCTATTTATCAGATGAACACAGAAATTATTTGTATCGTAATGCCGACCTATTTGTTTCACCATCACTGCATGAAGGCTTCGGGATGACGCCGGTTGAAGCAGCGTTGTTCGAAACACCGGTGTTGACTACGCGTGAAACGAGTATACCGGAAGTTACAAGAAATATGGTAAACTATTATGAGCCTGCTGAAGATCCCAACGTATTAGCCGCAAGAATATTGAACCTTCTGGAAAACAGACCGCCAAAAAGCGAACTTAGGCGTATAAAAAAAACCATGGCTCAGGAATATGATCCAGAGAGAATAGCAGCACTATATTTTAGTATGTTCGAACATCTGATCAGGGGGTAGGCTATGGAGCCGCTGGTGTCAATTGTTACAGCCGCATATAATTCAGAAAAAACTATTGGTGCAACGATCCAGTCGGTGATCAGGCAAAATTACGGCAGCTGGGAAATGATCATCGTGGACGACGGGTCAACCGACCACAGTGTCGAGTTGATTGAAAATACTATTAAAACGGAAGGCCGCGTCAGGCTGATTAAAAACAGCGAAAACAAAGGGACTGCCAGATCGAGAAACCGGGGTTTAAAAGAAGCCGGGGGCAAGTATATAACCTTTATCGACAGCGATGACATCTGGCTGGAACATTTCCTTTCCAGCACTATATCGCTTATGGAAAAGGAACATTATTCTTTTGTGTTTTCATCCTACCAGCGGATCAGTGAAGACGGGAAAAAAAGCTATGGTAACTTTATTGTCCCCGATAAGGTGGACTATTACATGCTCTTGAAAACCAATTACATCCCCTGCCTGACAGCTGTGTATAATTCTGAAGTGCTTGGCAAACGGTACTTCAACACCAGCATCCCGAAATTTGAAGATTACTTATACTGGTTGACTATATTGGAAGAAGGTTATGTGGCCCACGGGAAAAAAGAGGTCCTGGCACAATACAGGGTCAGAAGGGGCTCTGTTTCCAGAAATAAAAGAGCCTGCTGCAAGCATATCTGGGACATACACAAAAGTATGAAGAAAATCCCTTTCTGCAGGCGTGTATATTTAATAATTTGTTATACGCTGTACGGGATCAAGAAGAATTATCCGTTTATATTTCTAAAATGAGCGGTTTGTACAAAGAGGAGTTAAGATGAGGTTTATTGATAAATTCTTACTGGGAGTATGGAATGTCGGGGTAGTGGAATCCGGTATTGAAGAAGTCTTTAAAAGCCCCGATAACTTGAAAATTCGCTGGGTTAAACATAAATACGGAGACCGTTTTTTTGCCGACCCCTTTCTTCTCGATCAAGACCAAAAATATTATTACATTTTAGTTGAGGAATATATTTTTTGCCAGGAGAAAGGGAGAATAACCTGCCTGACAGTGGATAAAAAAACCATGAAATTGGTAAACAGAGAAATATTTTTAAACGACGGCCACCACCTTTCATATCCCTTTACATTCGGTGATTATATAATACCGGAAGGATACCGGAGCGATGCAACATACGCTTATAAAAAAGCAAACGGAGGCGAGAGATACCGGAAGATTAAAATAAATGAAAATGCCTTAATAGACCCGACCTTGCTGGTTTATGACGATAGATACTGGATTTTTGCGACAACGAAAAAAATACAAAGTGACGCGGTGACCAAACTGAGTATATTCCACTCCGACCGGTTGGGAGCATTTATCACCCATGAAAAAAACCCCGTAAAAAATGATATAAAGTCAGCGCGTCCCGCGGGTAAATTTTTTGAATACCAGGGTAAGTTATTCAGGCCAGCGATGGATTCAGAGAAGTCATACGGGCGCAAGGTTAGA
Organism: uncultured Pelotomaculum sp.; assembly: GCA_964545615.1. Classification (GTDB taxonomy): domain Bacteria; phylum Bacillota; class Desulfotomaculia; order Desulfotomaculales; family Pelotomaculaceae; genus Pelotomaculum_B. The sequence goes on from CAZJGV010000145.1 coordinate 7,650, forward strand.
ATCATGGAGGTCAAAAAATTAACAGTTCAGGAATATGAAGAGCAGGAAGTTATGGTTTTATCCGGTGAACATGCACCACCTTACAATATGGGGTTCCATACTTTTAATGTCTATGAAAACTGCATCATTGTCGACGGGTATCGCGAATATTACAGCTATTTAATGAAACCTGTTATCGTAAAGCTTAAAAAAATCATGCTGTTTTTATACAAAA
>CAZJGV010000146.1:0-7860 GCA_964545615.1 uncultured Pelotomaculum sp.
GGGTGGTAAACTTTTACGTGATCACAGTGGTAAACTTTTTGATTGACAAACACAGTTATGCCCGCTGGTGTAAACGCAGAGAATTTTGACAGCGTATTTGTCAAGCTTTTTGGCTTTCCTGTGGTTGTGGCTTCCTACTTTGTTTTGCTGTTTACCCACTGTGTCGTTGTAATGCGATATTTTGGAAAGCAGTCAAATGTCCCCAAACTGCAAATTGGAATTCGTTTTGGTTTAGCCTTTGCAATCCTTTATTTCTTTGGAATGCAGGAAGTAGTTGTTGAGGTCTCTCCTTTCAGCGAATGGGGGTTTGCATTCGTTAGTTATCAATTCTTCATGGGCGTGGGCGATGCAATACCCGTGCTGCTGCTATGTGTGACAGTCGCTAATTTTACATTAGACAATGCGCACGCTTATTTACCTGTGCAAACCTTAAGCAGAATAGAAAAAATCAAAGCGGTTGCCTTAATTACGCTTGCTTTTTTGATTGAGCGGGTAATTGGCTATGAAACAGGTATAATAACGAGCAATTGCCATGCATTTCCTATTCCGTGTTATATATGGACAATATTATTTGGCGTTGTGCTGGGATGTTGTTATGTGGTTTTATACCCGGTATTGGCCAAGCAGAACAAATTATTGCTGTCCTTCAAACTCGCTGTGCTGACTATAGGAGTAAACTGGATAATGTTTAATAGCTTTATTGGGCTGATTTTTAGCGATGTCATGCCACAGATGCTGTTGCGAAGCGGCATAGATGTAGCGATACTCTTTTTGTCCTGCATTGTAATTGGCAAGTACTTTGTAGGGAAACAAGGGGACATTCTTTTTGTTTCCTTTTGATATTAATAATGCTTACCAAGCAAAGTTTAAGCAGCAGTAAGGGTAGACTTCTTAAACAATGGCATAAATGACGCTACATTTCGAAAACATGAATCAAGCTGGAGATACTGCAATGAAAAAAGTGACTTACTTACTGATGATGCTCATGGTTTGGGTTTTAATGGCAGCCTGTGGTCAGATCAAACCATATCTAGCCGATGGCTTTGCCATGGGTACCTTGATTACGCAGGAAATTTATGACTCAGACAGTAAAAGAACTTCGGCAGAAGTATTAGCGAAGATAAAATCCCTGGAAGAACTGATGACCATAAACGCGCCTGGGGGTGATATCAACAAATTGAATGAAAATGCGGGAAAGGGGTACGTGGAGTTAAACGCTGAAACGATTGCTGTATTGAAGAGCGCGCGAAAAATCTCGGAGCTGAGCGGAGGGGCTTTTGACATAACCGTCGGGCCTGTTGTTAAAGCCTGGGGCATCGATACAGACGATCCCCGGCTCCCGGCAGATGAAACATTGCATAATTTGCTTTCTCTGGTAAATTACCAGGATGTTCAAATCGACGATGCGAAGAATCGGGCAAGCCTGCAAAAACCCGGGCAAATCGTTGATTTGGGCGGAATCGCCAAAGGGTATGCCGGAGATGTCGCCATAGAAATGTATAAGGAGAAAGGGATTAAATCAGCACTCATTAATTTGGGCGGTAATATCGCGGCGCTTGGCAGTAAACCGGATGGAAACGCATGGAGCGTCGGCATCCAGAATCCCAGTGCTGAAAATGGCGAAATTATCGGAGTCGTTCGCGTTTCAGGCAAGGCGGTCGTGACTTCAGGCGGTTATCATAAGTATTTTGAAAAAGACGGCAGGCGTTACAGTCATATTTTTAATCCGCAAACCGGTTACCCGGCTGATTCAGGGCTGCTGAGCGTTACCATTATTGCCCCGTCTTCTGTCGACGCGGATGGACTTTCGACAGCCGCCTTTGTCCTGGGTCTCAACCGGGGCATGGACCTTATTAAACGGTACGGGCAGGCGGAAGCGGTTTTTATTACAACAGACAAGAAGGTGTTTGTAACGCCGGGGCTGCGGGAAAACTTTCAATTTAAGGCTGAAGGCGGAGAATATTCGTATGCTGCAGAAGGGTAACAGGAGGGCGGTAAAAATGAAGCATCTTAATAAATTCCCAAAATTAGCCGACGCAAGTTACTGGTTGGCAGCCTGGCGACGGGAGTATTCGCTTTTGGCGGGATATTTTCACGGGTTTGGCAACAACTGACACCCCTTTGTGTATGATATTAATAATAATTCGCGAGGGGGGAAATAAAATGCATGGACACAACCATGTTCATGAGTTTTTAGGAGAAACAACTTATTATGATGGACACAGGCATCGCTACAAAGGGAGCAGCAGTCCAGTCCACTATGTGGGAAATAGACATGTTCACAGAATAGTGATAATAATAGACATAGAAGATGGTCATGATCATAAAATAGAAGTTCTTACCGGGCCTGAGATTTACACTGACAGGGGGCATGTGCACCGCTTCTTGGGAAGAACAAGCCGTCGTGGCAGGAGACCGCATGAGCACAGATATGATGGTATGTCTACGCCGCCCGTGGCCTATTATTATTGAATAAAAAACCCGGCGCAAGCCGGGTATACTGCTTAATTTTTTAAAATATCGCGTTGATCAGCAGTTCAAAGAAAACCTTGCTGTTCATTCTAATCTCATCAACACTACAGCCGAGAATTTTGTCGTGTATTTCAATTACAAGGTTGCCGGGGTCGGATTCATAAAACTGGACGGTGTATTCTTTACCGGCAAGTAAAACTTTAGCGCTGGTACCTACCATATTAGACCCTCCCCTAAAATTAGCTATTACTAATATCGACTTTTCTGAATATTTTCTCAATTGGTAATAAGATCAATTTTTGGCTGTCGTATTGTACTTCAGTCCATAAAAGAGGGAAATAGGATGGTAAATATATAAGCTAAAGCATACTTTGCACTAACTCAAAAAACAAGGATTTGGTCAGGGGTTTCCTTTGCTCAAGGGAAGCCCAGCCTTTCTTGCTGGAGTAAAGCAGCGTGTGAGACAATCTGTAATTAGTGACATCCACACGCCCAATTGGACCGATGGCAAATCTCCCCACCGGCAGCACCTCGATATTGCGGTTTCCCGCTGTGAGAGTCAGCGCGGGCGCCGTGTAGCCGCCAATGTACTGCTCATCTTTTGCCAGCGAACGCTCCTGCACGATCAGAGCCTGCTCCTGCTTAGTTTCATTCACCCATTGCTTGATTTGGTCCATAAGTTCCCTGAGCGCGAGGACCCATTCATCCCGGATTCTCATGTTTTCAAGGGTAGCTTCATCTTCCCCTATTAATTCACTCATCAGTTTCTCCTCTAACCATATTAATGTTAATTATACAGAGACAGCCAGAAAGTGTCAAAACGAAAAAAAATCTTTCCTGCAGGGTATTGATTTTACTATGCTTTTTTGTAATAATAAAGCCATAAAAATTTGATACCTGGAAACAAAGTTGTTTCTGACCCCGGAGACTTAGGTAGTTTCTACGAGGTAAAGACGCCTCATACCGGTCATTGCTTAATGGCCAGTGTGAGGTTTTTTTTATTTTCCGGCTGGCGAAAGGAGGGTCAAAGCTCTTAAAATATTTTTTCTTTTGTACTAAATAATCCACAGGGGGTATGCAATATGAAAACGGCCCAGGAAGTTCTGGCCTTCGCCAAAGACAAGGATGTTAAAATGGTTGACGTTAAGTTTATCGATCTGCCCGGTGTGTGGCAGCATTTTTCAGTACCGATTCAAGAGTTTGACGAAAATACTTTTGTTGAAGGTTTAGGTTTTGACGGTTCCAGCGTTCGCGGCTTCAGGGTCATCAACGAAAGCGACATGATCCTCCTGCCTGACCCCACCACAGCCTGTATCGACCCATTCTGCAAGCACACTACCCTGAGCATTATCTGCAACGTGGCGGACCCGGTAACCGGTGAGAGATATAACCGTGACCCGCGCTGCGTAGCCCAGAAGGCGGAAGCATACCTGCTCTCGACCGGCATCGCCGACCAGAGCTACTGGGGCCCCGAGGCCGAATTCTTCATCTTTGATGATATCCGGTTTGACCAGAACCAGCACTCCGGCTATTACTTCGTTGACTCGGCGGAAGGCATCTGGAATTCAGGCCGTGTGGAATGCCCCAACCTTGGTTATAAGCCGCGCTACAAGGAAGGTTACTTTCCGGTCGCGCCTACCGACTCCCAGCAGGACCTGCGCACCGAGATGGTTTTAACCATGCTTGAGGCGGGTATCCCGGCGGAATGCCAGCACCATGAAGTTGCCACGGCGGGACAGGCTGAGATAGACATGAAATATGGTCCTCTGACCAAAATGGCTGACCAATTGATGATGTTTAAATATATTGTGAAAAACACAGCCAAAAAATACGGCAAAACTGCAACGTTTATGCCCAAGCCGCTGTTCCAGGACAATGGCACCGGTATGCACGTGCACCAGAGCCTCTGGAAGGATGGCCAGCCGCTGTTCTACGATGCCAACGGCTACGCCGGCCTTAGCGAGACGGCCCTCTACTATATCGGTGGTTTACTGAAACACGCGCGGGCTCTTACCGCCATCACCAGCCCCTCCACCAACTCTTATAAAAGGCTGGTGCCCGGTTACGAAGCTCCGGTAAACCTGGTTTATTCCCAGAGGAACAGAAGCGCTGCGGTGCGCATCCCTATGTACTCTAAAAATCCCAAAACCAAGCGCATCGAGTTCCGCCCGCCCGACCCGTCCTGCAATCCCTACCTGGCTTTTGCCGCACTGCTGCTGGCCGGTCTGGACGGGATTAAAAACAGAATTTACCCGGGCGAGCCTTTAGACAAGGACATTTTTGATCTGCCGGCGGCGGAGGCCAAAGAAATCCGCTCCGTACCGGGCTCACTGGAAGAAGCTCTGAAAGAACTGCAGGCGGACCATGAATTCCTGCTGCAGGGTGGTGTTTTTGACAAGGACCTGCTGGAAAGCTGGATTGAGTACAAGCTCACCAGGGAACATGACGCGATCAGACTGCGGCCGCACCCGTACGAGTTCATGCTCTACTATGATATATAAAACGGATTAATTTGAAACGGTTGTTTAAGTACATGCAGGCCTCTCGTTCCGCAAGGACGGAGGCCTTATATTTCCAGCTTACAGGGGGTTATACCCTTGCCTTATAGTGTTGAGAAAGCTTTTGGGCATTTTGCCGCAGGCCTGTCGTTACCCGGGGCGCAGCTAAAAGCCGCCCTGGAAAAAAGCGACCAGGTAAACGAGTGGGCCAGGCGCAGATTAAAAGCAAAAGGGAGCTTTTTTGGCGGCTCTTACCGCAGGGGCACCGAACTGCCCCAGGAAAGTCTGAAATATTATCTTCTGTTAAGTCAGAGACACTTTTTTGAATGCAATGAAAACTCCACCAAAATGTTATTTATTTTGAAAAAGAGATTGGCGGAAGAATTCAGCCTGGTAGCAGTAAGTGAAGGAGGCATGGTGGTAAGGTTATGCTCCGCCGGGGCTGTGGATCTTGACCTGGCGCCGACCATAAAAATGAGCCGCGACGGTTACCTTTGCCCTAACGGGCAGGGTGGCTGGTATAAAATAAACCCTGGCCAGGAGGAATTAATTTTCAAGAAAAAAGAACAACTTTCCTCCAGCAGGTTTTTAAGGCTGGTTAAAATCATCAAAACCTGGAACCTGCGGGCCGGGCTGCCATTCAACCCTTATTTCCTGGAACTGCTGGTTTATTACCGGGTTAATGACTTTATCAAACCGTACGCTGAACTGGTCCATTCCCTTCTGATGAGTATGCGGCTTTTCCTGCCGGAATTTCTTAACTGCCCCGCGGCGGGTGAGGTTGTATCCTCAGGCGCCAACTCCGCCGCGGGGCAAAAAGTCCTTGATGAAGCCCTTTGCTTTTCCTCCAGGGCGCTGCACGAAGAAAACCCCGCCCAAGCCATTCAACTTTGGAGTACCATACTTGGCGATAGTTTCCAGCCATGAGCTGCCTGTTCGACGGGCGGCTCGTTTGTCTTTTGGCCTGAAATAGACTATACTGGTTTTAATGTATAATAACGGAGGGAAGCTATGGGGCTGGCCAAACGACTGGCCGCGATCGCAGCCTACGTGCCTGAGGGAAGCGTGGCCGCCGATATAGGCACCGATCACGCTTACCTGCCCGTATTTCTGGTGGAAGAGGGCATCTGCGCCAGAGTGATTGCCACCGATATCAAACAAGGTCCGTTCGCCTCCGCGCTGCGCAGGATTGAAGAAGCCAAACTCACCGGTAAGATAGACCTCAGGCTGGGCAACGGCCTCGACGTGCTGCAGCCGGGTGAAACCGAGGTTCTGGTTCTGTCCGGCCTGGGAGGCAATACCATCAGAGAAATCCTGGCCGCCGCGCCGCATATTACTGAGACTGTGAGCAGGCTTGTCCTGCAGCCGATGGCCGACCCGGGAGACCTGAGGACCTGGCTGGCGGATAACGGCTGGAGAATAAGCGATGAGACGCTGGTAGAGGACAGCGGTAAAATATATATTGTGATCATGGCCGTGCCCGGCCGGGAAGAAACTAAAGACTCTTTCCTGCTGGAGTTGGGGCCCAGGCTGCTGGAAAAGAAAGACCCGCTGCTGGGCCGCTACGCGGAGAGGATCGCGGGTTCGTACGAGCAGGTTCTGGCCGGGCTGGAATGTGCCAATAGCGACGCCGCCAGGGAAAAAGCCCTGGAAATTAGAATGAAACTATCACAATTCAGGGGGATAGCGGGTTGCCTGTAAAATGTGAAGAAATCTTCAAGTTGATAGAGGAAATGGCGCCCTGTCACCTGGCTGAAAGCTGGGACAACTCAGGGCTGCAGGTCGGCGACCGCAGAGCGGAAGTGGCCAGGGTGCTGCTGACCCTGGACGTGAATATCAGCGTCGCCCGGGAAGCTGTTGAAAAAGGCGCGGGCCTGATTGTCAGCCACCACCCGCTGTTGTTCAAGCCGCTTAAAGCCATTGACTTAAGCCAGCCCGCCGGTGAACTTATCGGCTTTCTGATTAAAAATAATATCACCGTATATACGGCGCACACCAATCTGGACGCGGCAGCGGGCGGCGTCAACCACGCCCTGGCCCTCAGGCTGGGGTTGGAAAACCTGACTGTGCTGCAGCAGACAGGGCAAGCTCGCTGCGTAAAACTGGCGGTTTTCGTACCGGAGGATCACGCAGAAAACGTCCGCAGTGCGATAGGAGAGGCGGGTGCCGGCTGGATCGGCGACTACAGCCACTGCTCCTTTATGACCAAAGGCGCCGGGGCCTTTAAACCCCTGACCGGGGCCAACCCCTATCTGGGCAGGACGGGTGAACTGACGTTAGTGGAAGAGATTAAACTGGAAACCATCGTTCCCACGGGAATTTTAAATAATGTAATCCAGGCCATGCAAAAAGCCCACCCTTACGAGGAAGTGGCTTACGACCTATATCCCCTGGAAAACCCCGGTCCGGCCTACGGGCTGGGCAGGGTCGGCGAGCTGCCGCGGCAGCTTTCTTTCAGCCAGTTTATCGAGCAAGTAAAAACAGCCCTGCGCCTCCCGGCGGTAAGAACCGGCGGGCAGCCGGAAGCCGGCGTCAGAAAAGCAGCCGTGTGCGGCGGCTCCGGCGCGGACCTGTGGCAGGCCGCCCTCAAAGCCGGCGCGGACACCATTGTCACAGGGGACATTAAATACCACGCTGCCCAGGAGATGGTGGAAGCCGGCCTGAAATTCATAGACGCGGGGCACTATGGCACAGAGGCGGCTATCCTACCGGTATTGCAAAGCTTTCTGGCAGGCCGGCTCCGCGATAAAAATATGAGTGTTGATTTGCTGCCGACGCAAACCAATACCGACCCGTTCGCATACTTTTAGATAGGAGGCAACGCTTCCTATCTTTATTAATTTTTAAGGGGAGGTTAATATGCCCGATTTGAAGCAGCTCTGGGAAATCC
>CAZJGV010000147.1:0-2088 GCA_964545615.1 uncultured Pelotomaculum sp.
CAGAAAACCGGCCGCCCTGACACCCGGTTCCACCCTCGGCATTATCGCTCCCGCCAGTCCCTGTTACAATTCAGCCGCCATTGCCCGCGGTCAAGAGGTATTGGAGGACATGGGTTTCAGGACTTTCCTGGCGCCCAACGCTCTGAAAAGAGACAGGTATTTAGCGGGAACGGACAGGGAAAGGATTGCCGATCTGCACAGCATGTTTCTTGACCCACGTATTGCCGGCATCGTTTGCCTGCGGGGAGGGTACGGCACGCTCAGGCTCCTGTCCAAAATAAACTACCAGATCATCCAGCGCTGCCCGAAGATACTGGTGGGTTACAGCGACATTACCGCACTGCAGCTGGCAATCTGGAAAAGATCAGGTCTGGTTACGTTTTCCGGACCCATGCTGGCCACTGATTTCGGCCTTGAAGCAGGTGATTTTACTGTCAATCACTTTTATCAAGCCGTAACCAGTTATCATCCTCTCGGTCTGGTGCCGCCCGCACCCGGTGTTAAAACTTATGTGATCAGCCCTGGACGAGCCTGCGGCCGGCTGATCGGGGGCAACCTTTCCCTGGTAACCGCGACTCTTGGCACCCCTTTTGAAATAGATGCCAGAGGCGCCATTCTCTTCCTGGAGGAGGTGGGAGAAGAGCCTTACCGGGTAGACCGCATGCTCTTGCAGCTTTTCCTGGCCGGCAAGCTGCATCACGCCGCCGGGGTTATCTTTGGAGAATTCGTGGGCTGTGAGGCGGCGGATATGAATGATTCTTTTACCCTTCGGGAAGTTATTGCCGATATTTTCAGCCACCTTAAGGTTCCTTGCTTTTACGGACTGGGACCGGGGCACGGCGCGCACAAGGTCACTCTGCCGCTGGGCGTGCGGGCTCAAATGGACGCGGGCCAATGCCAGTTGTTCATAAGTGAGCCGGCGGCTGTTCCGCCGCTAAGATAAAATAAATAAATGACCTAATCAATAAGTTATTGGTGACAACTGCTATTTCCTATGATAAAATAGTTTGTAAGTTGGGGCCAGCCCCATAGTGTAGCGGAGTCTATAACCGACAATTACATACGGAGGTGAGCTGAGTATGAGGTGAGCTGAGGCGAGATAAGCTGAGTGTTTTTTTATTTTGCAATCAGGCCGGGCTCACGCCCGGTTTTGTTATTGCCGGGACTAATTCTTAAATTTTAAATTACAGGGAGGTTTGTTGAAATGTCCAATACTTCTATAGAAGCTGATAGACTGATTTCCACAGGATCTAAAATGGTCCGCTCCAAGCAGCTGGCCGTGGTGGCGGTGCTGCTGGCCATCGGCGCTGTTTTGCGCGCGGTTACCCCGCCCATAGCCGGGATTACACCAAACTTCGTTATTGCTATGTACTGCCTGGCCATCCTGCTGATCCGCCCAAACCTGGGGGGCGCCTTGGGCATCGGCCTTGTCGGCGGCGCGGTGGCAATGATCTTCTCCAAGTCCCCTATCCCCTACCTGAACCTTATCACCGAACCTGCCGGCGCGCTGGCCTGCGCTTTTATCGTCAGCTGCCTGCCTGAATTCTCTTTGAAAAACTATTCATTCAAACCCATTCTGGCGGCGGCGATAGGCACTCTGGTCAGTGGTCTGTTGTACATCACCCTGAACTTCAAATTCGCCTTAAACCTGCCGCCTGAAAAGATGATGATCGCCTGGAAAACGGCCTTTATAGCCGTGGTGATACCGGTAGCTGCGATTAACGCTCTTTTGAACCAGATTTTTTATGCCCCTGCTAAAAAATTCCTGAAAATATAATTTTGCGAGGAGTGCCGGCATGGCTGTTCTGGAAATCAAAAACTTTACCTTCAGCTACCCCCAGGCATTACGCCCAGCGCTTAAAAACATCAACCTGAGCTTAGAAAAGGGTGAATTTATCGGCATCACCGGCCCGACCGGGGCGGGCAAAACCACCCTGACCTGCTGTCTGAACGGTATTATTCCCCACTTTCAGGGGGGCGAGGCCACCGGCCGGATCGAACTACATGGCTTATCAATTTTCAATAAAAGCACCGCTCAGATTTCCCGCCTGGTAGGCAGTGTCTTCCAGGACCCGGAGTCCCAGATTA
>CAZJGV010000147.1:2098-7841 GCA_964545615.1 uncultured Pelotomaculum sp.
AGAAGTGGAGCAGGAACTGGCTTTCGGCTTGGAGAACCTGGGTTTCCCACCGGGGGAAATGGAGAAAAGAATTTCAGAAGCGCTGGAGCTTGTGGGTATCTCAGATCTGCGCCGCCGCTCCACCATAGCCCTCTCGGGCGGGCAGAAACAGCGAGTGGCCATAGCCTGCGCCCTGGCCATGCGGCCGGAAATCCTGCTTCTGGATGAGCCGACCTCCGAACTAGACCCGGTGGGAACCGAAGAAGTTTTTCAGGTACTCAGCCGCCTCAACCGTGAGCAGGGGATCACAGTGCTCGTGGTTGAACAAAAAACTGAGCAATTGGCCGCCCATGCCGGCAGGATCCTGGTTTTAGACGACGGCGCTTTAGTCATGGACGGAGAGCCGTGGCAGGTATTTGCCAGGCAAGAAGAACTGCAGGCAATCGGTGTGAAAATACCCCAGGTAACCAGACTGGCGGGCATGCTGGGCGGCAGCGACAAGTATTCCCTGCCCCTGACCGTGGAACAGGCCCGCATCTACATTGAAAGGCTGGTGCGAAGCTGATGACAGCAGCCAGGCAAACCCTGATTAAAATTGAAAATCTGACTTATCAGTATAACGGCGCACAGCCGGTGCTGAAAAATATTTCACTGGAAATAGACAGGGGTGAGTGCCTGGCTGTCATCGGACAGAACGGCTCCGGCAAGACAACCCTGGTAAAACATTTCAACGGCCTGCTCAAGCCTTCATCCGGCCGTGTGCACATCAACGGCCAGGACACAGGACCTTTAAAGGTTTCTACCCTGGCCCGTACGGTGGGCTATGTCTTTCAGAACCCCGATCACCAAATCTTCCACGATACGGTCGGCAAGGAAGTGGCCTTCGGGCTCAAAAACCTGCGCCTGCCTGCGGAAGAAATAGAGCGCCGGGTAACTGACGCCCTGGAAGAGGTGGGACTGACCGGCCACTACCTGACTTATCCTTTTAGCCTGAGCAAAGGCCAGCGGCAGAGAGTGGCCCTGGCCTCCGTCCTGGCCATGCACACGGAAGTGATAGTGCTGGATGAACCAACCACCGGGCAGGATTACCGGGAATCCGCCCAGATCATGGATATGGTAAAAAAATTGCACGAACAGGGTCATACCATCATCTTTATCACCCACGACATGTCCCTGGTGGCACGCTACGCCGATAGGACAATTGTGCTATGTGAAGGGCGGATTCTGGCGGACAGTCCTGTGCGCACAGTATTCGCCCAACCGGAGCTTTTAGCTAAAAGCTACCTGAGCCCGCCTCAGATCACTCTCCTGGCGCAGGGCCTCGGCAAACACGCCATCCCGCCTGATGTTATAAGCGTCAGGGAAATGTATGATTTGTTGCAGAAAGCGAGGGCTGATAAAATTGGCTGCTGCGGTTGAGTATATTCATAAAGACTCGCTGATCCACCGGCTTAACGCCACAACCAAGATTTTCTGGGCGCTTTTCATCCTTGTCTGCGGACTTTTATTTAACGACTACCGCTACCTGCTGGCCCTGCTGGCCTCGGTGCTGCTGGTGGCGGGGGCGGCGCGCATCCTTAGAAATATGCTGCCGGCCATCGCCGGGTTGTCCGTATTTGCGCTGATCCTTTTGCTGATCCAGGCCCTCTTTTTCGATCAGGGACAGGTTGTTTTTCATTTGATCCCCAAAACCAACTACCTCCCGGTAACGAATTATGGTATTCTATCTGGAGTGGCCATGGCCGCCAGGATGCTGGCGCTGGTGCTGAGTTTTCTGGTACTGCTTGCCACTACCCGGATTCAGGATATGGTGCTGACCATGGTGGAGAAATTTAAAATGCCCTATGATTACGCCTTTATGTTTATGACTACCTTGCGTTTTATCCCCACTTTTCTGGGCGAGGTCAGGCAGATCACTGACGCTCAGAAGGCCAGGGGCCACGCTGTGGAAGGTATTAACCCCTTTAAGAAAATCCGCTCCTACGCCCCCGTAACCGTGCCGCTGGTGTTGATCTCCTTAAATAAGGCGGAAAACATGGCTATGGCCATGGAAACAAGGGGTTACGGCGGTGGGCGGCGAACTTATTTCAGAGATCCTAAAATGCGTGGCGCGGACTACTTCCTGACAGTTGTTCTGTTACTGCTGCTGGCGCTGGGTGTAACAGCCCGCGTTAAAGGCTTCGGCGTAATGTGAAAAGGGTCTATCTCAAGGAGGGCTTTTTTTGGTTTTAAAATTACTCATGGGCAATGAAGCAATTGCGCATGGCGCTTTAGAAGCAGGCGTTCAGGTGGCCGCGGCTTATCCCGGCACACCTTCATCGGAAATCCTGGGAACCCTGGCCGGTATGGCCGGGGCCAATGAGTTTTATGCGGAATGGTCGGTTAACGAAAAAGTGGCCCTGGAAATAGCCGCCGGCGCATCATATGCCGGGGCGCGGGCACTGGCGGCCATGAAGCAGGTTGGGCTGAATGTGGCCTCAGACCCGCTGATGAGCCTGGCCTATATTGGCGTTAAAGGCGGCCTGGTAGTGGTGGTGGCCGATGATCCGGGGCCGCACAGCTCCCAGAATGAGCAGGACACACGCAAGTTTGCCCAGTTTGCCAAACTGCCTGTGCTTGACCCGGCCAACCCGCAGGAAGCCATGGAAATGACCAGATGGGCCTTCGAACTTTCTGAAAAGCTGCTGCTGCCCGTTATCCTGCGGCCTACCACCAGAACCTGTCACGCCTGCCAGGACGTTTTCCTCCAGAATGAATCAAGGGAACGCCGGCAGGCCGAAGGCTTTGTAAAAAACCCCAACTGGGTTATTTTTCCCAGCCTGTCCGCCCGCAAGCACGTCTGGCTTAATCAGCAGCAGGAAACGGCGAGAAAGATTTTCGAAGAATCAAGCTTTAACCAGTTAACCATTAAAGAAAACTCCGCTTACGGCATTATCGCCTGCGGCGTAAGCTATAACTACGTTCAGGAAGCGCTGGCGCTGTCCGGGCTGGAAGCTTCCGTGCTGAAAATAGGCACTCCCTATCCCCTGCCCCACAGTGATGTGCTGAAACTTTTTAGACATGCTGAAAAAATTCTGGTAATCGAAGAGCAGGAACCTGTTGTGGAAGACCAGGTCATATCTCTCGCCTGGCGCCACCGTTCGTCTTTAAGCATATCAGGCAAAAACGACTGTCTGGCGCCGCGTGAAGGTGAATTCAACGTTGATAAAGTAAAGGCGGTTATAGCCAGATTCTTTGAGGCAACGCCCGCAGAGCCGGAGTATACGCCACTACCGGAACTGCCGCTGCGCCCCCCCGTTCTATGCGCGGGCTGCCCGCACCGGGCCTCTTTCTTTGCTTTTAAAGAGGCCGCCAAAGGCAAAGATGTGATTTTTACCGGAGATATCGGCTGCTATACGCTTGGCGCCATGCCGCCGCTAAACGCTGTGGATACCTGTCTTTGTATGGGCGCCAGCGTTACCATCGCCACCGGGTTGCACCATGCTGAACCAGGCCGCCGGCAGGTGGCTTTTCTGGGAGACTCCACCTTCTTCCACACCGGCATTGCGGGGCTGATCAACGCGGTGCACAACCAGGCGGATATCACGGTTGTTATTTTGGACAACAGCACCACCGCCATGACCGGCCACCAGTCCCACCCCGGCCTGAACCGCACCGCCACGGGAGGTTCCGGCAAAAGCGTGGATATAGCCGGACTGGTCAGGGCCTGCGGGGTGGAGTTGGTGCGGGAGGTTGACCCCAACGATCTTAAGTCGGCCCTGCCGGCGGCCAGCGAGGCTTTAAACTACCCCGGCCTGGCCGTGGTAATCATGAAACGCGAGTGCGTGGCGCTGGCTAAAAAAGGACCGCCTTATGTTGTAAACCAGGAGATTTGTATTGATTGCGGCGCCTGCCTGGAAGACCTGGGCTGTCCGGCTATGGGGAAAACCGGCAGCGGGCCGGAGATTACCGCCAACTGCACGGGCTGCGGTGTCTGCGCCCAGATTTGCCCGGTAGAGGCGATAACGGAGGTGAGGTCATGAAGCTGGACATAGTCATCAGCGGCGTGGGCGGGCAGGGTTCGATTCTGGCTTCCAGGGCACTGGCGCTGGCAGCCATGGAAAACAAACTGATGGTAAGGACCTCAGAGGTAATCGGCATGGCCCAGCGGGAAGGTCCCGTCACCAGCCACGTGCGGGTGGGAGATGAGCTTTACGGGTCGATCATTCCGGACCATGAAGCTGACTTTCTACTCGGTCTGGAACTGGCTGAAACAGTCCGCGGTTTAAATAAACTCAAGCCGGGCGGCACGGTGATCGCCAGTACTTCCACCATTGTTCCCGTATCAGTCCAGCTTGGACTTTCCAGGTATGACCAAGGGGCATATATTAATATCCTTAAAGAGCGGGCGCAAAGGGTTGTTTTCCTGGATTTTGACTATCTGGCAAGCCAGGCGGGCCACCCCAAAACCGGCAATGTGATCATGCTGGGCGCTTTTTCAGCGCTTCATGAACTTCCCTTCGGGCCGGATCAACTGCTGCAGGCTGTGCTCAACCTGATTCCGGCCAAGTTAACAGATATCAATAAACGCGCTTTTGAAATAGGGCGCCTGGCTATGGAGGTAGCTTAAAATGTCTCTGTCTGTCGAGAATGAGCGGAACTCATTTACAGAAAAAGTATTTTCAGATCAGGAGGAAAAGCTGAGCAGGTTTATCCCCCGCCTTTGTGAGCACTCTCCCTTTTACCGCGATAAACTTGGCGCAGCCGGGATTGACCCGTACAGTATCCACACCATGGAGGACCTGGGCCGGCTTCCCTTTACCACTAAAGAAGAACTGCGCACCGGCTACCCGCTGGGGCTGATGGCGGTACCCGAAGAACAGGTGGTCAGAATCCACTCCTCCTCCGGCACCACCGGCAAGCCGGTGATTGTGCCATACACCGCCAACGACGTCTCCACTTGGGCTGAGATGATGGCCCGCTGCATGACCCTCACCGGGGTAACCAACAAGGACCGCGTCCAGGTCACACCCGGCTACGGGCTGTGGACGGCGGGGATTGGGTTTCAGGCCGGAGTGGAGCGGCTGGGCGCCATGGCCATCCCTACCGGTCCGGGCAATACAGAAAAACAGATTGAAATGATGCTCGATCTTAAAACGACCGTTCTTTGTTCCACCTCCTCCTACGCGCTGCTGCTGGCGGAAGAAATCCACAAACGTGGTCTGCTCGGCCGCGTCAGCCTGCGCCTGGGCATAATCGGCTCGGAGCGCTGGGGCGATAAAATGCGCGCCAGGATCGAAGAAATGCTCGGTATAGAAACCTTTGATATTTACGGACTGACTGAAATATACGGTCCGGGCACGTCCATCGATTGCCCCGGACACCTCGGCCTGCACTACTGGCACGAGCACCTGCTTTTCGAAATTATTGACCCGGTCACGGGCAAACAGCTGCCGGTTGGCGAGTTAGGAGAGCTGGTGGTAACCACGCTGACCAAGGAGGGTATGCCTCTGCTGCGCTACCGCACCCGCGACATAACCAGGCTCCTGCCTGACCGCTGCCCGTGCGGCAGCCCTTACCCCATGCACGCCCGGATCCTGGGACGCACCGACGATATGATCAAGATCAAAGGAGTGAACATATACCCCGGCCAGGTGGACCACGTGCTCAAGATTACTGAAGGCGCCTGCAGCGAGTATCACATCATCGTGGCCAGGGCTCAGGGTAAAGACAACATCCTGGTCAAGGTTGAGGGTGAACAAAACTGCAGTTTTGAACAGGTTGC
>CAZJGV010000148.1:0-7815 GCA_964545615.1 uncultured Pelotomaculum sp.
CTAAGTGGGTCGAAGCAAAATAACTGAGACAAGGGGACGGTTCTCCTTTCTCACTTACTGAACTTTGGTCGCTTTGTTTTTTCTCGTTAACTGCCGTTTTGCCGCAGCCGCCCGCCGCTATCCCGGTAAGCAGAGACATCAGTAAAACGCAGATCAGCCAGCGGCGGTACATCAGGCAGCCCTTGCCCTGGACAGCGCCCGTTTAAACCCGGGCCACAGGGCGTACAAACCAAGCAGCAAAACAACCGCTGAACAGAGATAGCGCAGGGACTCAGGCGCGGCAAAGATGAGATTATTAGCAAGTCCGACTGTCTGACGTGTTTTACTCAAGTCAAAAAAAGGAGTAAAACCAGGCAGTAATAATTTGTTGGTCATATACCCCACCAAAAAAGAGGCGCTGATCAGCACAGAGGAGTAAATCAGCACGGCCCGCCGTCCTATTAATTTGTACATGCTGATCAACTCGGGCAGGTTTGTGGCCACACCAGTCATCAAAAAGGTTATGGCCAGCCCCGGCGCCGCCCCGCTGGCAACCAGCGCGGCGATAAACGGGATGTGGCCCACTGCGCAAACGTACATGATCGCGCCCAGGACAGCGATGCCGGCGATGGAGATCAGGCCGGGGTTACCCAGGTATTGCTGGATAAACGCCGTGGGCACTATGACAAGAATCAGCCCGGCCAGCAGCATGCCCACACACACATATTTGCTCACAGCAACCCCCATGTCCAGAAACCCCCACTGCAGTCCCGTCTGCAGCTTTTGAGCCAGGCTGACCCGCTCTGCGGATTCCAGATCGGCCAATTCCACAGGGTTTTCCAGACCCGGGGCGTGGATCTCAGGTCCGGCCAGCGCGTTGCCTGCCATACCGATCAACATTGGCACAACGAACCCGGTCACCAGGTAGATAGTGGCGATCTGCGGCCCCAAAAACCCGTAAGCAAGCAGGACGGCCGCTGGATTTATGATCGGGGTAGCCGTCATAAAAGCCAGAGTCGGCCCCAGATAGGCGCCGGAATAAAACAGTCCCAGGCCGAGCGGGATGACCCCGCAGCTGCAGATGGGCAGGAGCATGCCGGAAACCGTAGCTTTAGCCAGCGTTGAGATTTTCCGGTTCCCCAGCATGCGCTGGAGCCTGTCCGGGCTGATTATATTGTGCATGAGTCCTGCTAAAACAAAGCTTAAAATCAGCCATACCGAAGCGCCGTTAAGAATGTCCAGAGCGGTCAGGATGACTTTTTGCAATAACTCAGTGATCAAGAGATTCATCCTCTCAGCGCGTCTTCAACAGCTTTTTCAATTATTGCTTTGGACAGGTTATCGATTTTCTTCCTGCCGTCGATGATCATGGTTCCCTTGGTCACCATGCCGTACTTCTTAAGATAGTCAAAATCCTTACCCGCGTAGTAAATCTTCACTTCCACGTCATCCCCGTATTTTTCCGCTGTGTTTTTTATGGTTTGCACATGTTCATCACAGCAGGGACAGGTGTTGATAAACTCCACTTTAATCTTTGGCACTGTAATCCCCCCTTTTTCAAGCTTTTTCAATCTGGCATA
The DNA here is from genome assembly GCA_964545615.1 of uncultured Pelotomaculum sp. GTDB lineage: Bacteria > Bacillota > Desulfotomaculia > Desulfotomaculales > Pelotomaculaceae > Pelotomaculum_B. The sequence continues at coordinate 1,560 of CAZJGV010000148.1, forward strand.
AAAGCGCCTTGAACACCGGAAACCCTGAAACGGGGTCCCTGTTGCCGAAGTCTGCCAGAGCGTTAACGTTGGCCTGGCGCCAGGCCTCGACCTGGGTCGGGTTCCCGCCGCCCATATTAACCTCCGCCTGACCCGGCAAAACTTTTTCAGTCACGTCGGCGTAAAAGAAAACCCGTCCTCTCCTGGTGCTGACCGCAACCCTGTCCCCGTCACTTATGCCCCGCTCCGCCGCGTCAACGGGGTTGAGCAAGGCCAGCGGCTTTTCCTGCAGTTTCACCAGTCCGGGCACGTTCAGGTGCTGGGAGCGAAAGGTCGATTGGATCCTCGCACCCGTGTTCAGTACCAGGGGGAATTCCCTGCAGAGCTCAGGGTCCCGCAGGGGACCTTCCGATGGCTCGGTGTAGACAGGCAGCGCGTCATAGCCGTGTTTAGCCATCAGGCTGGAGGCAATCTCCATTTTGCCCGAAGGGGTGGGGAAACCAGGCTTTTTGTCTTTCCTTAACAGACCCAGTTCGTATTTTTTATAACGGCGCTCCGCAACGGGGAGCTTTACCCCGTCCGCGCTGCGTTGCAAAGCTTCAAGCAGCGCGGGGTTCCCGGCAAAAGCCTTTTCAATAACCTCTTCTTCGCTTTGCGGGTAAAGGTGGCCGTAACCCAGCCTGTTGGCCAGTTCAGCTATAATCATGAGACAATTCTTCGACTGGCCCACGGGCTCTATCACTCGTCTTCTGAGGCGAACGTAATCAGGGTAGCGCTGGTAGGAGTTTATTTCATAGTAGGTTGCCGACGGGAGCACAACGTCAGCAAAAAGAGCGTCCCTGGTCATAACAAGGTCAATTACCAGCATAAAATCCAGGCTGCGGTAGGCCTCTTCAAAAATTTCGGGCTGCGGGTAAGAGGTCAGGGTGGAAGACCCGTTGATCATCAAACCCTTTACGGGATAAGGTTTTCCCTCCAGAACAGCCCTGGGAAATTCCATGAAGTGGGCGCTCTTAGTTAGTTCATAAAACAGCGGGTATTTCTCAGCGCCGATGGGCAGCACGCCTGCCGGCGCTTCAAATCCATCCCGTCGCGCAGGACGGGCCGGTGTGGCAGATAAACATAAACTACCCGGCACGTCCAGGTTGCCTGTCAGCGCCCACAGGATATAGAGCGCCCTTATATTCTGCACGCCGCTGTTCGTATACTCCAGGCCGGTGTAGGTGCGCAGGCTGACTTTCTCTGTGTTTGCTATTTCCCTGGCCAGCGCCGCCACGGTTTCCGCCGGCACCCGGGTGATGCTCTCCACCTTTTCCGGGGTGAACTCCTGTACGTATTCGCTGAGCTCCGCAAAGCCGAGCGTCCAATTCTCCACAAACTCCCGGTCGTACAGCTTTTCATTGATCACAACGTTGAGCAGGCCTAAGATCAAGGCTCCGTCAGTTCCCGAACTAACCCCCACCCACTGGTCTGCCCGTCCGGCTATATCACAACGCATCTGGTCCACAGCTATCACCCTGGCCTTGTTTCGCTGCGCCCTGGCGATCCTTTTAAAGAAAATTGGCGGGGAATCGGTTACCGGGTTCGTACCCCATACAACGATGAGCTCGCTGTTTTCCAGGTCGGGGGACAGACAGGCTCCGGGCAGGCCGAAGTTGGCCATGGGCGCCAGGATGCCGAATGAAACAAAGCACAAAGACCCGGTGCTGGCGATATTCGGTGAGCCGAACGACAGCAGCAGATTGTTCGCCACGGAATCACGCGAGTTGCAGAATTCCACCATCGACTGTTCAAAAGCGCCCCGCCCGGAGTGGCTGAGCAAGGCCTGCGCGCCGTATTTCCTCTTAATCTCTTTCATTTTCTGCACCGTCAGGTCCAGCGCTTCATCCCAGGAGGCCTCCCGGAACTTTCCCGCGCCGCGCTCTCCCGTGCGGATAAGCGGCGTTTTCAGGCGGTGCGGTGAGTACACTATCTCAGGCGCATACCTGCCCCTGACACACAAATTCGCGTAAGGCGTGCCTTTGAGCGGCTCTACCTTTACGATTCTGCCATCTTCCAGCGTTACTTCCACCGCACAACCACCGGGGCAAATACCACAAATGGATGGTTTTTTTTCAATCACAATCTAATATCCTCCAGAACTTAATATATTTGCTAAATGATACGCTATTATTACAAAATAATTGAGTATTTTCTCCTTTTATCCAAACGATTCCTTTATCTATAACATTCGATTATTTTATTAATGAACGGATGATCATAAAAACTATGAATCATCGAAATAAAGGATTATTTATATTAAACATAAAAATCTTATGTATATTAAAAAAGTTTCAAAGCCTGGGCAAAATGACCTAATTTAAACCAATTTATAAATTAACGTACAGGAGGAATGCTGCTATGGCTAACGATTACCGTCAAATGTGGGAGTCTATCGGTGTGGACCTGGAGGCGCACGACCAACTCATGAATGTATTGCCGCCCACTTACGGGAAAGTTTACATGAGCCAGGAAAACCGGCCGGAGGGAATGGAGTATTTTGACTTTGTGGTAAGCGAAGTGCACGGGCTGCGCATTCAGGAACTGCAGGAACACAAGGCTGCGGGCGGCAAGGTCATCGGCGCCTTTTGCGTTTTCGTGCCCGAGGAAATTGTCCGTGCCGCCGGCGGGATCTGTGTCGGGCTGTGCTCGGGCGTTGAGATCGGCGCGGCTAAGGCGGAAAAAGTGCTGCCCAGAAATATCTGCCCGCTGATCAAGTCCTTCATGGGGTTCAAGCTGGGCAAGGTCTGCCCCTATTTCGAGTCCTGCGACATGGTGGTGGGTGAAACAACCTGCGACGGCAAAAAGAAAGCTTTTGAAATCCTGAATGACTATGTACCCGTTCACGTGATGGAGACACCCCAAATGAAGCGGGAAAAAGACAAGGAACTGTGGCGCAGCGAAGTGCGTGACTTTTTGGCCAGTGTGGAGGAATTCACAGGCAATAAGATTACCGGCGACTCACTGCGGCAATCGATCAAAGACGTCAACGGCAAGCGCAGGGCGCTGCTGCGCCTGTCCGAACTGCGCCAGAACAACCCCGCGCCAATCAGCGGCAAAGACTGCCTCTTGATTGAACAAATCGCCATGTATGATGATGTGCCGCGGTTCACCGCACAGCTAAACGCACTTTGCGACGAGCTTGAAGTCCGCGTGAAGGAAGGCCAGGGGGTTGCTGAACCCGCCGCGCCGAAAATTATCGTCACCGGCACGCCGATGGCCCTGCCGAACTGGAAAATCCCTCACATTATCGAAACCAGCAACGCTGTGATTGTGGCCGAGGAAATGTGTACCGGGCTTCGTTATTTTGAGAACCTGGTACCGGAAGAAACTGAAACCACCGGGCAAATGGTTGACAATATCGCCAGCCGCTACCTCAATATCAACTGCGCCTGTTTTACGCCCAATGAGGGCCGCATGGAAAAACTGGTACAACTGGCTAAGGAATACAAGGCGGACGGGATCATCCACTGCTCCCTGGCTTTCTGCGACCCCTATCTGGTAGAGGCCAACCGGGTTGAGAAGGTACTGAAAGAACACAACATACCCCTGTTGAAAATTGAAACCGATTACGGGCAGGAAGATTCGGGCCAAATTAAAACCAGGGTGGAAGCCTTCCTGGAAATGCTTGATAAGAAATGATCCGGATCTAAAACTGAGGTTTAAATACTTTGCTCCATAAAGTCATCTGATGCTGGATGTAGCTTGTTTCCTTATCTTTCGATAAGGGAACAAGCTACGATATTGATATAGAACCATACTCAGCAGTAGTATTTTGGGGGAATGATGAGGTCAAAAAATACATAATTGTGGATGTGAAAGGATGCCTGTGAAATACCGCCTTGACGAATTCATTGTTGGACGGCCGGCCATGGAGGCATGGGATACTCCTTTATTCCAACAGCCTTTGACATGATTTATGCCGGCGCTATGGGTGCGGCAGTTTATGCAACCCAACATGCGACGCGTGGGGCGGTTGTTTCAAGTGCTACCTTTGATAAACAGCATGTAGCCACAGCCCATTCAGCAAAAGCTGTATTGGCGGATTTGCACAAGGTGATCCATTCTATACCGCTGCCGACAAGCTTTATAACTTCCTCACCTGCGCATCCATGAAGCGTGCAACCGAAGTAATCGAAAGATTTGTTCCTGTCAAGCTGCTCAATTTGCCGAGGTTGCGCAACATAGAATCATGTTGTCGTAATTAAAAACACCTTCATTTCTCGTTGAGATGAAGGTGTTTTAAGAGGGAGGAGATAGGTGTTATGCCACTGGTTTATGAACATATCTGTCATTGCTTTGCCTTGTATCTGGTTAATAAAACAAAGTATTCTTTGGAATAAAAAATAAACATAATCTCACTTGTGTCTATTTTTTATATAGTAATTTAACTTGCTTTATGTTTATTTGGGTTGCCATTTGTCTTGCATTTTTATTATATTAATAAAGTAGTGTTACGTCAAGTTATGTTATGTTATATTATTTACAATTTTATGATCCAATTTATTACTGTTCACCGGCAATTATTTCCATCTTTTTCTTTACAGGCCACCGTTACCATCCCTTCTTGAAATGTCCGTATCCGATTAAGGCTGTTAATGACATCCTGCGCATTCTGCAGATCTTAGTAAGTTAGTAACTTAGTGCTCCATAACATATTACGTGTACCGTGCGTGTACCGTGTGTGTTAATGTGTACCGGGTACCTAAGTTATTAAGTTATTAAGGTTTTTATGAAAAACCGTTGCCGCCAAACGCATTGACTTCTGGCTTAGAATAAACTAGAATAATAAAAGTATCCACAAAATAGGGGACTGAGTTTGTGTCTGAGGTTGTTTTTAATTAACCAAATCTAATATGATAATCTGCATCAAGCCGGCGCATTATTGCGTGGCTTAATTGGTTTGCGATGCGGACTGGTTAATTGAGAACACCGGCATAGTCTGCTCATCTTCCGGAAGAAGACGTTATGCTGTACCGTGCTCAAAAGCACGGTATTCTAATGTATTTTCGCGGCAAGTTGTGCCAATTGAGGCTGTGATGAACGCAGAGGTGTTCATCATAGCCTATTTATTTTAGGGAGGGATCTGCTAAGATGAACGAATACGCGCTGAAAATACTGGAATACGACAAACTAAAGGAAAACTTAAAACAGTATGCCATTTCCGAAGCAGCTAAAGTCATGCTCGACAGGCTTCAGCCATCTATTGATATACCTGAAATTGAGCGATGGATGCTTGAAACTACTGAGGCCCGGCGCATTGCCGACATAAATGCCAGCATCCCGCTGACTGCAATGGAGAGAATTGACGAGGTAATAGCTAAGACGGGGAAAGGTTTTGCCCTGACCACAGATGAATTGACAGCGGTCAAAGAACTGTTAGAAAGCGTCAAGAAACTTAAAAGGTTCATGAACCCGATGCAGGCGGTCTCACCCGTCGTAGCCTCCTATGCCTTATCCATGTCGGAATTGCCCCACCTGCATGAAGAAATCGATAGGTGCGTAATCAACGGAAGAATTGATGACAGGGCAACACCGGAACTGAACAGGATCAGAAAAAAGATTGCCGTCAATGATGAAAGAATAAAGCAAAAGCTGAACAGCATTTTATCTTCGCCTTCTTTGGCAAGCGTTATCCAGGAAGCCGTGGTCACCATGCGGAACGGGCGGTACGTGATCCCCGTAAAGAGAGAATACAAGAGAAGATTCGCGGGAAATGTACTCGACCTGTCATCAAGCGGCTCAACCCTGTTCATTGAGCCGGCGGCCATCGCCAGACTCCAGGAGGAGCTCAATATATTAAAAATGGAAGAGGAAAAAGAAGTCTTCCGGATCCTGTCCTGTCTGTCGGAAATGGTAGAAGCCGACATAAGGGAAATATCGATTAATGTGGAGGCATTTATCCAGTATGATTTTATTTTTGCCAAGGCTAAATACAGCAAATCTCTTGATTGCTTTCCTGTAAAGCTGAATATGCGTAACATGATCAAAATGAAAGGCGGCAGGCATCCTCTCATCGGCAATAACGCTGTGCCGCTGGATTTTCAAATCGGAGAAGACTATAGAGCTCTTGTTATTACCGGGCCTAATACTGGAGGGAAAACTGTGGCCCTGAAAACTATAGGACTGCTCACATTGATGGCTCAGTCCGGCCTGCACGCGCCTGTCGAAGAAGGAAGCGAGTTAGCCGTGTTCGCCAGTATCCTTGCCGACATTGGTGACGGCCAGAGCATCGAAC
>CAZJGV010000149.1:0-7768 GCA_964545615.1 uncultured Pelotomaculum sp.
GCGCCTTCCAGCCCCTGAGCAACACAGGCGTTATAGAAATCCCTGCCGTTTTCGGTTATGTACTGTGAGACAATAATTTCATCACCTGAATCGATCATGTCTGCCAGCAGCTCTTTGCGCTTTTCAAGCGCCATTTCCATAACATTATTTGCGCCTGCATAAAGAACGTCAAAAGCTACAAAAACGGCCGGGCACTCCCTGGAGGTCCGACCAGTTCTTTTCAGGTCATTTATTCTACCACGGGACTGGAGCCCGGCAAACGAGGGCTTGCCCCTGTCAAAGACCACTATTTCCCCGTCCAGCACAGCAGGTGTTTTTTTTACCCGTTTGTACAGACAGGTCAGTTCCGGAAACTTGCCGGTGAGGTTGATACCGTTGCGCGACCATAAAACAGTTGCGCCGTTCTCCAAATAGGACAGGCAGCGGTAGCCGTCCCACTTTACTTCGAAGATGTGTCCGGCGCTGTCAAAAGGGTCCGCGCTTACGGCCAGCATGGGTCGCAGGGGCGGTAATATACCTCCGGTCATTGTCGATTGCCTCCAAAAATATTGTAGTTGTAAATTGTGTGTTTAAGAAGTTTTTCTGCGCACGCCCTTATCCTTCTTTGTGGTTTTTGCCGCACCCGCTTCTTTCTGCGTCTTGGGTCCGTCAGCGCCTTTGCCCTGCTTTAATCTATCTTCCCTGGCCAGATTGATACTGGCCTTGAGAGCTTCCATCAGGTCGACTACTTTGCCCGTTTCCGGTCTGGCCGGCACTTCCACGGCCTCGCCTGTAATTTTCGATTGAATTACTTCCATTAACTTCTGCCTGTACGTATCGGTGTACTTTTCCGGTCGGAATTCGGCAGAAAGGTTGTTAATCAAATTTACTGCCATCTTCACTTCATTATCATGCAAACTTACCTGGTAGTTCATCTCGGGCAGGACACCCGCCTGCCTGATCTCGTCCGGATAGTGCATGGTGCTCATCACCAGCGTGCCGCCGCTTACTCTCAATGCGGCAAGACTCTCACGGCTGCGGATGACCACCCTGGCCACGGCCACCTTGTTCGTTTCTTCCATCGCTCTTCTCAGCAATTCATAAACCTTGGCCCCCCCGTCGCCCGGCGCCAGGTAATAAGCTTTTTCGTAATAAACTGGATCGATTTCCGCCAAATCAACAAAATCAAGTATCTCCACATTTTTCCCCGCGCCGGCTGGAGCTTCCTGACCAAAGTCCTCTTTATCTAAAATAACATATTTACCTTTTTCGTATTCATAGCCGCGCACAATCTCCTCCATAGGCACTTCGGTCTGACAGTTAGGACAAAACCTCCTGTACTGCACCGGTGTTTTGCATTTTTCATGGAGGTAGTTGAATTTAATATCTTTTTGTTCGGTCGCGGCATAAAGCTTAACCGGTACGTAAATAAGGCCGAAACTGACGGCGCCTTTCCAAATAGCGCGCATTTGCCACACCTCTTGTAGTTTTAAATTATTTATTCCTCTATTATCTCCACCCGACCTAAACTAATGCGACCTTCACTAAAAGCTTAACCTGGTAGATTTATTCTGACGCCGTGATCAAAAAAACCCGGGGCTTTTTCCCCGGGCCTTTGATTAAGACAACGTTTGCGATGTGGCTGTCGGCGACTGAGAAGTCATCTGTACTTTTGATCCATGCCCTTCCCCGCTCCCGAACATGGACTGAATTTGTGCTATAACCTGTGGCGCCACATCTATGAGACGGTCATAAATCGCATTGCCTCCCACCGGCAAAAGACGCACCTGGCCATTACCCACCACCAGAAAGCCTATAGGTTTAACAGAAACCCCGGCGCCGCTGCCGCCGCCAAAAGCGGGCATAATAGATTCCCCTTCGCTTTCCTTGCGGTCCCCGCCCAGATCAAACTCGCCACCCCCGGCGGCAAAGCCGCAGGCCACACGAGAGATGGGAATTATCACAGTCCCGTCAGGGGCCTCAACCGGGTCCCCGACTACGGTATTCACATCGATCATTTCTTTAATGCTCTCCATGGCCGTTTTCATTAATCCCTCTATGGGATGCTTCTGCTCAGGCAAGTCAATTCACCCACCCAGTATTTTATTTGAGTTTTACAACTAACATTTTAAAACCCGTAAGAATAATATGGCCAATTCTAACTTCAAATATGCAGTCCAAAAAAGTGTTAAAACAAACCTTTTCATAACTGGGCGCAATATTTATCACTGGCCTGACGCCAGGGTCAAAAAAGCGATAGATCAGAGATAGCAGAAAACCTTTTAAACCCCAGGCCGCGCCAACTAATATGCCGGTATGAGACGGCTCACCCGTCCCTATTTCAGTCTGCCAGTGGAAACGGCTCAGTTTAATCCTCTCAAACATGAATAATACAATCGGGTAGTATTTTTTAAACTTACGAACGGCATTAAGAAACAATTCTAGCAGTCTGGCCGGGCTTGGAATAGGTACTTTCTTTTTCTCCTCCGCAACCGGCTTGCCGCCTTTTCCTTCAAGTTCAGCCCGGATTTTAAAAGCCGGCCTTAATACAGGCCGCAAAAGAGAGCCCAGACTTATTTTTCTCCCGGTTTTTTCTTTTTCCACTACCTGCATTTTAACGAATGGTATTTCCAGCTTATAATGAATAATCCCTCGCCAGAGCGAGAATTCAAGTACGAAATGATCATCCTTCCCCAACCTCCGGTAGCGCAGCCGCAGCGTAATTTTAGAAAGGGAAAGGATAAGCAGAAAAACTGCCGCGACAATAACCAGTATGTATGCCCAGCCCACCTGCCTGCCTCCCTCCTCGGGCATATTTTTCCACCTTTGGGCGGGAATATACTATTGCGGCTAAGATAAAGGGGAAGTAAGGGGACGGCTCTCATGCTTCTTTCCCCCTTGCTTCTCCTAAACAACAAAAAAACCGCCGGCCTCAAGGCCTGGCGGCTCTTTGCTCTATTCATTCCAATAATCCAATCCCACGTTATGCCTGGCTTTCTCCAGGTATACAGCGGCAACCTGTCTGGCTTTGCGGGCGCCTTCCCGCATGGTGCCCACTACAAATTGCCTGTCCCCGGCCAGTCTTTTCCGCTCATTCCTGTATGGCTCAAAGTAATCCCAGATCACACCGAAAATCTCTTTTTTTACGTCTCCATATTTAAGGCCGGGAGTGAGAAACCTTTCTTTAAGCTCTGCTTTGCCCTGCTCATCTAAAAAAAGCGCGTAAATTTCATATAAAGGGTTCCCTTCGACTGGTTTTGGCTGATCTACCGGCGTAGAGTCCGTCTTAATACCCATTACTTTTTTCTTCAGTGACTTTTCATCGCTGAAAATCTCGATGGCGTTGCCGTATGATTTGGACATTTTTTGGCCGTCAATACCCGGCACTACCGCCAGGTCGTCTTCGATATCCGGTTCCGGCACTACAAAGGTATCGCCGTAAGTGCTGTTAAACCGGATGGCGATATCCCTCGCAATCTCCAGGTGCTGCTTCTGGTCTTTCCCCACCGGCACCTTTTCAGCCCCGTAAAGCAGGATGTCGGCCGCCATCAGCACCGGGTAGGAAAATAAGCCCTGGCTGGCGGGGATACCCTTGGCGGTTTTGTCCTTATAAGAATGGTTTCGCTCAAGCAGCCCCATACTGGTTACATTGGAGAGAAGCCAGGTTAACTCGGTTACCTCCGGCACGTCGGCCTGCACCCAGAACACCGACTTAACCGGATCAAGCCCCAGAGCCAGAAAATCGCAGGCGGCATCATAAGTCTGGCGCCTTAAGAGAGGGGCGTCAAATACTGAAGTCAGGGCGTGGTAGTTAACCAGAAAACAAAACAACTCGTTATTCTCCTGGTAATCCACCATCCTTTTCATCATCCCGAAATAATTGCCCAGGTGCAGAGAACCAGAGGGTTGAATACCTGATAGAATGCGCATGACGAACCTCCTATTCTTCGGTGTAAGCCGATTGTTTACAATATGAAGTTTGAAATCAATCCGGCGAGTGCATATAAAGCTAAGACGATAGGCCTTACAAAGATATTAAAGATAAAACCTATGGCCCCGGTAAACACCAGCAGGATTAAAATAATTACTCCGTACGATTCAAGCTGGTACAGCCAGTTCTGCCGGCCGGGCAGGAGCCCTGCCAGAATTTTTGATCCATCCAGAGGGGGCACCGGGATCAGGTTGAAGATAGCCAGCACTACATTGATCTGAATCATGTACATCATGATATCATTGAAATAAGGCAGTCTCAATCCTGCCAGCGCGCCCCAAATCACAGCCGCGGCTATAGCCAGCAGTAAGTTCGTGGCCGGGCCGGCCAGGGACACTAAAAGCATGCCTTTCTGAATATCACCTTTGAGATTATAAGGGTTTACCGGAACTGGTTTAGCCCAGCCAAACCCGGCCAGAAAAAGCAGAATCAGTCCCACGGGATCCACATGCGCCGCCGGGTTAAGCGTAAGCCGGCCATGGTCATGGGCGGTGTTATCTCCCAGACGGTAGGCCACCAGACCGTGGGCGTACTCGTGAAAGGTCAGGCCCAGGACAATTGCCGGCAGCATTAAGGCTATGCTTTGCAGACTTGGCAAATCAAACATCGTTTATCGCTCCTTCGTAACCGGACAGATATTCCTTGGCATAGCTGAGCTCTTCCTGCCTGGTCCGCACCAGACCGTCGATACGGGCCTGCCAGACCGCTTCCAGCGCCAGCTTATAAGCGGGTCCCGGCTTAAAGCCTAAAGAACGGAGGTCTTTGCCGTTAATCGACGGCTTGTCGTAACAAATGGCGGTGAGTACATGACGGAAGCTCTTTCTGGTGACATAGTTGACGAGGTAGGCTAATATAAGCGGATAACATTCTCTCGGCACGGACATAACCCGCCTGGCCAACTCACTCATGGTCAGGCCGTCCGGATAGTTTAGCCCTTCCATAACGCCGCGCCAGCCTTTCAAAGCGGCCGACACTTTCTCCAACTGCCTTTTGTTAAGATGGTATCTCAGGCAGATGTCCCTGGCTTTGTCGCCGTCCGTCTGGTGCAGGACCGCGATCAGGTAAACCATCCATGGTTCGTCAGGTTCAGCCAGGTCCCAGGAACGCAGCACCTTGATGGAACGGTGCAGTTCATCCAACACCTCTTTGTTGCCGGTATACAGCACACCGGGGAAAAGACAGTCCCATAACTGCATCTCTACCAGGCGCGCCAATCCGAGGCTTGGGCGGGGTTCCAGCAGGATGTACCTCAGTTCCTCCCAAACCCGCTCCAGTGAAACCCTGGCGAGCATTTTATTTTGCACAGCCTCTCTGGCTAATTTTAAAGTCTGGGGCTCAAAATTGATATTGTATCGTTTCTCAAACCTGATCCCTCTTAAAAGCCTGGTTGGATCTTCAATAAAGCTTAAATTGTGCAGCACCCGCAGCACGCCCCGCTCCAGGTCTTCTCTGCCGCCAAAAAAATCAACCACATCACCAAAATCATCCTTGTTAAGCGAAACCGCCATAGCATTTATGGTAAAATCACGCCGGTACAGGTCCTGGTGCAGGGAAGATGCTTCCACCTGCGGCATAGCCGCCGGGTACTGGTAAAACTCAACCCGCGCCGTGGCCACATCTACCTGACGGCCATCAGAGAAATGTACAGTGGCGGTATAGAATTTGGGGTGGACCCGGACTCTGCCGCCGCATTCCAAACTGAGCGCGCGGGCCAGTTCAATGCCGTCCCCTTCAACAACCAGGTCAATGTCAAGGCACTCCATGCCCAACAGCAAATCGCGTACAATGCCGCCTGCCGCAAAAACCTTATAGCCCAGCCTGGCGCCCACCGCTCCGGCTTGTTCCAGGATCCGCACATATTCTGCGGACAAACCCCGGTACATCAGTTCCCGGATGTTTTTGTCCGGTTTGTTGTTGCTAACACTGCTGTGTATTTTTTCATGCCTTGCCTGCACCTCACCGTGCAGCGTACGCAGAACATCGGTCCGGGATACGATACCTACCAGTTTGCCTTCTTTTAGCACCGGCAGCCTTCCAATATCATGCTCAATCATCAGTTCACGGACCACTGAAACAGGCGTCCCAGGGCTGGCGGTAACCAGATTGCTGGTCATAAATCCTTTTACAGGAGCATGCCCGAGACCATGGTGGGCTGCTTTTTCAACGTCGCGGCGTGAGATTACACCTACCACCAGCTCGCCTTTTACCACCGGCAGGCCGGTATGTCCATACCTGAGCATGATCCGCCCCGCCTCTTCAATAACCATTTCCTGAGTTATAGTTTTTACCGGGCTCGACATAATATCAAAAGCGGTAGTCGGCGGACGGGCTTTGGAACGGATGGTATCCAGCAAGAGTTCCACCACATCTTCCAGCTTTGCCTTCTTAATGATGGCTGAAGCGGCCGACGGATGTCCCCCTCCGCCAAAAACGTCAAGAATATCTTTGACGCTCACCTCTGGAATACTGCTGCGCGCCACTATATAGACACGTTCTTCCATTTCTACCACGGTGAATACAGCGTCCAGGTGAGCAAAGTCAACAAGTTTATGGGTTAAGAGATCGAGACCTCCCACAAACTCATCCACATTCCCTTTAGCGACCAGAAACTTGATCCCATTTATCTCATAACGTTCAGTCGAGACCAGCAGAGCTTTTAGTAAATTCCGCTGCTCCTCGGTGAGAGGACGTTCCAGAAATTCAGCAACCACGGCCAGGTTGGCGCCCTGAGCCAGCAAGTAGGAAACCGCGCCGGCGTCTCTCGGCGTGGTGTTGGAAAACACCAGCGAGCCGGTATCCTCATAGATACCCAGGCAAAGCACCGTTGCTTCCACCGGGGTGATTTTCAAGCCATTCTCAATTATTTTTTCAACCAGCAGAGTTGTGGTTGCCCCTACCATTTCAACCACTTCCAGCTTACCCCTGGCATCGCCCTCGCCGCGGGGGTGGTGATCGTATATATGTATGTCAATACCCGGTTTCTTCAGCAGTTGGGCGAGTTTATCCAGACGGCTGGGTGACTTCGTGTCAACCAGAATCACTCTCTCAATCAACCGGGGCTCAATGTCCCTGACCGTTCTCACATTCAGAGTGTCCTTATGCAGGGCCATAAACTCCTCAACATTTTTAAGGAGTGGGCCGGGAAAAACCATTACCGCGCCTGGGTAAAGCTTTTGCGCGGCCACCATAGAAGCGAGAGCGTCCATATCTGTATTAGTATGGGTAGTGATAATTTCCACCGTTAGCCCTCCACTTACAAAATATGCAACATATTATATCACATTACAGCTGGCAAAAAAAGCGCCCGTGTTGACGCTATAATGTCCCACGTCCCACATCTCGTTTGGCCAGCCTTGCCGGGATAAGATCGTTTCTGATCAAATCCTCATAGCTTTCGCGGCGGTTTATTAATTCGGCCCGGCCATTGCCTACAAGCACCATGGCCGGTCGCGGCAATCGGTTGTAGTTCATGGACATAGCATAGTTATAGGCGCCAGTGCAGCTTACCGCCAACACATCGCCCGGGGCAGCTGCGGGAAGCCGGATGTCCCAGATCAACATGTCCCCTGATTCACAGCATTTGCCTGCCACGGAAACCAATTCAGCGGGTGCATCTCCACCTTTATTGGCGATACAGGCCTCATAGCGGGACTGGTACAGGGCCGGCCTCGGGTTGTCTCCCATGCCGCCGTCGACCGCAATATATTTGCGCACATTCGGTATCTCCTTAATCGCTCCAATCGTGTATAAAGTTGCGCCGGCGGTTCCGCTGATGGAACGGCCGGGCTCCACTATGAT
>CAZJGV010000150.1:0-7742 GCA_964545615.1 uncultured Pelotomaculum sp.
TGGATGCATATGCTTTTCGTATCTACAGTTGTTGTTCGTCCAGCTCTTTTTGATACATTGTCCGAAGGTCTGGATAAATATTATTTAGCGCAATTTGGTATTCCCGCAACTGTCCTGCTTATAATTGTTCACATCTTTTTGGCAGGACGCAGGGCTCCGTTGCGCCTGCGTGATTTAAGAATCGCGTGGCGGATTACAAAAATGATGAACCACTATGACACCTGGGTATGGGCGGGACAGGTCATCACCGCTCTGATGATCGGTATCATGGCGAGTATGCACCTCTGGACAATAATGACCTCATGGCCGCTCAGAGTAGCTACAAGCGCTGCGCGTGTAGCTTCTACCGGCCCGGCGGATGTTTCTTTTGGCAGCTTTCATTTCCCATTCTTTTTAGTTTTTTATGTAATCTTCCTGATTGTCGGGGAATACCATGCAGGTTTTGGCTTGTATCGTATCTTAGTTAAGTGGGGCTGGTTTGAGCGTCATAAGATGGGCTGGGTTTTAAAGGGTATCACTGTTATTATCATCGCCCTCGGTTTTACAGCACTATATACATTTACGCAGATTGCAGCTAATCTGCCGGCGGGAGGTGCCATACATTGAGCGCAAAAAATACCCATGTGTGTGATGTTTTAGTTATCGGCGCCGGCTTGGCTGCCAACCGTTCAGCTATTGAGGCTGCCCAAGCTGGCCTGAGTGTAATCATCCTGAGCTTGGTGCCGCCGCGCCGTTCCCACAGTACAGCTGCCCAGGGCGGCATGCAGGCTTCCCTCGGGAACATTGCGATGGGCAAGGGCGACAACCCTGAGACCCACTTTGCAGATACTGTGAAGGGTTCGGACTGGGGCTGCGACCAGGAAGTCGCCAAGATGTTCTGTGAAACTGTTCCTTCCATGATCAGACAGCTCGATTACTGGGGCGTGCCCTGGAACCGGGTTACCGCCGGCAAAAAGAAATACGCCAGCGGCATTGAAACTGAAGACCCTAAGGAAAAAGAGGGTTTAATCACCGCCCGTGACTTCGGCGGCACGGCCAAGTGGCGCTGTTGCTATACTTCAGACGGCACTGGCCATACAGTAGTGTTTGTGGTGGACACCGTGGTCTGCAAGTTGGGGATCCCCGTCCATGACAGGATGGAAGCTATTTCTCTTATTCACGACGGAGAAACGTGCTATGGCTGTGTGGCCAGGGACCTGCGTAACGGCGAACTGAATGTTTACCTGGCTAAATCAACCATTATCGGCACCGGCGGCGCGGGACGTATTTACGCTGCTTCTACCAACGCCGTCATCTGCGAAGGAACCGGGGGGGCTATCGCCCTCAACACCGGCCTCGTACCCCTCGGCAACATGGAAGCGATTCAGTTCCACCCGACTGGGATGCCCCCTGTATATATCCTGATGACTGAGGGCGCCCGTGGTGACGGCGGCTACCTGCTGGACAAGAACATGCACAGGTTTATGCCCGACTACGAGCCCAAGAAGAAAGAGCTTGCCTCCCGTGACGTTGTTTCCCGCCGCATGGTCCAGCATATCAGGGCTGGCTACGGCGTAGACAGCAAATATTCCACCCAGCAGCACCTGTGGCTGGATATCCGCCACCTGGGCCGCCAGTGGGTCTGGAAAAACTTGCGTGAGATCGCCACTATCGCCACCAACTTTAACGGAATTGACCCGGCCAAGGAACTGGTGCCGGTTATCCCGACCCAGCACTACACCATGGGCGGCATCCGCACCAACAAGGACGGCGCCGCATATGGACTCAAAGGACTATTTGCCATGGGCGAAGCGGCCTGCTGGGACCTGCACGGATTCAACCGCCTCGGCGGCAACTCGCTGGCTGAGACTGTCACAGCCGGCTATATTTGCGGCAAGCAAGTTGCCAAGTACACACTTGGCCAGACTCGCAACTTCAACATGAAACTGGTTGAAGACGCCGTCAAGATAGAAGAAGAAAAGATTAAAAACCTCATTTCCGGCAAAAACGGCAGGGAAAACGTGTACGATATCAGAGCCGCTATGGGGACAGCCATGATGGACCATGTCCACATTTTCCGGACTGGTAAAGCACTGGAGCAGGGTGTGGCGAAGCTGCAAGAACTTTACAGGCGTTCACTGAAGATCGGCCTCCGTTCCTCCGGGCAGGGCGCCAATCCGGAACTGGCCCTGGCGATCAAGATGCCGGGACAGGTCCGCACAGCGCTCTGTGTTGCATACGGCGCGTTAATGCGTACCGAGAGCCGCGGCAGCCACTTCCGGGAAGACTATCCGAAGCGGGATGACGCCAACTGGCTCAAGCGTACACTGGCTTACTGGAAAGAAGGGGCAGACCTGCCCACGCTTGACTATGAGCCTGTACCATGTCCGATACTGCCTCCGGGCGACCGCGGATACGGCGAAGCAAGCGCGGGACCCAAGGGAAAATAACGTAGTATAAGGAGGAGGGTGAAGAAGAGTATGGGACGCCAGTTAACTATATCTTGTTTTCGCTATAACCCTAACATTCCCGGCGATAAGCCCAGGATGCAGGATTATCAAATTGAAGAATACGAAGGTATGACCTTATTTGTGGCGCTTAACGATATCCGCGAAAAGCTTGACCCCACATTAATGTTTGACTTCGTCTGCCGGGCGGCAATCTGCGGCTCCTGCGCCATGCTGATCAACGGCAGGCCCAGGCTGGCCTGCAAAACCATGACCAGGTTGCTGCCAAGCAAGTTTACAGTGATGCCGCTGCCGGTATTTAAACTGATCGGTGACCTTGCGGTCGATACAGGCACCTGGTACAGGGATTTACAGGTGAGGACAGAAGCCTGGGTCCACACCAACAAGAAGTTTGATTTCAACGCTCTTGAAGTCAGGCTGGATAACAAAACTGCTGAGTCGATTTACGATCCTGAGCAATGCATTGAGTGCGGTTGCTGCGTGGCTGCCTGCGTAACTGCCAACATCCGGGAAGACTTCCTGGGCGCGACCGGAATCAACAGGGTGTTCCGCTTCCTTATTGACCCGCGGGATGAGCGCTCGGATGCCGAGTACTTTGATGTAGTCGGTAATGAAGACGGAGCGTTTGGCTGCGTGGGCCTTATGGCCTGCGCCGACCTCTGCCCGAAGGAAATTCCGCTGCAGGAGAACCTGGCTTTTGTGCGCCGCAAGATGGCGGCAGCCGGCCTGAAGCTCCAGTTCCAGGGAGTAAAGATTTCGTAAGTCAGTTTCTTAAAAAACCCGTGGATGGGAAAGCCCTCCACGGGTTTTTTTAGTTGATTCAGGTCAAATTCTCCGGCATCATTAACCGGGTATCACCAAACAAGGTCCATATACACGCTTTTCATAAACCAGAAGCCTGGCAGACAGATTATTTGAGCCACTTAACGCGGTAAGATTGCGTATTTTTTTTAAGCAAAAAGTATATTCCTTTTGTAGGGGGTGAATTTTAAAATGTTCAAGGTTTTCATTGCCGCTGATATAGAGGGGACCAGTGGTTATGTGGATTGGCCGGAAAGACAGCCGGAGGACGATTTGCGCAGGGAAGAGATGACCGCTGAGGTAAACGCGGCTGTAGAGGGGGCGCTTTCCGGGGGTGCGACGGATATCGTAGTTTCGGATATTCACATGAGAAAGCAAAATATAATTCATAACAAACTGAATGGAAAAGCGTCATTAATCAGCGGAACAAAAAGAAGGCTGATGTGGATGGACGCTGTGCAGGAATGTAATCTTGTTTTCCTTATAGGTTTTCATGCCAGGTGCGGAACAGCCGAAGCGGTTTTGCCCCATACCATGAATATGGGCATAACGTGCTTGAGATTAAACGGTGTAGATGCGGGTGAAGCTTTCATCAGTGCTGTTTGTGCCGGTAATTTCGGTGTTCCTGTAGGTATGGCCTCAGGTGACCGGGCATTTGTAGATGAGATCAAGTCCTTTTTATCAGACCTGGAGACGGTAGCAGTAAAGGAAGCTATAGGAAGCTGCGCCGCCCTTAATACTCACCCTGACATATCTGCAGCAAGAATAACTGAGGCGGCCAGTATTGCCACCAGGAGGGGGCTAAAAGGCGAGTACAAGCCGTTTTGTGTCCGTGAGCCTGTGGAGTTGTATCTGGAGCTGACCTGGCCCGGCTATGCTGAAGCTCTAAGCCTTATCCCGGGAGTGCGAAGGAACAGTGGCAGGGAAGTCCTTTATACAGGCTCCCTGCTTGAGGTTATGAATATAATATCGCTCTTTGTTAACTGGATAGAGAAGAAACAGCTTTAAATAATGTCTAAATTCTCATTTCATTAAGACGTCTTACCCTTTCCTCAATTGGCGGGTGGGTGCTGAAAAGCCGGGCCATGGATTGTCCGGAAAGAGGATTTACGATAAACAGGTGCGATGTCGCTGGGTTGACCTGCATCGGGATCTGCCTGGCGCCACGCTCCAGTTTTAAGAGTGCCTGGGACAGCCCCTGGGTGCGTCCGGCCAGACGGGCGCCGTTGGCGTCTGCTTCAAATTCTCTGGAGCGGGAAATGGCCATCTGGACCATCATTGCCGCTATGGGTGCAAGTATAATCATAAGCAGGGAACCGGCAAGACCGGCTATACCGCCGCCCTCGTCGTCGTCACCCCTGAAGCCGCCGAACATTAAGCTCCACTGCAGCATGTTGGCAATCATGGTAATAGCGCCGGCTAAAGAGGCGGCTATAGTGCCAATTAAAACGTCACGGTCCTTGATATGAGCAATTTCGTGGGCAAGTACCCCTTCCAATTCTGTGCGGCTGAGCAGGCGTAAGATTCCTTCAGTAACGGCAACGGCGGCATGGGAAGGTCCTCTGCCGGTAGCGAAAGCGTTGGGTTGTTCAGAAGGGGTAATGAAAATACGCGGCGTGGGCATGCCGGCGCGTTGTGACAGACGACCGACGATGTCGTATAATTCAGGGGCCTCGCTTGCGGAGACAGGGCGAGAACGTGTCATTTTTATGGTAATAGAGTCACTGTAATAATAACCGATCAGGTTCATGACCAGAGCGATGAGAAAAAACAACAATGCTCCGGAACTACCTCCCACTGCGCTCCCAATCAGCACCAGCAGTACCGACAAAACGCCCATCAGAAGAAAGACTTTTAAGGTATCGATAGGTAACCCTCCTTTCCCTTTGTATTATATAACAGATATTACCTCGTTTTCAAACCTGAAAGGTTAAATTAAAAGTCTGTCATTGGAAGATTATTGATTAAACGTACAAAATACTGTTATAATTAATAAGATTTTTTAAGATGTTTCTTGAAAGGGGTATCAGTGTGCTTACCTTGGAAAAACAGCTGGAAATTATCAAAAGAGGCACGGTTGAAATTGTACCTGAAAGCGAACTGTTGGAAAAGCTCAAATCATCAATTGACACAAGTATGCCGCTTACAATAAAACTTGGCTTAGATCCCACCGCGCCTGATATCCATCTCGGCCACACCGTGGTATTACACAAGTTAAGGCAGTTTCAGGACCTTGGTCACCAGGTGATTTTAATCCTGGGCGACTTCACCGCCCGTATTGGTGATCCCACCGGAAAGTCGGAAACACGCAAACAGCTTACTGAAGAACAGGTTTTGACTAACGCCAAAACCTATGAAAGACAGATATTTAAAATACTGGACCGTGAGAAAACCAGGGTTGTTTTTAACAGCCAGTGGTTAGCGCCGCTGAATTTTGTCCAGGTAATCGAACTGGCGGCCAAATATACTCTGGCCAGGATGCTGGAGCGGGACGATTTTCATAAACGGTTCAAAGAAAATCTGCCGATCAGCATCCATGAGCTGTTTTACCCGCTTATGCAGGGCTATGATTCTGTTGCGCTAAAAGCAGATGTGGAGTTGGGCGGGACAGATCAGAAGTTTAATCTTCTGATGGGTCGTACACTGCAAAAAGAATACGGGCAGGATCAGCAGGTGGCTCTGATGATGCCCATTTTGGAAGGCCTGGATGGGGTTAATAAAATGAGCAAGAGCCTGGGTAATTACATCGGTATTGATGAACCACCCAGGGAGATGTACGGTAAGACCATGTCCCTGCCGGATGAGATGATGCTAAGGTATTTTGAACTTGTTACCCCCGTTTCCCTGGCAGAACTGCGCGCTATTGAAGCTGGACTTAAAGACGGTAAACTGCACCCGAGAGACGTGAAGATGAGGCTGGCCAGGGAAATAGTGTCTCAATACCACGGTCTGGAAGAGGCTAAAGCCGCCGAAGAAGAGTTTAAAAGGATGTTTCAGCAAAAAGATTTGCCGGATGAAATTCCTGATTTTAAACTGACTGAGAATATGCTTGAAAACGGGGAGATCTGGCTGCCCAAGTTGATCACGCTGGCTAAAATGGCCTCCAGCACCAGTGAGGCCAGGCGCTTAATCCAGCAGGGCGGAGTGAAAATAGACGGAATGAAAATCGACGACCCTAATATCACCTTACGCTTCTCCACGGGTGCAATCATTCAAGTGGGGAAACGAAAATTTATGCGTATTATTAAATAGATGTTTCCTGAAAAACGAGACGCTCTGAGCGTCTTTTTTTATTTTGGGTGCTATCATTTATTTAACTGTCACATAAATTAGTATACAGGTATGGTTTGGCGCTTGAAAAGTGAGGTGACAGTTTTGTTTAAAAGAAGGCGAAGGATTGGGCCGGCCTTTTACCTGGCACTTTTTTGCGCTACAGTTTTTGGCGTAATCTTTTTACTGGATATGACCTTAAGAAATACTTTTTTTAATATTGCTGAAGTCAGGGCAATTCAACTAGCGACTGAGTCATTTCAGAAAGCTTTGCAGCGCGAGATAGCTGACGAAAACCTTCAATATCAGGATTTCATAGCTATTCAGAAAGATAACGAAGGACATATAGTCTTGATGCAGGCCAACACGGTGAAAGTGAATAAGTTTTCCGCCAATACGACCCTGGCTGTGCAAAAAGCTTTAGAAGAATTGAGATGGCAGTCTCTAAGCATACCTGCCGGTCAGATTTTAGGAATACCGTTTCTTGCTTACATGGGCCCACAGATTAAATTCAATATGATGCCTGTCGGCACGGTGCGGGTTAACGTGGTAGACAGATTTGAATCGGCCGGTATAAATCAGACCAGGCATACTATCTATCTTAATTTTGATACAAATATACGTATTGTCATTCCCTCAAAAAGCGGTGAAACTGTTGTCGCCAACCAGGTACCGCTGGCTGAAAGCATAATTGTCGGCAGTGTGCCCAGTACTTTCGTAACCTTGCCCAGTGGTATTTTCAACAATAGCTTAATTAAATAGAATGTATTTATCTAAAAATCTTTTTAAAAATTTTTAATTATGGATAATATTCCAGTTATGACGCACAATATAAGCGAATTGAGATATGCAATCTGAAGATTTGAAGATAAATGAAGGCTTGACGAACAGCGGTACATGTGTTAAATTATTTATCGTGCGGTCCGCACATACAGCTAAAAAGCTAACCAATAATTACCTGTTGACGCGGACAGCAAAAAAAGTTAAGATAGTAAATGTCGCCGCTGAAAAGGCGGTCACAAAAAAAGCAAGAACCGGTCTTTGAAAACTAAACAGTGGATGGATGGAAAACAAACACATGACTCGTCAAAGTCGCAAGACCAAACGAGCAGTACATTCCAAAACAACGAAGCAAACAAAGAGCTAGCAATCAAATTTTTCAGATATAAATGGAGAGTTTGATCCTGGCTCAGGACGAACGCTGGCGGCGTGCTTAACACATGC
>CAZJGV010000151.1:0-7740 GCA_964545615.1 uncultured Pelotomaculum sp.
AGACACCGGCGGCTCTTCTTCAATTTCACACTAATTTTTCTCATCCTGCCGCCGCTCACCCGCCACCGCTTCGGCCAGACTGGCGATGCTGGAGGTCAGGGCCTCCAACTTGCCCTCCATGCGCACCAACAGGTACGCGGCCACGGCCATGGGAAAACCTACATCGCCCACTGCCTGCAGGACATCTTCCAGCAGCAATCACTCCTTTCCAAGTAAAAGTAAAACACGGCGCCACCCGATCCGGACCTGCCGGGTCAACTATTCTGGGATAACGCCGTGTCGCGGCGGGGCTCACCGATCGCCCCGCATTCTATGGTCAACGCCCTGATTTAAGCGGGCGGGTCGTAAAGATCGTCGGTAGTGCTGTCTATGACTTTGATATCCTGCTTGGACACCAGGTCACCACCTGTACCGGTAAAGATGTTGCGGGCAATGACCAGGTCCATGGCTGTCTGAACTTCGGCGGTAGTCAGGTCGCTCCTGGGGTTGTCCAGGCTGATAGTGACGTTTTTACCGGCCTCGTTAAGAAACACCATGCGCAATGTTCTGGCTGTAACGGCCAATCATATCCCTCCTTTCTTTTATATTCCTGATTTAGTCTTAAACCTCGACCAGTTGAGCTCCATCCACGCGGGAGATACCGCTCAGCGGGTATCCCTGCAAACCGGCCAGGGCGGTGGCCACATCGAACAGATCCTGGTCGGACGCGGCCGACTTGGCGTTGTTCAAGTTCTTGTTCCGGTAAACCGGGTTGCCGCTTGTGTTTACGCCGACCTGGAGCTCAAGCCTGAGCACGGAATTGGCGGGCACTTTATTGACAGCCATTTATTCACCTCCTTTTCGGCGGAAGGCCGAACATACGAGCCTTCAGCAATTTTTCTACGGCAGGGAGTGGGGCGGGCCGGAAAAACAGTTTGGGGCGGTAAAATGTCTTTCCATTTGCCCGCCCCAAACGTATGTTCCTGATATTATATTAGCAAATTGGTAATAAGGAGTCAATAGCAAGACAGGAATATTTTGCAAACAAATATCGACAATATATTTGTAAATGCTCTACCGGACAGGGTAAAAAGGGAGTGGCTGGAATGAAGGATAAAACTGTCCTTTATAGAAGAATAATAGCACCGGGTATGAGTCTAAAAATTGCGAGCGAATTCACGAGATTGACTTAACACAGGGGTAAGGAGATGAATCTCCCCTGTTTCAGGAGAATTTATGTCAGGATTAACCCACATAGTAACAGCCACAGCTGTCTACGGTATCGGTAAGGGCAAAATAAAAACGCCCTGGCTCTTACTGCTGGCGTTTTTATCCCATTTTGCCCTGGATGCGGTACCTCATTACGAATTCAGCCTTTTACTGAATTATGCTTTTGGCTGTTTGGCCCTGTTCCTTCTTGCCATATGGTCTATAGTAAAGCGGGATTACTATTTCCTCGCGGCGGGCTTCCTGGGGATCCTCCCTGACGCCAACTGGATCCTTGGCATCAGCCCCTTTTTAATGAAGGTCCATTCATTCATGCATTTTCAAAAATTATGACCTGCTGACCTGTGAGCCCCGGCCTCCTGCCGCAGAATGCCGGGGAAAGCTCAAGATCCGCACTTAACCATCTTCTCCAGCCGGCTCAGCACAAACTTTTCCGCCCAGGGCCTGGCGAAGGAAAGCTTGTAGGCCAGCCATGAAGGGTAATCAATGTCGCCGTATTTAGATATAATGTACTTCCACAGAGGCCGGTTAAAAAACCGGATCAGTATGTCTATTTCATTGTCAGTCATATTCACAAAGATCTTTCTGTGGCTCAAGGCCGTTTGGATTTCTTCCGCCATTTCTTTTTCCCATAAACGCTGGTACTGGGCAAGCTGCTCCACCCCAAATTTCCTTTTGAAAAGAGCCTCTGCCGCTACTTTAGAACAAATACCGGCGCCGGTTAGCCCGAGATATAAGCCGCCCCCGGACAGGGGCTTGGTCTGACAGGCCGCGTCTCCCACCAGCAAAGTTCGATCGCCGTATATCCTGGAAGGAAAACCTATGGGCACAATCCCGCCTGTGCCCCGAATCACTTGCATACCTTTAAAAATATCCGGGTAAGCTTCGACCATTCTCCTGAAGCAGGGTTGCGGGCGGCTGTTTCTGCCCCTGCTGACACCTGTGCCCACCCTGGCGCGTTTTCCGTCAACCGGTATCAGCCAGCCGAACCATCCCGCTGCTATATCCTTACCCAGGAAAACATGCACCATATCACTTTCCGGGCATTTTAGCTCCACTTCAGCCGCGTACATGCTGACAATATCGCCGGACCTGCAGACATGAGCCCAGCGCGCAACTTCTGAATTGGGACCATCGGCGCCTATAAGCAGAGAGGCGGCGGCGGATCTTTCCCGGCCTTCAGTTTTTAAAACTACGCGCACTCCTTCCGGGATATACTCCTTCACACCGGCCCTGGTTCCGGTTATGATCTCTGCGCCGGCCTGCCTGGCGCCCTCACAAAGCCTGCGGTCAAAGGCTGACCGGTCGATCACCAGCCCGTATGTTTCCTTGCCCCTGATCGCAAGTGTTGCACCACCCGGAGAGTGGACATAAGCGCCATGAATTTTATTGATGACCAGATCATCGCAGGGCACATCAGCTGTCTTTAAGGTTCTGGGGCTGACCAGACCCGCGCACTGCATCGGCTCCCCGATATTCCGGTGTTCCTCGGCAACCAGCACTTTGTAACCTTTCTTTGCGATCAACCCGGCAGTCCTACAACCCGCCGGGCCGCCGCCAATTACCAAAACATCATAATTCATGTGACAGTCCCTTTCACAGCGAAGGATAATTAGTTATTAAGAAGTAAGGCTTGCTTATTTTAATATTAGACATTAGATTTATAGATTCCCTTTTATTATCGTATATTTTCCCTGCTTTTTTAATAGTACTTTGTGGAAAAGGCTAAAAAAAGAAGCCGGTTGTCCGGCTTCTTTTAATCATATGTTCTTTATGGTTCGCTGATGCTGCCTGGAGCCTGTTCCTTAAAAGTCTTAATCACCCTTTCCTTTTCAAACGGCTCCAGGGCAGGCACACCTCCCTGGGCAAAATATTTTACCACTCCCGCGTAAATAGCCCAGGCCACCTTACCCTGGTAGGCGGGATCCGCCAATAGTTTTTCCTCAGCTTTGTTGGTGATGAAACCTATTTCCACTATTATCGCAGGCATGAAAGTGTTCCTGGTCATATAAGAATCCACCTCGGACGGCTGGCGGGCGGTATTTTTGAGCAGCCCGGCGAGTTCAGACTGGATCAACTGGCTGGCCTTCCTGCTTTCAGCCGACCCCGGCTGGATGAATGCCTGGGCACCGCGGCGACTGGGATCGGGAGTGCTGTTCACGTGAATGCTCACATACAGGTCAGCCTTATTATCGTTGGCCAGCGCCACTCTCTTTTGCAAGTCTTCCCGCTTTTTCGCCGAAGCCCCTATGGTACCGGGATCACTCAGGTCGGTATCTGTCTCCCTGGTCATCATTACCATGGCGCCTGCTTGTCCCAGGCTTGCCGCCAGGCGTCTGCCCACCTCCAGGGTGACATCCTTCTCCATGACGCCGCTCCTGCCAACAACACCCGGATCGGCGCCGCCATGTCCGGGATCGACTACAATCACCCTGTTGGTCAGCGCTGGAGACATTACCTCCACTGTTTTCTGTTCAGCCAGGTCGCGTTGGGCGCCGGACAGATAAAAAGCCAGAAACACCAGGGCCACCAGTAATACCAGGTGCCGTTTTTTAACTCTAAAAGCCTTTACGACTATAGGAGACAAAAACAGCCCCTCCTTCTTGGGGGGGTTCAGGCTCTTAACCTATTAACTTATTTTAATAAGCTAATAGGTTAAGAGCCTGAACCCTCAATAAACTCTTCCCAATAAAGGTATGCCGGCTGTTGGGCAAATATTCCATATATATGTGTTTATGTTTTAGGTGATCCACCTGGTCAGGTGTTGCAGGAACTGCGCCACAGGCTCAAAAATGACCTGGCTGAGCAGTGTGCCGAGCAGATTTGAGACGGCCAGGTAGAAGATTATCTGCTTTAATAAGAGTTCATCCTTATCGCCCCTGGCCACAGCATCGGTTATTCCGTCCACCATCATGACGTTTACAACTATCGCGGCGTTTCCTACTATTGAAGCCATCAGTACCGCGGTAGAACGGAATTCCGGATAAAGAGCGCCGGCGTACAGACCGGCCAGCACGTTAACGGTCCAGAGGCTGTAGCTGACCAGATTCCAGTAAAGAAAACCCCTGGGGATATCCATCTTGTTGAACAGGATTTCTTTCAGGGCGCTAAATGAAGACAACCGGAATTTGATGATGCTGCTGCCCGGCCTCAAGGCGGTCACCAGAATAAGCGGAATGACTCGAAAAACTGAGCCCGTCTCACCAAAAGCCTTTATGGCATTGGAGAATGAGGCGACAAAGCTGGGAATAACCAGAATACCAACTGCTACTCCTAAAGTGGAGCCTAGAATAACAAAACGGAGTTTGCGGTTTAGGTCAGCCAGCGCCGCCTGGTAGACTGGTGAAGCGGTGACATCGCCGACCGCCGGCGCCAATAGGGCCTGGTCGTAGGCGCTGCCGATTATGCGCTCCACAGTGGATGCCAGCAGGGGAGCCTGGAGCGTGTTGGCAAAACTAGCCGCCAGGTAAACCACACCAAAAAGAGAGATGGCGGTAGCCAGGTGCCTGGTCCGCACACCAGAAAGGCGGGATGAACGGGTCAAGGTGTTGATTAAGTTTATGAAGGCAGTCAGTAAAAAAACAAAAACTAAACGGTCCAACGTTTCCTCCAGCAGATAACATCAGGGACGTAAGTTAATTATAGCATATAAAATTATAACAAAAAAGGAAGGGGTTACCTTCCTCGTGTAATTGAAGCCATTTATCTTTTAGAAAACTGTGAGGCTTTACGAGCTTTTTTCAATCCATACTTCCTACGCTCTTTCATGCGCGGGTCCCTGGTCAAAAAACCAGCTCGTTTTAAGACGGGACGAAGGTTGGGGTCGGCCTGTACTAAAGCACGGGCGATGCCCATTTTAATTGCCCCGGCCTGACCGCTGATGCCGCCTCCCAGAACTTTAGCCTGAATGTCAAACCTGGCTGATGCTCCAGTCAACTCTACAGGTTGGCGTACCACCATTTCCAGAGTCTTTCTGCCAAAATATTCGCTTACCGGCTTGTTGTTGATGATCACCCTGCCTTCACCGGGTACAAGGAATACGCGGGCTACTGAGTTCTTCCTGCGACCGGTACCGTAAAACATAACTTGCGCCAATGTCTTTTCCTCCTTCCCTGCTACAACTGCCAGGCTTCTGGTTTTTGGGCCTGGTGGGGGTGTTCCGAACCTTTATATACTTTCAGCTTCTTGGCCATATCAGCCCCCAACCGGTTGTGGGGCAGCATGCCTTTGATTGCTTTTTCCACGGCCAGTTCGGGCTTTGTTTGCATAAGTGTTTCGTAACTGACGACTTTAAGCCCGCCGGGATATCCGGAGTGCCGGTATAGCTTTTTATTCTGCAGCTTATTCCCTGTCAGCACTATTTTTTCAGCGTTGATAACGATCACGTTGTCGCCTGTGTCGATATGGGGAGTAAAGTCAGGCTTGTGTTTACCACGCAGGATCCGGGCCGCTTCCACGGCCAGGCGCCCTAAAACCTTGCCCTCACCGTCCATAACGTACCACTTGCGATTTTTCATATCCGCAGGCTTGGCCATAAAGGTCTTCATGAAAAGATTTTCCCTCCTTAGAAATAGGCAAACGAGGCTTTTTTAAAGCCACAACAAAAATTATAATACAAAGCATTTCCAGTGTCAACAATAACCACGTCAACCTGGATATTCGATTCTTGCCAAATACAATCCCCGCGCCGGCGCCGTTGGCCCCCCTTTCATACTGTTCCGGCCGGCCAGTATCCCCGCCACTTCCCCCGGGGCCAGTTTTCCCAGCCCCACCCGGATCAGCGTGCCGCTGATCATCCGGGCCATATGATAGAGAAAGCCGTCAGCCTGAATATCTATATAAGTCAACTCGTTCTCCCTGTTAACCAGGATCTCCCGGACAGTGCGAACGGTAGTCTTCACAGGTGTGCCCAGTGCCCGGAAAGCACTGAAATCATGTTTGCCAACCAGGTGCCGGGCAGCGGTGCGCATCTCTACCACGTCCAACAGCCAGGGTACGTGGTAGCTGTACAGACGCAGGAAAGGAGAGTGCTTTTTCCCGTTATTGATAACGTACCTGTAGGTCTTGGCAACGGCGGAGAAACGTGCGTGGAAGGATTCCGGTACTTCCACCGACTCCAGCGCCGCAATGTCCCCGGGCAGCAAACTATTAAGCGCGTAGGCAACTTTGGGTGGGGGAATGGGCCAGTCACCGGCGTCAAAATTAATTACCTGGCCGCGGGCGTGAACCCCCGCGTCCGTCCTTCCGGCACCTATGATTCTAATTTCCCTTTGGGCCAACCTGGACAGATTCTCCTCCAATACACCCTGCACAGTTTGAAAAACTGTGCCGCGCTGTTCCTGGAAACCGTGATAATTAGTGCCGTCATAGGCGATGGTAACCTTAATATTAGCCATGTTAATATTAACCTTCTAAACAATTGGACAGGATTACAAAATTTTTAAAACAACTGTTCCGGCCAGCATGATCAGGGTCACAACAATAACCATAAAGTCTTTACCGCCAAACTCGAGTGAGCTCATTCTGGTCCTGTTGGCTCCTCCACGGTAGCATCGCGCCTCCATAGCAACGGCCATATCATCCGCTCTGCGCAGGGCTCCGGCAAAAAGGGGAACAAATAACGGCAATAAACCGGCAGCCCATTTGGCGGGGTTCCCTGCGGAAAAGCCGGCGCCTCTCGCCCGCTGCGCTTTGAGTACCATCTCGGCCTCTTGCAGCAGAATGGGTATAAAGCGCAAAGCAATCGTCATCATCAAGGCTAACTCGTGTGCCGGCACCCCCAGTCTCTTCAATGGTAAAAGCATGCTTTCCAGTCCGGCGGTAAGCTTAATCGGGGGAGTGGTAAGAGTAAGCAGGGAGGCTATCAAAATCAGTAAAGCCAGGCGCAGGAATATTATACTGCCGCCTGCCAGACCCTCATGCGAAATCTTTAGTGGTCCCAAGGCCGCCAGAACATCTCCGGGTGTAAACAGCGTCTGGATTAGAAAAACTATAGCCAGCAGCACCCAGAGCGAACGCAGCCCCCTTAAAAAAATCGTCGCCGGCATTCCTGACAAAGCTAAGGCCGCAAAAGTAAAAACTGTCACCAGGGCCATGCCCCGCCAGTCAGCCGAGGCCAGTATTGACGCGGCCGCGGCTAAAACAACCATTACCTTGGTTCTGGGGTCCAGACGGTGCAGCAGTGAATCCCCCGGGATAAACTGACCTAAAGTGATACCGCCAAACATTACTTTACAAGCCTCTTTAAGCTGATAACTTCTGATACAAGGTACGCAGTGTCATTGGAGATCCTGTCCAATTTTTCATCAATAGAATCGAGCCTTCTGTCGTGCATTTCAATCCTTTTATTTTGCATTTCACGGTCATCAAATAAAGCGCGTATTTCATCAATAACTTCATTCTCCACGCGCAACTCCAACTTATCCATTTTGGATTCAAGCCTTTGTTGGCCTTGTTCGAGTCCGTCAACTTTTGAATCCAGCCTTTGTTGGCCTTGTTCGAGTCCGTCAACTTTTGAATCCAGCCTTTGCTGAC
>CAZJGV010000152.1:0-7334 GCA_964545615.1 uncultured Pelotomaculum sp.
GGCGGCATCTACATGCGGGGCGCAGGGCTCGGTCCGGCCATCGCGTTTCTGTATCGCTTTAAACATCTTCTTCAGAACCCCTTTTTAAGCTGCTTCCCTTTGTGTTAAGAAGGTCTTTCAACTCTTCCATAAAACTCTCCGCATCCCGGAATTCACGGTAAACCGAGGCGAAACGTACATAGGCGACTTCATCAAGCACGCGCAGGTACCCCATTACAAGCTCTCCGATGTACTCGCTTCTCACTTCAGTTTCCGTGGTGTTGCGCAGCTCCCTTTCTATGTTGTCTACAATCATTCCAATTCTTTCAGTTGAAACAGGTCTTTTCTGACACGCCTTAATTAAACCAAGCACTAATTTCTGCCGGTCAAAAGTTTCTCTGCGGCCATCCTTTTTCACTACCACCAGAGGCAGCCCGTCCACCTTCTCATAAGTGGTGAATCTTTTGGCGCAGCCACCACATTCCCTGCGCCGCCTGATCGAGTCACCTTCAACGGTAGGTCGTGAATCAAGTACCCGGCTGTCTGACAACCCGCAAAAGGGGCACTTCATTGTATTCACGCTCCGCTTCGTTTAATTGAGCTACATAATATGGTATTGCACACGATAGCATTATACTATATGTTGATCGTGTTTGAAAAACGGAAAACCATACCATAATAGCAAATGGGAGAGCAGTAACTCTCCCAGGCTTCAAAATGGTTATTATTTCTTAAATTCTTGACTTAGTAACCAGGGACTGAGCAATTTAATAATTGCCTCTGTTCTCGTGCCTGGGATCGGTAAAAGTGCTGATCTCAACCAAAATAACATCTGCTCCGATTTTCATAATTTTATTCCACGGCACTACAATCTCTTCTTCTTTACCAAGAAACCCGAGAAACTTGCCGCTTATTCCTGGCAGGACAATGGAAGTGATTTTTCCTTCCTCCAGATCAATGTCTATGTCCTTAATCAGGCCGAGCCTGCGCCCGTCCACTATATTGATAATCTCCCGCACTCGCAGGTCGGATATTTTTACCACCATGAGCACCTCCCCTAAAAATAGGCATCGGTTCCCGTGACATGGGACTCCTTTACATTTATATGTGGGGTCGCCCATAATCTGAACAAAAAGATTAAGGCAGCTACAAAAAAAGCCGCCCCAAAAAAAGTTATTCAACAAAAGGTGCCAGGCACCTTTTGTTGTTTTTGTTGAATAAGCTGCCTCGTTTATCTAAATGTGTTTCTTCATGTGACTGAGCGCGGCTTTTTCCAGCCGCGAAACCTGAGCCTGGGAGATACCGATCTCATCTGCTACTTCCATCTGTGTTTTCCCCTCGTAAAAGCGCAGCGTCAGGATTAGCTTTTCCCGGGAGCTGAGCTTCTTCAGGGCGTCCCTGATGGCTATGCCCTCAAGCCAATTCTGGTCCTGGTTTTTTTCGTCACTAATCTGGTCCATTACAAATATGGGATCGCCGCCGTCGTGGTAAATAGGCTCAAAAAGGGAAATCGGTTCCTGAATGGCATCCAGGGCGAAAACTATCTCCTCCCTGGGCATTTTTAATTCACCGGCGATTTCATTAATTGACGGCTCGCGGGAGAACTTATTGACCAGAGAATCTCTTACCTGCAGTGCCTTATAGGCGACGTCCCGCAGTGAGCGGCTTACTCTAATCGGGTTGTTGTCCCGCAAATAGCGCCGTATTTCTCCGATTATCATCGGCACCGCATATGTTGAAAATTTCACATTCTGGGACAGGTCAAAATTATCTATAGCTTTCATCAAGCCAATACAACCTACCTGGAAAAGGTCGTCTACGTATTCACCCCTGTTGGTAAAGCGCTGGATTACACTTAGAACCAGCCTTAGATTGCCGTTAATCAGCTTGGGCCTGGCTGTGGTGTCTCCTTTTTGCATGATTTCGAACAAAGCGCGCATCTGGCTTCCTGTCAATACCGGGAGTTTTGATGTGTTGACACCACAGATCTCGACTTTGTTCACCAGCATGAACGGACCACCACCCCTTCCAAGTATTCATTTTATTTTTACAATCACATTATTACCACAGCAAAATTTTATTATACATAAGAGCTTTTCATTTAAAAAACCGCCCTGGAGGCGGCGCTATAAAAGTATGTTCATTATTCCATACGGTGGATTTCTTTTTTCAGCCGCTTGATGATCCTTTTTTCCAGCCTGGAAATATAGGATTGGGATATGCCCAGCAAATCGGCAACTTCTTTCTGGGTTTTTTCCAGGCCGCTGTTCAGGCCGAAGCGCAGTTCCATGATTCTGCGCTCCCTGCCGGAGAGTTTCTGGAGAGCCAGGTAAAGCAGCTTTTTATCCACCTCGTCCTCGATTAATTTGTAAATTATATCGTTTTCAGTGCCCAGAACGTCTGACAAGAGCAGTTCATTGCCGTCCCAGTCTATGTTAAGCGGTTCGTCAAATGACACCTCCGCCCTGGTTTTGTTGTTCCTTCTAAGGTACATCAGTATTTCATTTTCAATGCAGCGTGAAGCGTAGGTCGCCAGCTTGATCTTCTTAGCCGGGTCAAAGGTGTTAACAGCCTTAATAAGACCGATCGTTCCTATAGAAACAAGATCTTCTATGCCCACCCCGGTGTTTTCAAATTTACGGGCAATATAGACCACCAGGCGCAAATTTCTTTCGATGAGGATACTTCTGACCGCGCTGTCCCCGGATTCCAGACGGTTGATCAGAAAAGACTCCTCGTCCGTTGTTAAGGGCGGCGGCAAAGCCTCGCTGCTTCCCACGTAATAAACCTTGGGCCGGTAGCCCAGCCGGATTAATAAACGCAGCGCAGCCAGTTTGATCATCCACCTGAATTGCCAGAGTTTTAGCCAGGCCAAAAATCATGCCCCCTTAAAAACAGATTTCGAGGATACTATGGAGCCGGTATATTTTCAGGACTGAATACTATCCTTACGCCTAAGATACCGGCGCCAGCAGTTCGGAACTGAGCAGGGCCTGATAATTGCCGCCAGGGTCAAGCTTTTTATGATAGATGGCAATGATCACCTTGCCCACCTGTACTTGTTTTCCCTGCCGCTCAATTAAAACTTCATCCGGACGGAAACCTAACATCAGGCCGTTGACATTGCCCAGGGACTGAAAGGGGACCGCCGTAAAGCGCGAGGCATAGCGTTTTTCAGCCAGGGAACCAAGAAAGCCCCATACGTCGGGCTCCCCCTCTTTTTCAAAACAGGTCCTGGCCTCCTCCGGCAGGATAGATTTTAAAACAGCATACTCAGCCACAACCACCGGGTGTCTGGTCAAAGGATCTTTCAGTTGGTTTCCGGTATCTAAAAAAGCGCTTACCCTGATCTGCTCCCCGCCGGACTTGATTAAAAGATTCATGCTGAACAGATTTTCAAAATACCCGCTTTTAATAACTGCGGCTATAGCCTGCCCGGCAGCCCAAAAAGCCGCAAGCCCTAAAAATATCCCTGGCCAGAAGTGCTCGGCAATAATCCCGCCAACCCCGCTGTAACTTGTAAAACGGCCTGAGTGTATAAAAAAAATCAGGCCCAGGGTCAACCCGCCCAGAGCAAAAGAGGTTAAGTAGAAACAACCCAGGCAGGTCAGAAATTTTCTGAGATTGAGCGGCGCAAAGACAGCTGCTGTGATAACTACTGAAGCGGCTGTTTTAAACCATACCGTCATTAAAAGGTTTTGGCCCGGATAAAACAGCGCCAGGGAATAAGCCGACCCCAGTGCTGCCCCAGCGGCAAGGCGCCATTTGCTGGCCGGGGCGCGGCCAAGTTTTGCGGCTGACCACAGAATAGCATAATTCATTACCAGGTTACCCACAAAAACCTGGTCTAAGTAAACCGTGTACGCCGCCATAAAGCCATACTCCCGTTACCCGCAAAGGGGAAATATTAAAAAAAGTAAACTGTCTGTACTACCATTATATTTCCTAAAATAGTCCTTTATTACATACTGGTTAAATGATTACAGCCCTGGTCTTATTATACATTGCCAGGGCTGGATAATTTGTCGTGTCATGACCGAAGCGGTTTTTTTTATCTGCTAATTTAATACAAAAACATTTTTTATATTGAATATAAGGTCTCTTATAAACACCGGGTTATAACAAGCACCAACCGGCTGTTAAAACAATATACATATACTATATGCTGGTAAGGATGTGATTTAGTTGGCAACCAAAGAGGACATCCGGCATGATCTTCTATTGACCATTGCTGTCGTCCTGGCCATTCTCTTCGTTACTGGAATCCCTGGCCCTTCAAGAACTCCGGGAGCGCCTGTAATATTTCCTTAGTTCCCACAACAAATATTTCACCTTTGAAAAGGGGGGATCCCCGTGTTTTCATCCGGTGAATTAGATCCATTGATGGAACGAATATTTTCACAGTTGGGTCTGGGTACGGGGAATTTAACCAAAGGCCTTCAGGCCAACCAGGCTGACAGTAACAACCAGGACAGCCAAAGATTACTACCAAAATTATCCGTCCAAAAAACTCTGGTTATTCTGGGCTTGATAGGTGGGGTATTCGAGGTAAAATCAATATTATTTGACCGGGATCAGCTAGTTAACATTCTTCTGGAAGGCTCTTTGAAACGAAGAACGAAACTGGACAACTGTTTGGACGAAATTGGCGCAATGCCTTTCGATGAAGTGTTAAGAGCCATATTGGGCCGGTTGTAGTCATGCGAATAAAAAAGGGCTGGCTTTTGGCCAGTCCCTTTTTGATCTTCATCCTGTGCTGGTGCTGCGCACCAGTATCTATCTGCAAATACGGATCACAGGCTCACCTGCTTCTATTACCTCTCCTATTAACGCCCCGTTTACTCCCGACT
The DNA here is from genome assembly GCA_964545615.1 of uncultured Pelotomaculum sp. Classification (GTDB taxonomy): domain Bacteria; phylum Bacillota; class Desulfotomaculia; order Desulfotomaculales; family Pelotomaculaceae; genus Pelotomaculum_B. The sequence goes on from CAZJGV010000152.1 coordinate 4,830, forward strand.
CGAGTAAAAGCTCCATGAAATGACCGGCCTTCTCCCCTGGCACAGCTATCAGGAGACCGCCGGAAGTCTGCGGGTCCGCCAGGATCAGCTTATCCAGATCATCCAGACTGCTGTCCCAGCGCAGCCACTGTTCCAGATATTCCAGGTTGCGGTATGCTCCACCCGGTACCATGCCAATCTCAGCTAGAGAGCGGACTTGCTCAAGCAGGGGAACCTTATCAAGATGAATTCGTCCGCCCGCTCCACTCGCTGCCAGCATCTCGTAAAGATGGCCGAGCAGCCCGAAACCTGTAACATCGGTGCAGGCCCGCACCCCCACTTCCGACATGACCCGGGCCGCCCTGTCATTTAGAGCGGTCATCAATTCTACCGCCGCCCGGCGTGCTGAATCATCCGCAAGTTTACCTTTAATCGCCGTGTTAATAATCCCTGTTCCCAGGGGCTTGGTCAAAATCAGTACATCACCGGGGCGTGCTCCGGCGTTGGTGATAACGCGATCCGGGTGGACGATACCGGTAACCGCCATTCCGTACTTGGGCTCGTTGTCCTCGATGGAATGGCCGCCGGCCACGATCGCTCCTGCTTCCTTAATCTTGTCTGCGCCGCCTTTCAGAATTTCAACCAAAACATCCAGAGGCAGCAGTTTGACCGGGAAACCAATAATGTTAAGGACCAGGAGTGGCTTTGCGCCCATGGCATAAATATCACTCAATGCATTCGCCGCAGTAATCTGGCCAAATGTATAAGGGTCATCAACCACAGGGGTAAAATAATCTACCGTCTGCACTATTGCCATTTCTTCATTCAGGCGATAAACAGCCGCATCATCAGAGGTGGAGGAGCCAACCAGCAGATTCGGGTCCTCTATAGGGCTTAAATGACACAGTACCTGTGCCAGGTCCTTGGGACCGATTTTTGCCGCTCAGCCGGCTGAACTGGCCATCTCGGTAAGGTTACAGCTGGCCGTCCAGGTAAGGTGACAATCCTTTTCCCGTTGCATGCTCTTCCTCCTCCCTATAGTTGTATGCAAATAAATATACGATAACCTTCCTTATTCCCCGCAAGGGATTTAAAATCCTTCGGACTGATTTTATTTTTAAGAAGCCGGTTTCTTTTCCGGCACAGACACCAAGCCCCGCCATTATTTTATAGTAATCAATCCTAGCTTTAGTGGATAATATTAATTTCATACAAAAAACCCCCTGCGACGGGGGTGTTTTTTTAGCGTCGTCTTAAAAAGGCCGGGATATCCAGGTCATCATGGGTGGAAAAGGGCTTAATCTCCAAATCCGGCTTCTGGCGTTCCTTTTTAAAGACTCTCTGTTCAAAGCCGGTAGCTATAACAGTCACTCTTACCTCATCTTCCATTTGTTCATCAATAACGGCCCCAAAGATGATATTCGCTTCGGGATCGGCCGCCTGGAAGATAATCTCCGCCGCTTCATTGACCTCGAACAGACCCAGGGAAGTTCCACCGGTTATATTTAAAAGAACCCCTCTGGCCCCTTCAATGGAAGTCTCCAGTAAAGGACTGGAAATGGCGCCACGGGCGGCTTCTGTCGCTCTGTTATCACCCTTGGCGCTGCCGATACCCATTAAAGCCGATCCGGTATCCTTCATAATTGTTTTAACGTCGGCAAAATCCAGGTTAATCAGACCAGGCACGGCGATCAGGTCGGAAATACCCTGAACCCCCTGGCGCAGCACATCATCGGCGATGCGGAAGGCCTCAACAATAGAAGTATTTTTTTCAATAACCTGCAACAGACGGTCATTGGGAATTGTAATCAGTGTATCTACCCTCGACTTCAGATTCTCAATACCTGACTCAGCCTGTGAGGCTCTCTTGCGCCCCTCAAAGGTAAACGGCCTGGTTACCACTCCCACAGTCAGGGCGCCCAATTCCTTGGCTATTTCCGCTACAATTGGCGCCGCGCCTGTTCCGGTGCCGCCTCCCATGCCGGCGGTGACAAAGACCATATCAGAGCCTTTCAGCGCATGTAAAATTTCGTCACGGTTTTCTTCTGCAGCCTTCTCGCCGATCTCTGGATTTCCTCCAGAGCCCAGCCCTTTAGTAAGTTTAGTGCCTATTTGGATCTTGTGATTGGCCTGCGCCAGATAAAGCGCCTGAGCATCGGTGTTCACCGCGATAAACTCCACACCTTTAAGACCGGCGTGAATCATCCGGTTTACCGCGTTATTGCCACCTCCCCCGACCCCTATGACCTTAATATTGGCAAACTGGTCAAGGTCGAGATCAAAATCTAGCATGTCTTTGTCCCCCTCTGTCGTTACTGTGAGTAACCAACCTTATTTTGGACGCGTAAACCTTACTCACTGTTTTTTGACTGACTTGTTTTATAATCATTTAACTGAACCTGGAACCAATCTAATATCTTCACAGCGGACTCTTTTAACCCGCCCTTTGTAAAGTTTTTTCTTTCATGGTTAGAATACCTGTAAGCATAATTCACCACACCCAGGGCGCCGGCGCAGGCTGGTCTC
>CAZJGV010000152.1:7344-7712 GCA_964545615.1 uncultured Pelotomaculum sp.
AATTCCTCCTTGTGACGCCGAACGGGCTTTAACCGGTTTTTGCAATTTTTTTTCAGCCATAAGATCCAGACCAGCCAGTTTGGATACCCCGCCGGTCAGAATCACACCGCCCGGCAGCGCACCGGGGTAATTAAAACTTTTGATCGACTCATCAATCAGATCTATAATTTCTTCAGCCCGCGCTTCTATTATCGATCTGGCCAGGTAATCCCGGCTTTTTCCGTCACCCGGAGCTTCCGGTTCAGCAGCCGGATCGTTCACCACCGCTTGCTCCACCCCGGTTGCCAAAGAGCCTGCCCATAATATTTCTCGCGCCTGACCCAGGGACATACGCAAACCGATGGCCAGATCACTTACAAGACGCTCTC
>CAZJGV010000153.1:0-7689 GCA_964545615.1 uncultured Pelotomaculum sp.
GGGACGGTTCTCCACTTGCTCTTTAGCAAGTGGAGAACCGTCCCCACTTGCCCCCCCACTTGTTTTTTTTCTCACGTCTCACGTCCCACTTCCCATGTCCGGTTTTAAAATTGCACAGGAGTATTCTGAATGGCTAACGGATTGTACATACATGTGCCTTTTTGCCTCAAAAAGTGCCTATATTGCAGCTTTGTCTCATATCCGGTCAACAGGGTGCTGACAGAAACTTATCTGAAAGCACTGGCCCGGGAAGTCAAAATGTACAGCATGGCCCTGTCAGACACGGAGAGAAACGTGTCCAGCCTTTTTATCGGGGGCGGTACGCCTTCATGCCTGCCTGTGGCCAGGCTGAAGGGAATTATTGAGGAGCTGAGTTCATCATTTATACTCCTTCCGAAGTGCGAAATTACAGTGGAAGTGAACCCCGGCACTGTTGACGATGCTTACCTGAGCGGTTTGCTTGAGACTGGGGTAAACCGCCTCAGCATCGGGATTCAATCGCTGCAGGACCACCTGCTGGAGGTGCTGGGGCGGGTTCACCAGGCGGAGCAGGCGCTGGCAGCGGTCAGCCTGGCCAGAAAGGCCGGTTTCCGGAACCTGAACCTGGATCTTATCTTCGGCATCCCCCGCCAGACCAGCGCGGATTGGCTGGAAACACTTGCCGGTGCGCTGTCATTGGCGCCCGAGCATTTAGCCATATACGGTCTCCAAATTGAAGAAGGAACCCCTTTGGAACTGGCTGTGGCACGCGGCCAGCTGGCGCCCTGTCCGGAAGAACTGGAGCTCAGCATGTACCGGGCGGCTATTGACAGCCTGACCTGGCACGGCTACGAACATTACGAGATTTCCAATTTCGCCAGACCTGGCCGGCAGTGTTCCCATAACCTGATTTACTGGCTGAACAACCCTTACCTGGGACTGGGTCCGGCCGCCCACTCCTTTCTAAGGGGTGAGCGTTTCTCCAATGAAACTTCTATAGAAAGGTATTCTGAAAAGCTTTGCAGGGAAGAATATCCGATAGAAACCAGGGAAAAAATCACGCTCGATACAGAAATGGCGGAGACTATGTTTCTAGGCTTAAGATTAATCAAAGGCATTGACTTAAACATGTTTTTCCGGCGCTTCGACAGGCGTCCGGAAGAAATCTACCGGAAGGAAATTGCCGGACTTTTAAAAGACGGGCTGGTTGAATTTTCCAAAGAACGCCTGCGTCTTACGGGAAAAGGTTTGCCTCTGGCCAACAGGGTGTTTAGAGAATTTGTGTGAAACCTTTTTTCTATTCCCTTGACAAATAAATAGAGGTTTGCTATTTTTTATTTAAGCGCTTTTAGCACTCAATGACGTTGAGTGCTAACAAAAGGAAGGGGGAGCCGGTAAATGGACGAGCGCAAGCAAAAAGTGCTTCTGGCCATCGTTCAAGATTTCATAGCTACCGCCGAACCCGTTGGATCCCGGACTATAGCCAAAAAATACGGCCTGGGCGTAAGCCCGGCCACCATTCGCAACGAAATGGCCGATCTGGAAGAGCTGGGTTATATAGAACAACCGCATACGTCCGCCGGGCGAATTCCCTCTGTGCGGGGTTACCGCTACTACGTGGACTATTTAATGAAAAAAAGAGAACTGTCCAGAGAGGAAGAAGAACTAATCCGCCGTGAGTTTGAAATAAAGGTTAATGATGTCGGCCAGGTGATTCAAAAAACAGGCCAACTCCTTTCCCAGCTGACCTGTTACACGGCGATGGTGCTGACCCAGCAGATGGAGTCAAGCAGCTTCAAGTATGTCCAACTCGTGCCTATGCGTATCTCCCAGGCCATGGTCATTGTGGTTATGGATAGCGGGGCTGTGCACCACAGAATGATTGAAACTCCTGAGAGTATCAGGTCCAGCGATCTGGAGACCCTGTCCAAAGTGCTCAACGCCAAACTACAGGGTCTTACCATGGAGAGTATCAAGCTGACTCTATTAAAAGAGCTTTACTTTGAGATGGGTAAACACAAGCAAGTACTGGATTTAGCTATGGAAATGATCCAGGACAGCCTGGTGCTCAGAGAAGAGGATAAGATTTACCTCGGTGGAGTGTTTAACATGATCAACCAGCCGGAATTCCACAATGTGGAGAAGGTTAAAACCATGCTCAGTATTTTAGAGCAGGAAAAACTGCTTTGCGAGCTGTTAACCGGTCAGGGCTGGGATAAAGGTGTTACCGTTCGTATCGGTGAAGAGATTAAAGATTGCGATATCAAGGATTACAGTGTGGTTGCGGCCCCTTATACTATAAGCGGACGCAAGATTGGCTCCGTGGGAGTGCTGGGCCCAACCAGGATGGATTATGCCAAAGTGATCAGTGTAGTAGATTTTATGACCAAGAATCTTTCTAAGGCCCTGGAACGGATGATCCTGGGCAGGGGAAGATAGGGAGGTACCTTAATTTGAGTTTAAAAAAGGAAGCGGTCTCAGGTTCCGATGTTGATGAGAGGCTGGCGGCTTTAATCACCAACTCCAATGCCATCCGGGCTATTGCCAGTGCGGTCGAGGGCACTTTAGGACCTAAAGGGCTGGACACCATGCTGGTTGATAAATTCGGTGAGGTGGTTATTACCAACGACGGCGTTACCATTCTGACCTTGATGGAGGCCAATCACCCCGCTGCCAGAATGCTCATTAATATTGCCAAAGCGCAGCAGGAGGAAGTCGGTGACGGTACGACCACAGCCACGGTGATGGCAGGCGCCTTAGTCGGCTCCGGAGTTGAGCAGGTGGCCAGGGGAGTGCCGGTAGCGAGGGTAATAGAAGGCCTCAGGGTCGGCCTCAAAAAGGCGCTGGAAATTATGCGCGCGGAGGCCCGCCCGGTAAAAAGCCTGGATGACCCGATGATCCGCCAGGTAGCGCTGGTAGCGGGCCGCAGCCATGAAGACATTGCTGACCTGGTGGTTCAGGCGGCGGTGTTGATTGGACAGGAAAAGCTAAACGATGACAACTTCAAGTTTTCAGAGGCGATCGTTGCTGAAGAAGGCGCTGAGAACAAAGTTTTTATGGGTGTAATCATCAACAAGGACAGGATCAGCCGCCAGATGCCCAGGGAGTTGAATCAGTTGAGCGTCCTGGTTATTGACGACGCTCTGGAACCAGAGGAGATTGACGATGAAGCTCTCAGTACCGAATCCGGGTTCTCGCGTTACCTCCAGCTCCAGGAAGAATTTAAGGAGAATGTGCAAAAGATAGCCGGTCTTGGGGTTGGCCTGGTTCTGGTTGACCGTGGTGTAAATGACGCCGCTGAGGAGATTCTTACCGACGCCGGCCTGATGGTTGTGCAGAGGGTAGCCAACAAGGAATTGCGCAAGGCCGCGGAGCATACAGGCGCCAGGATAATCAAGCGCACCGGGTTGAAACGAACTCCCGAAGAGTTGGAAAAGTTCCTGGGGCGGGCTGATAAAGCGTATAACGATGAAAGACTTGAGCAGGTCTGGGTGCTGGGCGGCGGTGGCAAGCCAATGGCTACAGTGCTGGTAGGAGCTGCCACAGCCGAGGTGGTTGGAGAGAGGGAGCGCATAGCCAGAGATGCGGCAGCCTCGGTGCAGTCGGCTATCAAGGGCGGCGTTGTGCCCGGCGGGGGTTCTTTGGAACTGGCCGTAGCCCGCGAGGTGGAAAAAGTGAGGGAAGGAATCCGCGGCATGGCGGCCTACGGTGTGGATTGTGTGGTGGAAGCGCTCAAGCGTCCCATGTCTCAGATCGTTGCCAACGCCGGGTTCAATCCCCTGGAGAAACTTGGGGATGTCATAGCCGCCCAGGTCGAGACGGGGAAAAACTCCCTGGCTATAGACTGCGACAGCGGCCAGGTGGCGGATATGCTGGAAATGGGCGTTGCCGACCCCGCTATTGTGAAAACTTATGCTCTCAGAGCCGCCGGTGAAGTGGCCGAGGCCATTTTGAGGATAGATACAATTATAAAGAAGCGTGAAGAAAAGGACACGCATAAAGAGTTACCATCTTAGAATGTACATTAATTTAATCTGGTTGGTGAGGTGATACAGTGGTTAAAGATGCAGGAGAAAACAACGCGGGATTGGAAGCGGCCATGGGGAACAAAGCCGGCAGCGAGTCCGACAGTCTGAAAAAGCAAACCAATGCTTACGGTGAGGAGCCGCTGAAAGGTGCGACAATAGTTGAAGAGTCCGCCAGTGCTGAGTTCTCTGCTGAAGAGGCTTTGACGGAGCCCGGCGACCCCGCATTGCTGCGGCAGGAACTGTCGGAGCAGACCAAACGTGCCGAGGAGTACTTTGAACGACTGGCCAGAATGCAGGCCGACTATGATAATTTCAGGAGGAGAACCCGACAGGAAAAGGAAGAGTTCTATAAGTATGCTTCGGAGAGAGTTATTAGCGCGCTTCTGCCGGTGCTTGACAACTTTGAACGGGCGCTGGTGGCGGAAGGCAGCTCAATAGATAGTCTAAAGTCGGGAGTGCAGATGATTTTCAGACAACTCCAGGAAGCGCTGGCGACTGAAGGGCTGACACCTGTCCCGGCTGTGGGCGAGCAGTTTGACCCTCAAAAGCATGAGGCCGCGCTGAGAGACGAGTCGGGTGAACACCCTGACAATACGATACTGGAGGAACTGAGGCGGGGTTACTATCTTAAAGACAAAGTGATCCGGCCGGCCATGGTCAAGGTAGCCAAATCACTTTAGTAAGTAAACAAAAAGACAGGAGGTAGAAAAAAATGTCTAAAGTAATTGGTATAGATCTTGGTACCACCAACTCCTGTGTAGCCGTGATGGAAGGCGGCGAGGCGGTGGTTATTCCCAACGCTGAGGGGGCCAGGACCACTCCTTCGGTGGTGGGGTTCTCTAAAACTGGTGAGAGACTTGTGGGTCAGGTGGCGAAGCGCCAGGCAGTGAGCAACCCGGATCGTACGGTTAGCTCTATTAAAAGATATATGGGTACTGACCACAAGGTTACCATAGATGATAAAAACTATACACCTCAGGAAATATCGGCCATGATTTTACAGAAGCTTAAAGCTGACGCGGAGGCCTATCTTGGCGGCAAGGTGGACAAAGCTGTTATCACTGTACCGGCCTATTTCAGCGATTCCCAGCGCCAGGCCACTAAAGACGCGGGTAAAATTGCCGGCCTGGAAGTGCTGCGCATTATCAACGAACCTACTGCCGCCGCCCTGGCCTACGGTCTGGAAAAAGGAGAAGAGCAGACAATCCTGGTTTATGACCTGGGGGGCGGTACCTTTGACGTTTCGATCCTGGACCTCGGAGACGGCGTTTTTGAGGTTAAGTCCACCAGCGGCAACAACCGGCTGGGCGGTGACGATTTCGACCAGAGAGTAATGGACTACCTGGCTACTGAATTTAAAAAAGACACCGGTATTGACCTGCGCAACGATAAAATGGCGATGCAGCGTCTCAAAGAAGCGGCGGAGAAAGCGAAAATCGAGCTTTCCGGAGTGGCGACAAGCAACGTCAACCTGCCGTTTATTTCCGCTGACGCGAGCGGGCCCAAACACCTTGATATTACCCTGTCCAGGGCAAAATTTGAAGAAATGACAGCGGACCTGATTGAAAAGACCATGGGCCCCACCCGCCAGGCCTTATCTGACTCCGGATTGGATCCCCAAAGTATAGACAGAATCCTGCTGGTGGGCGGCGCTACCCGTACGCCCGCCGTGCAGGAAGCTATCCGCAAGATCCTGGGTAAGGAAGCGCATAAAGGGATCAACCCTGACGAGTGCGTCGCCATCGGCGCGGCCATCCAGGCCGGAGTGCTGGCGGGTGAAGTCAAGGATGTCCTGCTGCTCGATGTCACCCCACTGTCCCTGGGAATTGAAACTCTGGGCGGTGTGTTCACCAGGTTGATTGATCGCAATACCACCATCCCCACCTCAAAAAGCCAGGTTTTTTCTACCGCGGCTGATGGGCAGACGACTGTTGAGATTAACGTGCTGCAGGGTGAACGCTCAATGGCGGGGAATAACAAAACCCTGGGCAGGTTTACTCTTACCGGTATTCCCCCCGCGCCGAGAGGTGTGCCGCAAATTGAGGTTAAATTTGATATTGACGTAAACGGCATTGTCAATGTGGCGGCCAAGGACATGGGCACAGGCAAGGAACAGAGCATGACCATCACCGCGACTACCAACCTTGACAACAAAGAGATTGAGCAGATGGTCAAGGAAGCGGAACAGCACGCCGCTGAAGACAGCAAGCGCAAGGAAGAGGTTGAAATCCGCAACCAGGCCGACAGCATGGTTTACCAGGCCGAGAAGACGATCAAGGACTTTAAAGACAAAGCCGACGCGGCCGCTATTGAAAAACTGCAAAAAGCGCTGGATGATTTAAAAGAAGCTTTAAAAGGTCAAAACATAGATGAAATTAAAGCTAAACTGGAGGCTTTAACAGCTCCGCTATACGAACTGACAGCGGCCATGTACCAGCAGACCAACCAGCAGCAGGGCGGCACAGGCGAAGCAGGCGCCGGCCCGGGTACCGGCCAGGAGCCCAAAGAAAACGTCGTAGACGCCGATTTCGAAGTAAAAGAAGACAAGTAATAAGTCGGATAGCAAACGGATAGCAAGCGGGGACGGTTCTCGACTTGCCAGTTAAAAAGTGGCACGTGGAACGCGAGGAAATAAGACGTAAGCTATAAGACGTAAGGCGCAGGTAAAACATGTCGCAGGCAATAGGGCGTAGGATGTAGGATCATAGGATAAAGAACCTAAAGTAATGCAGCATTTAACCTAAGGGTTACATCTTACGTCCTGTGATAAATCTTTTAGCCAGACAGGTAACGGTTCTCTTGTATCATTCTGGCCCTTTTTATGAGACAGGAGAACCGTCCCCTTGTCTCACCCTTGTCTCATTTGCGACCTGCTGCTAATTTATATTTGTGCCAGATCAGGAAGATAGTATATAATATCGAAGAGAATGAATAGATTTCTAATGCCGCTGTGTTTTGTGCACGCTTTTGGATGTTTTTAAGGGGAATCATTGTTCCCCTTAGCTTTGTTTCAGTATTACAAGGTGGTGGATAGATGTCAAAACGTGACTATTACGAAGTGCTGGGTGTATCTAAAGGCGCTTCTATGGACGAGATAAAAAAGGCCTATAGGAAGCTGGCGCGCCAGTATCACCCCGATGCCAACCCGGATGACCCGAATGCTGAGGCCAGATTTAAAGAACTTAGTGAAGCCTACATGGTATTAAGCGATCCGGAGAAAAGGTCAGGCTATGACCACTACGGTCACGCGGGGGTTGACGGGCAGGGTTTTGGCGGTTTTAACGGTTTTGGCGACTTTGGCGGCCTGGGGGATATTTTTGATATGTTTTTTGGCGGCGGCGGCCGCCGCCGCAGCGGACCTGAGAAAGGCGCTGATATCAGATCGGATCTTGAGATCACCTTAAAAGAAGCTGCTTTTGGTCTGGAGCGGGAAATAAAAGTGCCACGCACCGAGTCTTGCAGCACCTGCGGGGGCAGCGGAGCCGCAGCGGGCAGCAAACCAAGCACGTGTCCCGCCTGCAACGGAGCCGGTCAGATCCAGTTCGCCCAGAACACACCTTTTGGCCGTGTAGTACAGTCACACACCTGTGACCGCTGCCGCGGCACAGGTAAAATTATTGAAAAACCCTGTCCAACCTGCCGCGGCACAGGGCAAACCAGGCGAACACGCAGTATCAGTGTC
>CAZJGV010000154.1:0-7625 GCA_964545615.1 uncultured Pelotomaculum sp.
GCCGCAGGAGCAGCTTGCCTTAAGCCGTCACGTGGAAAACGGATCGCACAGTTGCGGTTGTAGTTGTGGAGGTGGCAGATAGTGTCTGGCGGGACTAAACCTAAAAAACCTATTGAAACTAAGAAAAACCCGATGCCTTCCCAGGATCCGTTCCTGCGCGCTAAAAATTTTAGCGAGGTGGCCCTGGGCTATACGGAAAAAGCGGTTGTGGCTGAGGCTAACCGCTGCCTGCAGTGCAAAAACGCGCCCTGCCGGCAGGGGTGTCCGGTGGAGGTGGACATCCCGGCGTTTATTGGGCTGGCAGCCGCGCGGGATTTCGCCGGGGCTATAAAAAAGCTGAAGGAAAAGAATGCCCTGCCGGCGGTATGCGGCCGGGTCTGCCCGCAGGAAAGCCAGTGTGAAAAGTATTGTACTCTGGGCAAAAAGCACGAGCCGGTGGCTATCGGTCGTATTGAGCGCTACTGCGCGGACTGGGAACTCGCCAACGGGGTGCTGCCCCAGGAAGTCAACCCGTCAACAGGCAAAAAAGTGGCGGTTGTGGGATCGGGCCCGTCCGGTTTGACCTGCGCCGCGGATTTGGCCAAGCTTGGCCATCAGGTTACGGTTTTCGAAGCATTGCATGTTCCCGGTGGGGTTTTGATGTACGGTATTCCAGAATTCAGGCTGCCCAAGCAGGTAGTGCAGACAGAGATTAACAATCTGAAAAAATTGGGCGTGAACATTGAGGTAAATGCTGTAGTCGGGAAATTTGCCGTGGTAGACGAACTGCTTAACGGCGGCGGCTACAATGCTGCCTTTATCGGCACCGGGGCGGGTCTGCCTTACTTTATGAAAATACCGGGAGAAAACGCCTGTGGCGTATATTCGGCCAACGAGTTTCTGACCAGGACCAATTTAATGAAAGCCTACCGCTTTCCTGATGCCGACACTCCCATCAGGGTAGGCAGCAAGGTAGCCGTCCTGGGCGGCGGCAACGTGGCTATGGATGCCGCCCGCACGGCCCTGCGCCTGGGCGCCAAAGAGTCCTGGATCGTGTACCGGCGTTCCAAAAGCGAGCTTCCCGCCCGCCACGAGGAAGTCGAGCACGCCGAAGAGGAGGGTGTCAAGTTTTCCTTTTTAACCAGCCCCACCCGGATTATTCACAACAACGACTACTGGGTGATAGCCATGGAGTGCCTGCGCTACGAACTGGGCGAGCCGGACGCTTCCGGCAGGCGCAGTCCCGTCCCCATTCCCGGGTCTGAGTTCGTCATGGATGTTGATACTGTTGTAGTGGCCATAGGCCAGGGGCCAAACCCACTGGTTCCCATGACCACCAAAGGTTTGGAGTGCAATAAAAAGGGTAATATCATCGCCGATTTTGAGACCGGCGCCACTTCCAAGCCAGGCGTTTATGCCGGCGGTGACGTGGTAACCGGCGCCGCCACCGTGATTCTGGCGATGGGCGCCGGACGCGCGGCGGCCAAAGCAATCCACTCTTATCTGGACGGCGAGAGTTAGAATTTTTTAAGAGGAGGTTAATTTATGCTGCAGGATTACCTATTTCCGGAAACAATTGATGAGGCCATTTCTTTTTTAAAAAGCAGTGCAGGACAGGCAAGAATAATTGCCGGGGGCACCGATTTGCTGCTGGACATTCCAGAGGGCAAGGTAAAAACAGGCAGCCTGATCGATATCACCCGGATACCTGAACTAAGGAAAATTACCATGGAAAATGGTGTGATCTGCATCGGCGCGGCGGTAACCCACAACCAGGTGGCGAATTCGGAGCTAATACAGGAAAAAGCCGCCGCTCTGGCCCATGCCGCAAGCTGTGTCGGTTCTTATCAAATAAGGAATTCAGGCACTGTCATTGGTAATGTCTGTAATGCCCAGCCTGCCGCCGATACTGCTGTGGCTCTGGTAGCGCTCGGCGCTATAGCGGAGATAGCCGCTGACGGAGGCAAGGAATATGTCGCGGTGGAAAAAATGTATGCCGGTGTCGGCAAGTCCAACATTGACAGCGCCAGCCAGTTGGTGACCATGGCGCGCTTTCCGGCGGCCCAGAAGAACCAGGGAACAGCCTTTGTGCGCCTGGAGCAGCGCAAGGCGCTGGCCCTGCCCATGCTGAACGTGGCGGTCTGGGTATCGCTGGAGGATGACAGGTTCCAGTGGGCGCGCATCTCAATGGCGCCGGTCGGGCCCGGGCCTATGCGCGCTTTAAGTGCGGAACAGATTTTAAAGGGTGCTGAAGTCAAGGCTGATGTAATTGAAAAAGCCGCGCAGGCGGCGCTGGAGCAGGCAAACCCCAGAAACAGCGCGCTCAGGGGTTCCAGGGAATACCGAACTTCCGTGCTGCCCGTGCTGGTCAGAAGAGCCCTGGAACAGGCTGTCGCCAATGCCAGGTGTAAATGCAATTAATTTCAGAAGGAGGGTTATCATGAGCGACAAAACTCTTAAATTCATCCTGAACGGGGAACCAACGGAAATAGCTGTTTCCCCCTCGGATATGCTTGTTGATGTGTTAAGGGACCGGCTTGAGTTGACCGGAACAAAAAAAGGATGCGGCAAGGGAGAGTGCGGCGCCTGCACGGTTATCATGGATGGCGAGGCTGTGAATTCCTGCCTTGTCCCTGCCATGAAAGCCATGGGCGCCACTGTTGAAACCATAGAGGGCATCGGCAGTCCGGAAAAGTTTCACCCTGTGCAGGAGACTTTTATGGACCTGGGGGCTATCCAGTGCGGCTTTTGCACCCCTGGCATGATTATGTCCTCAAAGGCACTGCTGGATAAAACAACCAGCCCTAACAGCAAAGAGATTAAGAAGGCTCTGGCCGGCAATATCTGCCGCTGCACAGGCTACGTTAAAATAGAGGAAGCGGTTCTGGCAGCCGCTGAAAAGATGAGAGAAAAACAGTAAAGGAGGGGGCAGCATGAAGGATTACAATGTAATAGGTCATAGTGTAAGGAGGCTGGACGCGGTAGAAAAAGCTACCGGTACGGCCGGATTCACCAGCGATATGAAATTGCCGGGTATGCTATACGGAAAAGTACTGCGCAGCCCTCACGCACATGCCAGGATACTAAGTATTGACACGTCTGAGGCGGAAAAACTGCCAGGTGTAAAGGCTGTGGCGACTTATAAGAACACCCCCAGGGAATTGTTTAACACATCTGCCACTATGACCTTTACAGTACCTCCGCTGAAGCCGGTGCTGGACCAGTATATTTTCGACAATGTGGTGCGCTATGTGGGCGACGAAGTGGCAGCTGTTGCTGCTGCCAGTGAAAAAATTGCCGAAGCGGCCTTAAAACTAATCAAGGTTGAATACGAACTTCTTCCCGCGGTTTTTGACCCGCTTGAGGCCATGACTCCTGAAGCGCCTGTAATCCATGATTCTCACCAAAAGAATATCCCCGGTGGCGAGGTTATTCAAATACCGTATGGAGACGTGGAGAAAGGTTTTGCTGAATCAGACCTGGTGATCGAAAAATCATTCAAAGTTCCGGTGCAGAAACAAGCTCAGATGGAAACCCAGGCTGCTGTGGCCCAGGTTGGGCTGGACGGAAAAATTACGGTCTGGTCCACAACCCAGACACCGCACCCGACAAAGATGATTTTAGCCAAAGTATTCAGTGTTCCCGAGAGCAATGTCAGGGTGCTCAACCCGCCCTACATTGGCGGCGGTTTCGGTGTGCGGATCGGCCTCAGCGCTAAAGCAGAGCCTATCGCGGTAGCGTTGTCCATGCTGTCCAAAAGGCCGGTAAAAGTAGTTTATAGCAGGAAGGAAGATTTTATTGCTTCGGATACCCGGCATGCCGGGTATGTGACCGTCAAGCTGGGAGCGAAAAAGGATGGCGCCTTTCATGGTTTTTACGTGAAGGCAATCCTTAACGGGGGCGCTTACTGCAGCTTCAGCTGCGAGACCCCCGGCGTGCTTGGCTGCATGGCTTTGGCGGTTTACCGCATCCCCAACCAGCTTTATTATGGCCACAGTGTCTATACCAATACCACTCCGAGCGGGGCTATGCGCGGTTTCGGCAATCCTCAGGCGATGTATCCCATTGAGTCGGTTGTTGACATGATGGCGGAGCAACTGGGTATGGATCCTCTTGAACTGCGCCTGAAGAATATTATGCAGGTAGGGGATCCCTGGGCTCTCCCCTACAAATGCAGTTCAACCGGTTTGGCCGAGTGTATTGAAAAAGGCGCCAGGAGTATCGGTTGGGAGAAGCGCGGCAAGTTAAACCAGCCGGGCGCCAAAAAGCTGAGAGGTATCGGCGTGGGAGTCGGTACACACTGCAGCAACGCCTGGCCCTGGTGCGGAGATTACTCCAACGCTTATATCACAGTCCAACAGGACGGCTCAATTCACCTGGCGACAGGCGTGCCCGATATGGGGACCGGCACCAGCACCACGCTGCCGCAGCTGGCCGCTGAAGTAATGGGTGTTGGGCTTGACCAGGTGAGCATAACTTTCGCCGATACGCAGTCAACCCCGTTCGATATCGGCAGCCACGCCAGCCGCACCCTGTATGCCGCAGGCACTGCAGTTGTTGGGGCCGCCAGGGATGCCAGAAAGCAGGTGCTGGAGTACGCGGCTGATTTATTGAAGGTGCCGCCGGAAAGGCTGGAACTGCAGGATTCAGTCATATATATAGCCGGGCAGGCTGTCAGAGATGACTGCGCGGGATCCGGGGTGTGCCAGGTTGGAGAATCAGAAAGGAAAAGCATATCCTTTAAAGAACTGGCCTTTACCGCGCACCTGCGCAACAAGCAGTTTATCGGCATTGGGCGTATAGTGCCTGAAAACGCTCCTCCCTGGCATGCTCACTTTGCCGAGGTGGAGGTCGACACTGAATTGTGTCAGGTAAGAGTGATTAAAGTTGCTGCTGCTCACGATGTCGGCAAGGCCATCAACCCCTTGATTGTGGAAGGACAGATTGAGGGCGGCGTCCTGATGGGAATTGGTTATGCACTAAGTGAGGAAATAAAGTACGATGAAAAAGGCAAGCAGCTCCAGGACAGTTTTCACAAGTATATGCTGGCAACCGCAGATGACGCGCCGGAGATCGATACTATTGTTGTTGAGTCAAACGATCCGACCGGTCCTTTCGGCGCCAAGGGCGTTGGAGAAACTGGCCTGGTGCCGACGGCGGCGGCGATTGCCAACGCGGTTTATAATGCCACCGGTATCCGTTTCGCTGAAATACCGATTAACGAAGAAAGAGTGTACCAGGCACTAAAAGAAATCAGCAAATAGAATGGAAAAGACGGGTGAGGCCTGCCGGGAGTACGCGGCAGGCCTGTGTCCCAATAAACCCGGCAATTCCAAGATAAAAAGTGTTTTTGGCAGGGGGTGCAGAGAATGAAATTGCAGACAATTAGAGTGGAAGATTCCGTCGGTAAGATTTTGAGCCATGACATAACAAAAATTGTCAGGGGAGAATGTAAAGGCGCCTCTTTCAAAAAGGGTAGAGTTATAAACAAAAAAGATATTCCTGAACTGCTCAAACTGGGCAAGGAAAACATCTACGTCCTGGAACTGGAGAACGGTGAAATCCATGAGGACGAGGCCGGCGTCAGGCTGGGGGTTGCTGTGGCGGGTGATAATACGCTATGGTGCGGGCCGAAGGAAAGCAGGGTTAATATTTGTGCCTGCTGTGACGGGCTTTTAAAGGTGAATGTGCCGGTCCTGGAAGCGATCAACGAACTGCCGGATGTGATTTTGTCCACCCTGCCAAATAACACTGTGGTAAAAAACGGCGACCTGCTTGCCGGAACCAAGGTGATCCCTCTGATGGTTCCCGAGCAGACAGTGGCAGCGGTGGAAAATATCTGCCGGTCGGCAGGCTGGCTGATTAAGGTAGTCCCCTTTAAAGCTTATAAAGTCGGTGTTGTTATCACCGGGAACGAGGTCTATAAAAAACGGATCCGGGATGCTTTTGGACCGGTCATTACAGAAAAGGTGGAAGCTTTCAGCTCTTCGGTTATGAGGATTGAATACGTGCCTGATGATTGTGATGCAATTAAAAACAGAATAGGTAAAATGGCTGTTGACGGGGCAGAGATTATTTTTGTCACCGGAGGTATGTCGGTCGATCCGGATGACGTTACTCCGAAAGCTATCCGCCTGACGGGAGCGATCGTGGAAAAATACGGCGCCCCGGCGCTGCCGGGAGCCATGTTTATGCTGGCTTACCTGTGTGACATACCGGTTTTAGGCATCCCGGCCTGCGGCATGTTTTTTAAGACTACCATAGTAGATTTGCTGCTGCCCAGGCTTCTGACCGGTGAAAGGATCCGCAAACGGGATATAGTAGCCCTGGCGCACGGCGGGCTCTGCAGGTTGTGTGCCCAGTGCAGGTATCCCAACTGTACGTTTGGCAAGGGCTCCTACTTTGCGTGAAGCATCAGGAGCTGAGAAGGGAGGAAGAGACGCATGGGTTTATTCAATCTGCGGCAGGAACTGGTTATGGTAACGGTAATCAGCCAGTCGGGCCTTTCCCGCAACCTGTCGGGCAGGAAAAAGGCCTTTACTTTACATGAAGAAGCCGGTGATTTGCCCTTGAACTGGTTGAGGAACCAGATGGCGGACCAGGCCAGGAAAGCTCTGGCAAGCGGCCAGTTTAAGCTTGCCAATTTGCACAACCCTGTCAGGCCGGAAGAAAAAGTGACTGTTATGATCGAACCTTATTTGCCTCCCTGCGATTTATTTATCCTGGGCGGGGGGCATATAGCCCTGCCTCTGGCTGCTGCCGGTCAACTGCTGGGGTACCATGTTACAGTGGTTGACGACCGTCCCGAGTTTGTTTCAGTTGAGCGCTTTCCCGCCGCTGACAGGGGTGTTTTTTGCAGTTTTGACTATATCGAGGAACATCTCGATTTCGGGCCAAGGAGCAGTGTTATTATTGTAACCCGCGGTCACCTGCATGACCTGGACTGCCTGCGCAAGGTAATGAAGCACCCTGTTTCCTATATCGGCATGATTGGCAGCAGGCGGAAAGTCAATATTATTAAGAAGGAGCTTCTGGAGCAAGGCTTTGACCAGCAGTTGATTGACTCTGTGCATATGCCCATTGGACTGGACATAGGCGCGCAAACCCCGGAAGAGATTGCTGTGAGCATAGCGGCTGAATTAATTAAAGAACGGCGTGGAGGAAGCGCGCTTTCCTTGAAAGATGGCAGTTTTTTGGGTGAAAAACAATCAAACATCGGTGAGATGCCCAAGGCGGCTGATCTGGATATCTTGCAGAAAGCGGTTAAAGCGGCTTGCAGCAATGTGCCGGCGGCTATGGCCACCATAGTAAAGACGAAGGGTTCTACGCCGCGCAAGGCTGGAGCAAGGATGCTGGTCTATGGCGACGGCCGCATTTGCGGCACCATCGGCGGTGGTTCCGGGGAGTTTGAAATCAGAATGCAGGCATTAAACGTGATCAACGACCGTGTGCCAGGTCTTAATATGATTTCCATGGACGCGGAGGAAGCGGCCGGGGAAGGAATGATCTGCGGCGGGTCAATAGAAGTGTTTGTTGAGCCGGTAAGTGCTTTAGCCGGGATTTTTAACGGAGGTGAAACCCTTGAGCGGCGCCGGGCGGTTGGTAGTAATTAAGGGCGCCGGGGATCTGGCCACAGGCTGTGCCTG
>CAZJGV010000155.1:0-4789 GCA_964545615.1 uncultured Pelotomaculum sp.
GCTCTTTTAAAATTTGACGTGCTTCTTCCCCGTCCAGGCCGGTCCGGGCCAGTTCCCCTGCTGCGGCTGCCAGGTCCTGGTCAATCCGTTCCAACTCGTTCTGGATGCTGCGCTGCAGGTCAAGAACCGTGATTGGGAAGCCGGCAAGCTCATTCACACTGAGTGAAAGAGTTTGCGTCGCGCCGTCCCAGGCGGACTGCGCTCCGGTGGCTTCTAAAATAATCTGCAGGGGAACAAAGAGCCTTCCATTGTTGATTTCGGCCGCAGCCGCCAGTGGCAAATCACTGTTGTTGACCCTGGCAAATTTTGCCCCTTCAGTAACAACAAGTGTAACTCCCGGCAAATAAGCTGATGCCGTATTTGTATCCCCATCCCAGGCTACATCCGCCCCCATCGCTTCCAGAAGCGGCCGCAGGGGAACAAAGAACCGGCCATTTTCCATGCGCGAGGGCACATCAGAAGCAACAGCCCGGTTATTCAGCCTCACTGTGAAATCAGTTCCGGCAGTCAGCCCGGCAGACTCGATTTTCTTGATTCTTCCCTGTACCTGGGCGGTTATATGGCCGGACTGCTGAATGCTCTGGGCTAAAGTCTCCCTGACCGGAATGTAGGTGTTAATGGATGTGACTGTTTTATAGACGTCAAAACCATCACCCCCTGTGGACATAAAGTCATTGGTTGCAACCTTATAGGTTTTGCTGGTGTCCGTCATATTAACGGGAGTTCCGTCGTTTTTAACAATGCTCACTACCCTGCCGCCGCTGGGCGCGCCGGGATCATAAACAAATGCAAGACCGGCTGCCTGGATGCCTTTGCCGCCATCATCCACAGCCTGCTCTAATAACATCCTAATTTGAGCGCCGGTCAGGTCAGCTGTCATAATGGTATTGTCAAAGGGCATAAAGGTATACATGGTTCCCATGGTTATATCTCCCTGAGGAATGTCAATTCGCAGCGCGCCTTTGTTAATAAAAGCAAAATCAGCGCCTACTTTCGCTTTCAGCACATCGCACACCCAGTTGCCCGCCAGCGATTCACCCCAGGGATAATCCGCCATAGCAATGGTCAAGTGGGTATCAGCTTCACCCAACTTCTGACTGGCTACAGAACCCACCTGTACTTTAGCCTCGTTGACGATATTGTTTATGGCCTGATCAGTGACTGGTGATAACGCCTTGTAACCATAGGGGTAAACTGTGCCGGCTGTGTCACTGTCGATGTACGATGTGCTGAAAGCAAGTGTGCCATCGGTATGCCTGGTAATTTTCATATTAATAAATCCCTTGCCATAAGAGCCGGCGATCGCCACCGGTGTACCGTTTACCACGGTAGTATTCACCAGATCGTGGGAACTCCCGCCCAGGACAGCGTCAACAACGCCTCCGGCGCCTCCCAGTTGGTTGGCGACATCAAAAACAGGTGCGGTCTTGAGATTGAGATTATCTCCCGCATGGATCAACGCGATAACAATCTGAGCGCCTTCCGCCCTGGCATCATTAGCGGCCTGTTCGACATTAGCAATAATACTTCCGACATTATAGTCCTTGACGTAATCCGCAAGCACAATGTTCGTTAATTCCTCGGTAATAGCGCCGACAACCGCAATCTTCACACCATCTTTTTCAAATATTTTGTAAGGATCAAACACGTGCTTATTGGTGTCCTTGTATAACAGGTTGGCACAGATAATCGGGTAATTGGCGATTTCGGGCTTAGTTATTGTATCCAGACCCCAGTCAAAATCATGATTACCCAGTCCGGATACCTCCACTCCGATATCATTAAAAGCGCTCATTACAGGAACACCCCGGAGCATATTGGACAAAACCGATCCCTGGTAGTTGTCGCCGCAGGAAACAATAAGCACCCGGCCGGAGTTGCCGTTAACAATTTCCTTAATATTTTTGGCCATAACCGCAGCCACCGGGCTGCCCTTGGTGTCTTCCAGCGTACCGTGAAAATCAGTAATTTCAATAATGTCAAAAACTTTGTCGTCTGAAGCGGCATGCGCGATAATACAGGGCACAACCAGGGTAAAAGCAAACATTAACAGAGTGATGGCCAAGAACAGTTTTGAAAATTTCTTGCCAATAAACATTAGTCCCCCTCCTTAAAAATAACAATGATGCTCCCAACAGTTCACAGCTACGTGTTAATAAGGTTTTCATGATATCTTTACCAATTTTAATTCGCCTTCACTTGCAATCCCCCTTTAAAATTTTTGTCATTTCAACATTCATCGCTATAGCTTATTAACCTAAGCAGGGGCAGACTCATTGGGGGAAAAGAAAAAGGGGGTATCCATAAGATTACCCCCTATCCAGCGACGGTTCTAATCTGGCAATCGAAAGCTTACGCCAAAAACCACTACAAACCTGATCAGTTAAGAGCAAGATCTGTAATCAGACTAAACAGCGTAAAGATTTTGATTGCTGAGAAGATGGAAGTGTAAATAAAGTTATTATTTCCTGAAACGATATTCTACACCCAACTTGCGATTCCCATCTTCTCTTGATACTGTTGCCATACTATTGCCATACTTGTGCCATATTATTGTCATATTATTGTTAAAGGTGTCAAGGGAACGCCCTCTTGGCAAAACGGTTATACTTGTCCTGTCAAGTGAATGGCTATCCCATAAAATACTATTATTGGGCACTGGCCTCAATTTCTTTCTTCAGTTTATCTCCTTCTACGCGACCCTTTTTGTAAGCCTCTTTTTCACTACTGGGCAAATCAAACGGTTTATATCTGCCATCGTAATCCTTTTTATCATCTAACAATGAATCTGAAAGGCCTCTTCTGTATGAACGACCACTAATTTCTTTCTTCAGGTCATCTCCTTCTTTGCGACCCTTTTTGTAAGCCTCTACAGCAGCATCCGTATGGGGCAAATCAAATGGTTTATACATACCATCATAATCCTTTTTATCTTCTAACAATGAATCTGAAACACCTCTTCTGTATGAACGACCCTGGCCGCTTGGTATATCTTTTGCCATGTTAATGCTCGCCCTCCTAAATTTATTTTTATTAATTAAACAACAAGAACCGTCTCTCTAGTATGGCTACTTGTGTGGCTTACTTCTTATTAAGCTTCTTGCATCACCACCTATAAAATTAAGGTGTCTCATTTCAGGCCATGTAATACATATTACAATCTTAAAAATCACAACTATTTTCCTTTTTTGATTCTATCATCCGTCGGTGACCAAAGTTAAATATATGTTTCCGATTGGATTTATTGTCCCTGTCTATATATCATGAGCGTAAAAGCGAGCATATCCACATTCGGCAACTGCTCAAACAAATGGTGTTTCGATAATACTGTAGTGAGCCGCCAAGTCATTAAGAAAAAAATGCCCGTCAGGGAGTACCCGACGAGCTTTAATCTTTGAACCGACAACGAGGACCGTCTCCATTGTCGGGGTGTTAAATGGTGAAGCCTTTTCCCATCACTTCGACTGTTTCGGTAATGAAAATGAAGGCGTCCCTGTCGACTTCCAGGACGATTTCCTTTAGCTTTGCTATTTCATAATGGCCAACAACACAGTTAATCAAACGTTTTGATTCCCTGGTATAGGCCCCTTGTCCATCAATGAAGGTTGCCCCCCTGTCTATCTCTTTCATTATCCGTTCCGCGATCTCCTGGCTCCTATCTGAAATGATCGTCACGGTTTTATTTCGATTTAAACCTTCTATCACTGAATCGGTAACCCTGCTGCCTACCCACATACTGATAAAGGTGTAAAGGGCGATTCTCAGGTCAAAGAAAAAAAGGGAGAGCGCCAGCACCGCGATATTAAAATAGAAGTTAAAAGCCCCAACAGAAATGTTTTTCTTTTTTTTCATGATTATGGCCGCTATGTCTATACCACCTGTGGATGCTCCCAACTTGAAGATCACCCCGCTGCCGAAACCACCAACGATACCGGAAAAGACTGAGGCCAGAAAGAGGTCCAGGTCCGGCTTCGGGATATAGGGCGCCGACAGTGGCAGCAGGGCAATCACCACTGCCGTCCCAACCGCGCTGTAGAGGACTAATTTCAAGTCAAGTTCCTTTAGTCCCCACAGGAAAATGGGTATATTCAACATAAATATGCCCAGGTAAACAGGAAATTCGTACAGGTAACTGCCCATTAAAGCCAGGCCGGATACTCCGCCTGAAAGCAGACCGTAAGGTATGACAAAGGCGTTAAAGGCGACCGCTATGAGGGATGCGCCGATAGCTATTCCCGCCAGCTTTTTTAACACATTAAACGCATTTTTTATAATACGCAGCAAATTTGTTTTGGTTTCTCTTATCACTTTCATTGCTTTCATCACTTTCGCAACTAAACTACCCCTTAAATTAATAGTGAAAAATTAAAAGCTCTCATAAAGAGAGCAATTAATTCGCTGTAAATTACAGGCACACCACAATATTACTACCGTGGCAATTAATTTTCAATAAGTAAATACACGTTGTCCCCAGGTAAAAAAAGGTTATGGTTTACTGCAGCAATGGGTTGTTTTCTGACTCTGCCCCGGGCTTTATCTCAGTTAAGGAATATATGTCTTCATCTCCGACCCCGGCTTTTTCCGGCATAAACGGCGCGCTATAAGCGCTGCGCAGGATATCCTCCAACTCACTGATTAAAGGCAGACGCGGGTTGGTGGTCGTGGTTTGGTCTTCGAACGCCTTTTCCGCCAGCAGAGGGATCTTTGACATGAAGTGACTGCGGTCTATACCGAGTTCGGCAAAAGAAGCCGGTATTCCAAGGGAACGGCTCAATTCAGACACCGCCCT
>CAZJGV010000155.1:4799-7588 GCA_964545615.1 uncultured Pelotomaculum sp.
CGAACACCCTCTTCCTTCGATGCGGCGGGCAGCCCCAGGTGGGCGGCAATCTGACGGTACTTTTCCGGCGCGATGAAATGCTCGTACTTTGGAAAAGACACAAACTTACTGGGCAGCCCAGCGTTGTATTCAATCACGAAAGGCAGCAGCACGGCATTGGTCCGTCCGTGGGTAAGGCCGAACTCTCCCCCCACCTTGTGAGCTAAAGCGTGGTTGATGCCCAAAAAGGCGTTGGTAAAAGCCATCCCGGCAATGGCAGAGGCGTTATGCATCTTTTCCCGCGCCACCATATTCTTTTCACGCCAGGAACCGGGCAGATAGTTAAACACCAGTTCAATAGCCTTTAAACAAAGGGCGTCAGTGTAGTCCGAAGCCATTACAGAAACATAAGCCTCTATGCCGTGCGCCAGCGCGTCCATTCCGGTATCAGCCGCCAGATCCCGGGGCAGTGTGTCAACAAAGTCCGGGTCAATGATGGCCACATCCGGGGTCAGTTCGTAATCAGCCAGGGGGTACTTAATGTCCTTTCCCCGGTCAGTGATAACCGCAAAGGCCGTTATCTCGGAACCGCTCCCGCTGGTGGTGGGTATGGCCACCAGGCGTGCCTTGCGGCCCAACTTAGGAAACTTGTAGGTGCGCTTGCGTATATCCAGAAACTTGAGTCTTAAAAACTCAAATTCCACCTCTGGGTGTTCATAAAAAAGCCACATACCCTTGGCAGCGTCTATAGCCGATCCGCCACCCAGGGCTATGATGGTGTCAGGCTGGAAAAGATTCATCTGTTTGAGGCCTTTCCTGACTAGAGTGAGGGAAGGGTCGGGCTCGATTTCGCTGAACACTTCCAGCACAGGCTTATGGTCCCTCTTAGCCAGGTGGTACTTGATTTTATCCAGGTAGCCCAGTTCAACCATGGACTTGTCAGTCACGACAAGGACCTTCTCTATCCCCGGCATCTTGGCAAGATACTGGATAGAACCTCTTTCAAAGTATATCCTTTCAGGTACCTTAAACCACTGCATATTAACCCGCCTTCTGGCTACTCTTTTAACATTTATCAGGTTGACGGCGCTGATATTGGCCGTGGTGGCGTTTCTTCCATAGGAACCGCAGCCCAGGGTAAGGGAGGGCATGTTGGTATTATAAATATCACCAATGGCGCCATGAGTAGAAGGGGCATTTACTATAATCCGCCCGGCCATAACTCTGCGGGCAAACTCGTCTACCAGCTTTTCATCAGCCGAATGGATGACCGCCGAATGGCCCATCCCTCCGAACTCCACCATTTGTTCGCAACGTTCAATCCCTTCCCGCGAGTTATCTACCAGATAGTAGGCCAGAATCGGGCTTAGCTTTTCCCTGGAAAGCGGGTATTCCGGCCCCACCCCGTCCTGTCTGGCTATGAGTATTTTAGTCCCGTCAGGTACTGTAAAGCCAGCCATTCGAGCGATCTCACCAGCCGTCTGGCCCACCACAGTCGGGTTCAGGGAACAGGTCTCCCCGCAGGTGGCGAACCGCTCCAACATTTTCACTTCATTCTTTTTCAGGAAATAACAGCCGTTTTCAACTAAAAGAGACTCTATTTCTTCAGCCACATCCCTGTCCACTATTAAACCCTGCTCAGAGGCACAAATCATACCGTTGTCGAAAGTCTTGCTCAGAATAAGGTCCGTAACCGCCCTTTTCAAGTTCGCTGACTTCTCAATGTAACAGGGGACGTTCCCAGGTCCCACGCCCAGGGCTGGTTTCCCGCTGCTGTAGGCTGACTCAACCATTCCCGCTCCACCAGTTGCCAGGATCAGCGAGACGCGTGGGTGGGCCATCAGCATTCTGGTTGCTTCTATTGAGGGGTGTTCAATCCAGCTGATGCAGTTTTCCGGCGCCCCGGCCGCCACCGCCGCGTCGAGCATGATTTTAGCCGCGGCTGCGCTGCATCGCTGAGCCCCCGGGTGAAAACTGAAGATAACGGGGTTTCTGGTTTTAATGGAAATCAGGGACTTGAACATGGTGGTGGAAGTGGGGTTGGTCACCGGCGTAATTCCGGCAATAACACCAACCGGTTCCGCCACTTCTTCGTATTCCTCTTCGTCATCTGTCTTTATGCTCCCTACGGTTTTGCTGTATTTGATGCTGTGGTAAACATACTCCGTGGCAAAAATATTCTTCACTATTTTATCTTCGTAAACTCCCCGGCCTGTTTCCTCTACAGCCATTCTGGCCAGTTCCATGTGCCGGTCGAGCCCGGCCAGAGCCATGGCCTTAACTATCCTGTCAACATCTTCCTGTTCCAACTCCATAAATGAACGCAGTGCATCCTGAGCCTTTGACACCAGCTCATCGACAACCTTGCCGCCTTCATCCTGAACCTTAGCTTGCTTCGGCAATACCTCATCCCCTTTCTCAAAAACCTGTTTGTTAAGGAAGTATCTCCGTCAAAACTGTTAATATTCTCGTAGATCTATTTTTCAAAATGCTTAGGGAAACCATTCTCGTGGCTTCCCTAAGCATTTTGTTATTTCTCAATAATATCTGAGCCATTAATCAAAAAGCTAAGATGCTAATTCTTTTAATTTTGAGTTTAAACGGTTTTTACCAACCCACTAAGATTATCATTGTATCAAATAATGTAATAATTCGTCACATACTGTCGGAATAATTTGTTAAAATATTGAATTTTATAGAAGGATATTTCTAATAATGGTTGAAATAGCACATTAGCCCATATTCATAAATATTCCTAGCATGACCTTACGAAATACTAGTTTATATTTTCTAGAATTCTTTAATACCAA
>CAZJGV010000156.1:0-7465 GCA_964545615.1 uncultured Pelotomaculum sp.
ATCCCTCTGGTAACCTTCCTGACGCGGTCTTTCCTGCACCGGATGTTCCAGGTGGGATTTTTCAGGCAGCCCGCGATCCTGGTGCAAACCGGCCGCTGGTCTCGCTGCCTGATCACTTCTCACCGGACCCCTGGGTCTATCTGTTTGTTTTGATTTCTCCTGAAAACGCCTGTCCGGTGGACGTGAGGGTACGCGGTCAACCAAACCAGAGCTGCGAAAATACTCAGCCCTGCTACCCCCTGGCCCTTCTTTCCTGGACTCATTTTGCTGAGGCTTTTCAGACTTTTGAACCGGTTCCTTTTTCTTTTCAACCTGACTATCGCTGGTAACAGCGGTGGTTTTAGTCCCGACCGTCCGCCCCCGGGCGGCATCGTCAAGAGAATTTTCCTTATTTCTGAATAGCTGTTTTAACTGCCCGATATCGCTGTCCTCCAGAGTACTCATGTGAGATTTAACCGAAATCCCCATTTGACTAAGTTTACTGATTATTTCTTTGCTTTCTATGTTAAGTTCCCTGGCAAGCTCGTGTACGCGTTTTTTTACCATTCAATCACCTCCAAAATTATGAATCTCTAATTTTAACCTCTCCCCTTTCTAAAAAGCCCGGAAAGGTCCAGGCTGAGCATTTAGTCAATTTAATTTACCAGCCCCTTTTTCAGATCTTCCACTAATTCCTGCCCAATGGAACGCTGCAGGGCTTTATCCAGGCGCTTACCCTTAAGTGCTTTGGCCAGGCACTCTAAATCCGGGCAGATATAAGCGCCACGTCCGGATCGCTTTCCAGATGGATCAATCTCAATTCTATCTTCAGGTGTACGCACCACCCGGATCAGCTGCTTCTTGGGCTTCATCTCCTGGCATCCGACACACATACGCTGGGGAATTTTTTTTACTTTCGGCACTGGCCTTTCCCCCTATTCATATTCAGTCTCTTCAAAGAGGACGCCGTATTCATCAGGATAAATCTCTCTCATCTGTGATTCGCTCTTAATATCTATTTTCCAGCCGGTCAATTTTGCGGCCAGGCGGGCATTCTGTCCCTCTTTACCAATAGCCAGAGAAAGCTGATAATCCGGCACAATTACTCTCGCCACTTTTTCTTCTTCCCATATTTCCACCGCTACAACTTTGGCGGGGCTTAGAGAACTTGCCACAAATTTGGAAGGATCGGGATTCCATTTAATAATGTCTATCTTTTCCCCGCTCAGCTCATTGACAATGTTTTGAACTCTCATCCCCTTTGGGCCGACACAGGCGCCAACCGGATCAACATTGTCATCTTTAGAATAAACCGCCAGCTTAGAACGGGCACCAGCTTCTCTGGCGACACCTTTAAGTTCCACAACCCCTTCCAGCAGCTCCGGTACTTCCAGTTCAAAAAGCCTTTTCAGCAAACCTGGGTGGGTGCGTGAGACTAAAATCTGCAGACCCTTGGTAGTTTTTCTGACTTCGATTATGTAAACCTTAATACGCCCTCCCTGCCGGTAATCTTCACCAGGCATTTGTTCTGAAGGGGCAAGGATTGCCTCTGTTTTTCCCAGTTCAATAAATACGTTCTTTTGTTCCAGGCGCTGAACAACACCTGTGACGATATCTCCCTCACGATTGGCAAACTCTTCAAATATAATGTTTCTTTCTGCTTCCCGGATACGCTGAACAACCACCTGTTTGGCGGTCTGGGCGGCAATCCGGCCGAAATTCCTGGGTGTGACTTCTGTTTCAACAATATCGCCCAGTTCATAATTTTGATTTATCTTATGAGCATCCTCAACTGTTATTTCCTGTCGCTGGTCTTCCACCTGCTCCTTTACCGCTCTTTGCGTGTAAACCCTGAAATCCCCGGTTTCACGATCTATGTGAACACGGGCATTTTGCAGCGAGCCAAAATTCCGCTTGTAAGCTGACAACAATGCTGCCTCAATTGCTTCAAGCAGTATGTCAACTGAAATGCCCTTTTCTTTTTCCAGGTCCCGCAGGGCTTCTAAAAAATCGGCATTCATTATTTTTCCTCCCCGAAACTATTAAAATTCCGCTTTCAACCGCGCGGACGCAACTTGCTTAAAGGGTATAGCCTGTGCAGTTCCTTCCATATCTAAGATTATGCTGTCCTCCTGCACAGCTGTGATTCTGCCAGTAAATTTCTTTTTGCCTTCTATGGCTGCAAAAGTGCTGACCACAGCCGGTGAACCAGTAAAGCGGCTGAAATCAGACAGTTTTTTCAACGGTCTTTCAATCCCGGGTGAAGAAACCTCAAGAATGTACGATTGAGGTATGGGATCTTTATCATCCAGTAATTTATCAATCTTTTCTGAAATTAAGCGGCAGTCCTCAATGCCAATGCCTCCTGGTTTATCTATAAATATGCGCAGATACCAGTTGCCGCCCTCTTTTACAAACTCTAGATCCACTAACTCCATACCGGATTCTTGTATGTAAGGACTAATTAATATCTCAATTATTTCAATAATTCTCGACTTTGACATTGCTCGTCCTCCCGGACTTAAATTCAATCCAGAAACGCCCTGTTATAGAATCCTTCACGTCCATGATAACGAAAGAGTGGGCATTACCCACTCCTTTACACAAAGCAATACTCCCTTGCCACAAATCAATAAAAGTATATCACAGAAGACAATTGTTGACAAGTGCAAATTGAAACTAGGCTCTGTGCTCAACCCTGTAAACTCCGGGTAATGTTGTAAGGTGATGCAGGAAATCTATCATATTGGTATCAGGTGATGGTTTAATGTACACCTCAAGCATTACCCTGCCGGCTTCCATCATTTTACTCACTTCCACTTTTTTAACCAACCCCATCCGATCTTCGATAAAAGTCCTGATTACCCTCACTTGTTCTGTCTGATCGGAGACAACAATACTCAGAAGGTCATACTTACTTTTACCGCGGATTAGATCTTCAAAGGCTCCTAAAAGCACAAGAGTAAATAATACCAGCAGGGTGCACAGAGTTGCCGCAAGATAATACCCCGCACCGCAGGCCAGTCCTACCGAGGCGACAACCCAGAGGCTGGCGGCTGTGGTCAGACCACGAATCAGAAGTCCCTCTCGCATGATCGCCCCGGCGCCTAGAAAACCAATGCCGCTTACCACCTGGGCGGCGATGCGGGCGGCGTCGCCCTTGAATTGATAATGAAGTCCCTGGGACACTACCATGCATACCGCTGCCCCAACAGCTACCAGGATATGCGTCCTGAAGCCGGCAGAGTAAGTGCGGTAACCGACAAGCAGTCTTTCTCGCTCCAGACCGATAAAGCCTCCGAGTATTACCGACATAACCAATCTTAAGATTAAATCTCCCTCGCTTATCCCGGTAAACATCGCAACACCTTCTTGTAAATCAAATAGCACTTGCTCTTTCAACTGCTTTGGCTATAAAATCTACCGCATCGTGGGCGGCGGCCGGCTTACCAAGAGCCGCCGAGGCGATAGCCATTTTTTCAATCCTACACGGCTCAGCCAGGTAATACTGAACTAAACCGGCCAGGTTTTTTCCCTCAACTCTGATACCCGCACCAGCGGCGGTCATAAACTCTGTATTTCTTTCCTCCTGTCCCGGTAGAGGGTCAATAATAAATATCGGCAGTCCCTGAGCCATTGCCTCGGCGCAGGTCAACCCCCCGGCTTTCCCAACCATAAAATCAGAAGCCGCCATAAGCTGATGAATATTTTCAACGAAACCAAAAACCTTCGTCCTGCATGAAAGGGATTGGGCCACCTTATTCAGTTTTTCCCGCAGCGCATTATTGGAACCAGCCACACAGATTAATTGGTAACAGTCCTTACTGCCGCCAAGGGCTTTTAGTGAGGAGGCTAATGGCCCCATACCCAGTCCGCCGCCCATAAGCAATATAGTTGGCATTTCCGGCTCAAGTCCAATTTGTTCTTTCAACCTGTTTTTATCGCATCTGATACCGAAATCCGGGTTGATTGGAATACCAGTTGGGCACACCTGTTCCGGAGTGATGCCATAATCCACGCACTGGTCCACCAGCTTTTCAGCACCAACAATATAATAATCCACTTCCGGGAAAATCCAGAAGGAGTGTATAGTATAATCGGTTATCACAGCAAAAACAGGACCTTTAAAAGTACCCCTCTTTTTTAAGTAGGAGGCAATTCCGAGGGGGAAAGGGTGAGTGCATACGATGATCTCAGGTTTAAAGTCATTTATGTATTTCACCAGCCTGGGAGCGGCTAACATGTTTAAAATCCGGTTAAATTCAACTTTGCCCCGACCTGACAAAGGCTGTCCATGCTCAGCCTGGCGGTATAAATATCCATATAAAACCGGAGACATTTTAAGCATTTCCATATAAGTTCCCAGAACTACTTTTTCAAGTAACGGACTGGCATAGCGAAAAGTGTCAAGGATGATCACTTCCGCCCCGGGGCTTAGAGACAACATTGCCTTTTTTAACGCCTCGGCGGTGCGCATATGACCGGCGCCAACAGTAACGGATAAAATAAGCACCCTGTTAAGCTTACCTATTTTAGATACCCTCTTCCAGATAGTTACGGCAGTGATAATAAGGTGATTCTATAGTTTTTTTAACAACTCCCGCACCACAAATTCAATTTTATCAAGGGGAACCACAGTCATTTCTCCTGTCCTGCGCACCCTCACCTCAACCTGCTTTTCGGCCACGGCTTTTGAGCCGATGGTTATGCGCAGCGGGTACCCGATCAGATCCGCGTCTTTAAATTTGACTCCAGCTCGCTCGGCCCGGTCATCAAGAACAGTATCAACTCCCCCGGACGACAGACGTCTGTAAATATCCTCCGCCAGTTCCACCTGGCTGTTATCCCTGCTGTTAACAGGTATTATCACTGTCTGGAAAGGCGCTATTGAAGCTGGCCAGATGATTCCGTCCTGATCGTGGTTTTGTTCTACAGCGGCTGCCATCGTTCTGGATACACCGATCCCATAACATCCCATAATGATGGTTTTGGACTGGCCATTTTCATCTGAATAGGTGGCGCCTAATACTTTGCTGTACTTGTCACCGAGCTTGAAAACCTGGCCGACCTCAATACCCCTGGCCTCCTTGAGTACACAACCACAACTGGGACAGGGCTCGCCTGCCTGCACCATTCTAATATCGGTTAAGAGATCTATGGCAAAATCGCGTCCCGGATTAACGTTAAGGTAATGAGCGTCATCCTTGTTGGCGCCTGCGACTGCGTTTACCATAGCCGCCACTTCCAGGTCAGCCGCGATCTTTACTCCCTTTAAGCCAACCGGGCCGGCAAAGCCAACTGCGGCGCCGGTTATTTTTTTCACGGTGTTTTCACCGGCAAAATCAAGGCGCAGGCACCCCAGCGCGTTTAAAAGCTTTATTTCGTTGACTTCCCTGTCTCCTCTGACCAGGGCTGCAATAACACCCTGCTCATTTTCGTAAAGCATTGTCTTTATGATTTTTTGAGGGGGAACCTTAAGAAATGCGCATACCTGATCAACAGTACGTATATTGGGAGTATGATTTTCGGAAAGGTTTTTCAATTCCTCTTTTCCTTTTTCTTCTTTAAACACTTGGCCCGCTTTTTCTACGTTTGAAGCATAATCGCAGACCTTATTCTCACAAAAAAGAACCGCGGCTTCACCGGAATCCGCCAGGACCATAAACTCGTGTGTATCGCTGCCCCCTATGGCGCCCGAGTCCGCTTCCACCGGCCTGAAACTCAGACCGCAACGCTCAAAAATCTTGGTGTAAGCATGGTACATTTTCATATAACTTTCATCCAGACCTTTTTGATCCCGGTCAAAAGAATAAAGGTCTTTCATAATAAACTCCCTGCCCCGCAACAGACCAAAGCGGGGACGCCTCTCATCCCGGTATTTGTTCTGAATCTGATACAACAACAGCGGAAGCTGCTTGTAAGAATTGACTTCCCCTTTAACCAGGCTGGTGATAATCTCTTCATGTGTCGGGCCTAAAGCGAAGTCCCGGTCGTGCCTGTCTTTAAGCCGGAATAGTTCCGGACCGTATACATTCCAGCGGCCAGAATCCTGCCAGAGTTCCGCCGGCTGAATAATCGGCATCAGCAGTTCCTGTCCACCCGCGGCATCCATTTCCTCCCGGATTATTTGTTCTATTTTCTTAAGTACACGTATGGTTAGAGGCAAATAATTATAGACTCCGGCCGCAACTCTCCTAATGAAACCAGCCCGCACCAACAGCTGGTGGCTCACTACCTCCGCCTCTGCGGGAGCCTCTCTCAATGTTGGCGCCAGTAACGATATCGCTCGCATGTAAGTCCTCCTGATTACTATTCTTTTATATGATTATTCTTTTACTCAGTAACATCTTTAAGGTAGCCTTGTAAGACTCTTGTTAATGAATTTTCCTTTATAGTGTTTCGATCTCTTTTAAAAGCTCGTCCACCAGTCTGTCCTCCGGAACTCTGCGGACGATCACACCTTTACGAAAGATAAGCCCTGTCCCCTTGCCGCCGGCGATGCCCACATCCGCTTCCCGCGCTTCGCCCGGCCCGTTCACCACACAGCCCATAACCGCCACCTTGAGCGGCCTGTCCAACCCCTGCAGCCTCTCCTCCACTTCACCGGCAATCCGGATCAAATCGATCCGGGTGCGTCCGCAGGTGGGGCAAGATATAAGCTCAACGCCTCTTCTGCGCAGTCCCAGCGATTTTAATATTTCATAGCCCACCCTTACCTCATGCTCAGGGTTTCCGGTAAGAGAAACACGAATAGTGTCACCGATTCCTTCATTTAACAATATACCTATTCCCACAGCTGATTTGACTGTGCCGGAACGCAGTGTGCCGGCCTCGGTTACACCAATATGAAACGGGTAATCGACCTGAGCGGCCAAAAGACGGTATGCATCAAGCATTAATGGCACATTAGACGACTTTAAAGATATTTTTATATTATAGAAGTTTAATTTCTCCAGGATAGCGACATGTCGCAGGGCGCTTTCGGCCATAGCTTCGGCCGTGATCCCCCCATACCTTACAACAAGCTCTTTTTCCAGAGATCCTGCATTAACTCCGATGCGGAGGGGGATACCCTTCTCCGAAGCCGCCTTTACTACTACTTCCACTTTATGCCTGCTGCCGATATTGCCTGGGTTAATCCTTAAACCGGCCACTCCAGCCTTAATCGCCTCCAGGGCTAAAAGATGGTCAAAGTGAATGTCGGCTACCAGTGGGATGCTTGCTTCCTTAAGGATTGCGGGCAGTGCCGCCGCGGCTTCCCGGTCGGGCACAGCAACCCGGATTATTTCGCAGTCGTCCAGCGCCAGTTGTTTAATCTGCTCTATTGTCGCCACAGCATCCCTGGTGTCGGTCTTGGTCATAGACTGTACGCTTACAGGCGCGCCACCGCCTACCTGAACTTTTCCGATAAAAATCGGTCTTGTTTTTCTCCGAACCATAATAACCCCTCATATTTGGGATTTCTCATTTCCCACATTTCACTGCA
>CAZJGV010000157.1:0-7295 GCA_964545615.1 uncultured Pelotomaculum sp.
GCAGTGCCAGCCAACCGGCTATTTTCTGTAGTATCCGTTTCCAAAGCGGTCACCTCCCCGCCCCCTTTTCCGGACTTGACAATATTGGTTAACCCCTGCGCAGGTCGGCTGAGCGCTGGTGCGCCATCAGACCTTCCAAGCCGGCCAGGTGCGAGCAGGCTGCGGCCAGACCGGCCGCGCCTTCTTTGGTTATCTTCTGGTAAGAAGCCACTTTCACAAACATACCGGCCCACACACCGCTGGCAAAGCGGGAACAGCTCATGGTCGGCAGGATGTGATTCGTACCGGAGATATAATCACCAAACGCTACCGGGGCGCTGGCGCCAATAAACAGGGAACCGTAGTTGTGCAGCTTACCGGCCAGTTCGTCGTTTTTCCGCGTCTGAAGTTCCAGGTGTTCCGGAGCAAAATTATCTGCAACCAGGGCTGCCTCATCCAGACTTTCCACCAGAATTACCTGGCCGTTTTCCTCCCACGCCTTTAAGGCCGCCTCGCCGGTTCCCAGAGTTTTGCTTGCGGCGATAACCGTCTCCTGCACTTTTTCCGCCAGAGCAAGGCTGGTCGTCACCAGAATCCCCCGCGCGGTGGCATCGTGCTCACACTGGGCCAGCAGGTCACAGGCCACGACTTCCGGCGAAGCGTCCTCATCCGCTATAATAAGCACCTCGCTGGGTCCGGCCAGGATGTCGATGCCGACATCGCCGCTAACCTGCCTTTTGGCCTCCGTTACGTACACATTGCCCGGACCGACAATCAGGTCAACCCGCCGTACTGCAGTGATGCCGTAGGCATAGGCGGCCACGGCCTGGGCGCCGCCCATACAGTAGACTTCATCAGCACCCGCGATATCCATGGCCACAAGCACGGCGGGATGGATGCCGGAAAAATTCTTGGCCGGCGGTGAACAGGCCGCCACTCTTTTAACTCCGGCCACCTTGGCCGGGATAATGGACATCAGCGCTGAAGAAGGCAGCGGGTACCTGCCGCCGGGAATGTACGCCCCGCAAGAGGAGATGGGAATCAGCCTGTGGCCGAGCACCACTCCCGGGGAACTCTCATATTCCAGAGGCTGCAGGCATTTAAGCTGCTGCTCCGCAAAAGCCCTGATCCTGGCCGCAGCCAGGCGTAAAAAATCAACAGTCTCCCCTGGCACCTGCCCATACGCCTGCTTCATTAAGTCAGCCGGCACTCTTAGTCCGCTGACAGACACACCATCGTGGCGCAGGGTCAGATCCAGCACAGCCTGGTCACCTTCGCACCGGACCGCCTCGATAATATCCGCTACAGTTTCCTTTACCTGGGCCGAATTTTTATATGTTGTCCCGATTGCTTCTTTTAAGATAATCATATATTCTGATCCGCCTTAGATTTTGGATTTGCCTCTATGATAATTCTGCCTTGATCGGCGTCTATATCGATATAATCCCCGTCGTGCACCAGTTTATAAAACCAATTAGCCTATAATATAACAATAAGTAAGCGCCGGCTATGACAAATGCTCATTAATCTCCTTTAAAATAACGTTTCTGGCCGATTCCTCAATATGCAGCGCCAGTAACGGGACGAGCTTCTCAGCATCTCTGGCCTCGATCAATTCAATAATGTCAAGGTGCTGCCTGACAGTATCCTCCACAGCCCCCCGCGCCTGGGCCGAGAGGAATTGATAGCGCAGAATCTTCTGGTTCACCAAACCCATGATTTCACGCAGAGACACATTGTCACTTTTATCGATAATCATCCTGTGGAACATGTTATCCAGATTACTGATTTGTTCCCAGGCAACTTTTCCCTGGCGTTCAAGAATAGACACCCAGGACTTTTTCATCCCAGCGATTTCATCATCACTAATATTTGCTATCGCTGTCTTTACCGCTAGGCACTCGAGCACCGCGCGCATCTCGTATATGTCTTTTAGTTCTTTTAGAGAAATATCTTTGACAAATACACCCCGTCCCGGCAAAATTTCGACCAAATCCTCCCTGGCCAACTCCTTTAAAGCTTCACGCACGGGAGTCCTGCTCATTCCGAGCACACGGGCAAGCATATTTTCGCTCAGGCTGTCACCGGGCTTGAACTTGGCGTAAATTATGGCTTCCTTTATCTGTTCATAAGCCGCCCTGGCCAGGTTGTGTTTACTTTTCAGACGCAGTCCTTCAAGGCGGGATACCAGATTCGACATTTATACCTCCTCAGTAAAAGATGGTGCGACATGCGGTACTTTGCCTGTATACAAGAGAAATACCACAAATACGCCAAAATTCCTGCGTCAAAATACTAATTTCTATTTGATTAGAGAATAACTGTCATATTTATTTAGTATAAATCCATTTAAAACGCATTACAGCAGTACGTTATTCTCCAGGTAAAAAAATAAGCGGGAGAAAAATCCCGCCTGACAACTTCGCAATATATTTTTTAAACATGCAAGAGATCACTTTTTATTACTTTACTTGCCGAGGTCGGCTTCATTTTTACCGGCGTCCGGGGTGAAAAGCGGTGCGCCGAACTTATCCTTGCCGAATTCTCCGATAGTTTTTTGAGTGTCCGGGTTGATCATAAAGTCAACAAAAGCTTTAGCCCCATCTTTGTTTACTTTGCTGAATTTTTCCGGGTTTACCTGCATGACGTGATAAACGTTCAGCAGGGCTTTATCGCCTTCACTCAGGATTTCCAGCTTGAAATTAGCCTTCTGGGCCAGGTAAGTCGCCCTGTCGGACAAGGTATAGCCTGCCTTTTCATTGGCTATGTTCAAGGTGGCGCCCATCCCTGTGCCGCTCTGCTGGTACCAGGAACCCTCAGGTGTTATACCTGCCGCTTTCCAGACGGATAATTCCTTGGTGTGAGTGCCGGAATTGTCACCGCGGGACACAAAGATGGCTTTTTTATCCGCAATCTTTTTAAAAGCATCAACGGAAGTACTGCCCTTAATAGCGGCAGGATCACCCGCCGGTCCGACAATGATAAAATCGTTGTGCATCACCAGTTGGTAGTTTATACCCACACCACTGTCAACCAGCGCTTTTTCAGCCGCTGGTGAGTGGACGAGCAGCACGTCGGCTTCGCCCTTATTACCCATTTCCAGAGCCGCGCCGCTGCCGACTGAGATGATTTTAAGATTATAACCGGTTTTCTGCTCAAACATCGGTTTCAGCACATCGAGCAGCCCGCTGTCCTGGGTGCTGGTGGTTGTGGCTAGGATCAGATCCTTGACCTGCGGCTGACTTGCTTGTTGAGACGGCGCCTGCTGCTTACCGCAACCCTGGATGATGCCAAGCATCAAAACCAATAACGCAATTACCACTGGCAGAGCAAATCTTTTTACCTTCATCTAAAGTCCTCCTCTTGTTTTACAATGTTTTCTTATTTCGGGAGAGTCTTCCATTCAGCTGAATTGGGGTAGAAAAGCCCTGGTTCCATTTCCGCCACGTTCGTCCCTGAATTGTCACCCCGGGTGATAAACAAAGACTTGCTTTTCATGATTTTCTTCAAAGCTTCCGCAGACGTCTTTAAACCTTTGATTTGCGCCGGGTCTGATTCTGGCCCGATGATAACAAAATCGTTGTACATCAGGTCTATTCTTTTGGGTACCAAAACCAGCCGCGACGAACTTTTCTTCCAGTGCTTTGGCATGTATCATAACCAGATCAAAATTGCCGCTCTCAGCAATTTTCAGTACTGCCCCGATACCGGCGCTCACATACCTGGTTTTAATTCCTGTCTTTTTCCAAAACTTTCTTCTAGAACTGACACGATGCCGGCATCAACCAGGCCAAAGGGGCTGGCCAGCAAGATCTGGTTGTCGTTAGACACGGCAACAGGGGGCTGGCCTTCCTGTTTGGCGCACCCCGCCGCTCCAAAAAGCGCCGGTGGAAACTATCACTGCTGCCATAACAATTCAAAACTCTGCTTCAAGATAATTCCTCCAAAACCAAATATATTAAGGAAGCTTCAGATCGGCTGACACCACCCCCTTGAAAACAATTACCGGGCAAGCTGCGAAAAACTCAGCCGGCCCGGCGTGGGAAGCCAGATCCAACTCTCCTTTTCGCAATGGAAGGCACGCCGGTTTCCCAACGCACCCTGCCGGCCGCGAACCGTAGCTTTACAGCTTTAGGTCGCGCGGCTCGAAGAGCAGCATAATGAAAGCATAATTAGTTAGGTTAGCCGAAAATAATAGTATTCCTGCCTTGAATTAATCAAATTGACTTATAATACTATAAAACAATTTACTTGTGTTTAAACTAAAAAACTTTGCACTCATCATTTGGGGCAAAGTTTTAGCAGGTTTTTAACTATAAAATACTGACTGATTCCCATGGCTGTTAATTAAAATGTCTCCTGTATTTTTAAACTTCATATCAATGGAAAGAGCTGCTATCTTAGAAAAAGCTCACGCTGATCCTATTTATCCTCTAAAGTCATTTCCACTTCCAGTATTTTCCCTTTAACAACAATTTTCCATCTTTGTCCGCGGCCATTTTTACTTTTGAATGCACCGGCGCCCGTTTACCGGTGTAGGTGATTAACTGATAATAATCATATTCGAGGTAGGCCGGCCGACCGGTGGCCATGGTCGCCACCGCGCACAGCGCTTCGAGGGTCGGACTCAATTTATAGCCGAAATCACTTCCCATGGGCTTCTGAATAAGGCGCAGTTGGTCGAGTTCCAAACCCAACCCTCCGGCAATCATCATGCGGGTGTTATATAGAGTTATGCAGGAGCCATAATGCTGTCATCTTAGGCCCGCGGACTCGGAGAATTAAAGAATACTTCGTTATGATTAAAAAAAAATAAAATAATGATCCTGGCTGATGCAGGTGGGAATTAATGCGAAAGGGGAAAGAGAACACACCGCTAGGGAACCGGAACAGACCTCGGATTTTCATCCTTCGCGGTGCCGCATCAATTGCATGGGTGTCTGAGTAAGAGGTTTAAACCTTTACTAATACTTTCCTCCACCTTCAGATTCAGGACAAAATCTAGATAAGCCAAGCAAAGCCGCAGCGCCTGAGCCGGTTGTTCCGAAAAAGACAAGCGGCTTGCCGCTCTGTTCCAGTGCGTCAATAGTACTGTTGCAGATGGTGCTGCCGGTGGCAAAGATAACATCGCTGTCCGCGACATATTCAGCCAGGCCTATAGAGCCGTCTTTTATCACTACTCCATTTTTACTTTGGCCTATATTGGCCGGATCTAGGTCCAGAACAATTAAAGGAAAAGCCTGGTGCAAGGCTTCCGCCAGAGCCGGCTGATAGCCGATCATCAGAATCCTGGGCTTTCCATATTTTTTTTGAAAGAAATCAACTGTCTGACGCGCGCAAAGTTCCGGTCCTTCATTGCGGCAGTGAATTGTATTTACCACTTTCCCGGTATGACAGGCTACCGCGTTAAGGGTGGCCGTGTAAACAGCCCGCTGAAAATCATCTGTCAGCGGCAGCGCCAACACATCTTCCAGTGTCCCAGAAAAATCACCCAGCGAGCCGGTAAAAGCCTGCCCTCTGCAACCCATCACCTCTGCTTGCAACAGACGTTCTTTACCTTTTAGCAGCACATAGTCTTTACGCCTGGTGGAGCCGATAGCGTCTTCCGGGCTTAAGGGTTTTGCCGTAACTTTAACTTCCGCCTGTTTGAGCTGGCATCCATCAACCAGCATGGCAAATTCCTTTTGCAGGCGACTGAAAAAATAATCGTTCTTTTCTGTCATGACTAAAGCCTCCTCGTTTAATTTTACTTAATTCCCCCGCATATCTAACAGGCCTGTTTATTGGGGAATAACATGAAGATGTTCCGGACCAACAGACAATCTTACCCGTTCGCCCCTGCTCAATTCAAGTTCCTGCCATTCGGTCAAAGACAGACTGGCCTGCCAGCAGCCATTCCCGTTGCAGAAAACATCAACGTGTGTTGAATTAATTACAGCGTTATTAAAGAGCGCGGTCCAGCAATTAATTGCGGCAGGGGCATCACTGTAACGGCTCAGACGAATACTGCCGGACCTTATAAACAGAGTTTGAGCCTTGCCGGACGCACTTGAACCTTCCGGCAGGCAACATTCCGGCAATGGTCCCAGATAAGCATCTCCACCGCTATAGGCAAACCACAGTTTTCCACCCTGCTTAAGAACCTTGCCCTGAATTAAATTTTCCCCGCGTAAAAATTTTGCCGCAAATTCAGTAGCCGGGTGAAAGAAGATATCCTGCGGCCTTCCAACCTGCTCAATCTGCCCATTATGCATCACGATCACGTGGCTGCCCAACTGCAATGCTTCAGAAAAATCATGCGTCACGTGAATAATCCCAATGCCTTCCGCATAGTGTATCTCCCTCAGTAGTTCCTGCATGGCATAACGGGTCTGCTGGTCAAGCGAGGAAAGCGGCTCATCCAGCAGCAGCAGAGGTGGCCGGGTCAGGATAGCCCTGGCCAGGGAAACCCGCTGTCTTTCGCCCCCGCTTAAAAATCGTGGGTAACGGTCGAGCAGATGCGCAATATTCATTGCTTCAGCCAGGTGTTCCAGCCGCCGTTTTATTTCAGGCGCTCCGGCCGTCCGCCGCGCCCTGGCGCCAAATAAAATATTGTCCTGGACTGACAGGAACGGGTATAACAAGCTGTCCTGATAAGCAAAACCGAGGGTTCTGCACTCAGGCGGCAGGTGGGTTATTTCCCTGTTGTTCAGGAATACAGCTCCGCTGTTTGGCGCCCGCAGCCCTGCAATGGCCTCAAGAGTAACAGTCTTGCCGCAACCAGTGGGACCTAAAATGATTACATAGTCATCCGGCCCCATTGAAAATTCAATATTTTTAAGAGAAAACCTACCGACATTGACGGTCAGTTTGTCAACCTCCAGCAGATTCCGGCTCATAATCTCACTCCTGTTCCGGTAAAGACTTTAAAGACACTCATCAGGATCAGCGCCACTATGAGCATTATAACTGCGGTGGCCATGGCGAACTGGATGTCGCCTATGGACATATTCAAAAAAATGGCTACAGACAGTGTTTCCGTCTTCATCCGGGTTATGCCGGCCAGCATGGCGGTCGCCCCGAATTCGCCAAGCGCCCTGGCCCAGGCCATGGTTAGGCCGCCCCAAATGCCTCCTTTGGCCAGCGGCATGGTCACCCGCAAGAATACACCCGCTGGAGAATAACCAAGCGTCCGGGCCACATTTTCCAGGCGGGGATCAATCGAGTTAAAAGCATGTTGAAAAGTTTTAATGGCGAAAGGAGTGGCTATAAACCACTGGGCTAAAACAACTCCACGAGTGGAAAACACAACATCCAGGCCAAAACGGGCGAGAGTG
>CAZJGV010000158.1:0-7264 GCA_964545615.1 uncultured Pelotomaculum sp.
GGGCCATTAGCTCAGTCGGTAGAGCACCTGACTTTTAATCAGGGTGTCGGTGGTTCGAGCCCACCATGGCTCACCAGTTTTAGGGTTGGAGCAGTCTATACGGTTCCAACCTCTTTTAAAAAGCGGGCGTGGCGGAACGGCAGACGCGCTGGACTTAGGATCCAGTGGGTTAACACCCGTGAAGGTTCAAGTCCTTTCGCCCGCACCAGTAAAGATAAGCCCTCCGGGGATCGGAGAGCTTTTTTATTTTGCCTGTTTTTCTTTTTTAGTCACAAAATAGTCACATACAGTTTTTGGAAGGCTATTTTTTAAAGAGAATAGCTTCTAGTCTGTCGGCAGCTTCCTGCTGCATCGTTGGGGCTATATGACTATAAAGGTCCATTGTCATAGCAATGTTTGAATGCCCTAGCCGCTCAGATACAACCTTAGGGTGAACGCCTTGCTTTAGTAAAAAACTTGCATGCGCATGCCTCAATTGGTGGAATGTCACCTTGTACCCCGCATCTTTAGTCACTTCCTGAAACCCCTTGGTCACTGTAGACGGGTTTATAAGGCTTCCGTTCTGCAGGCAACAAACTAGGTCTTTCTCATTGTAGCCTTCACCAAAGGCCACTTTATTCTTTTTCTGTTCCGTCTTATGGGCCTTTAGTGCCTTAACAACCTGGGGGGAAATAGCTACCGCGCGTTGACTGGTTTTATTTTTGGGTTCCTTAAAGAATAGTCCCTGCTCCTTTGTAGTGTATAAGCCGCGCCTTATATTGATAACTCCCTTTACAAGGTCAACATCACTCCAGGACAGCCCCAGTATTTCAGCACGCCGGGCTCCGGTCGTTACGGCCAGGAACACCGGCATATACATATAGCTGTCTTTAAACAGGTCGATTATCTTATTGGCATCCTCCGCCGGCAGGAAGTTTATTTCATGCTTTACCTTTCTTGGAGGCTTTACAGCTGCAGCAGGATTCCGGGCTATCATCTCCAGCTCAAGGGCATGCTGCAGGGCCTCCCTTAATACCCTGTGGTGTTGGCTTACTGTGGTAGGGCTTAAACCAGCTCCCAGGGCCTTCACCTTACCGTCTTTCCGGCCGCCCTCCAGGGCCTTGTCATAATAGTCCCTAATGTGTTTCGGCTTTAGGTCCCTCAGAGAGATCGCGCCCAGCTCCGGGATGAGGTGTTTTTCGATTATGGTTTTATAGCCCTGGTAGGTTGTAGGCGCCAGGTTCTGTTTGCCGTATGATTTCAGCCAGTCAGTAAGCCACTCCCTCACTGTCACTTTGGCCGGCTCGCTATAGGTCCCCTTATTAACTTCTGCTATGGTTTCAGCAAGCCACTGTTCAGCCTCTTTTTTGCCTTTAAAGGTTTTCTTCTTTTGCTTCCGGTCCCCTGTTACCGGGTCGTCACCAACGTCGACGATCACGGTATAGCTTATACCCCGCTTGCCTTCGTTCTTTACTATCCTGCCGCGCATGCTTGCCACCTCCAATTATTTCACGTGAAATAATTCTGTTTAACTATTAACCCAACTAATGAAATATCCAGCGTTAACAAGAACAACGTCTTCAAGTTCCATAAAGTCAACAGGCAGGTCAGGAGTAATTATTATATCTTTCATGGCTTCACCCCGCCTAATTTATTGCTATACGTCTGGAAAAGTATTGGCCAGACGGCTGGTGGTATCCAGGCTTTCCCCGCTTAAACAAGATAAACGCAGCTTCAATAACGCTTGATAAACCATACCTCATTTCATCGGATAAATTAGCGCACTTAATCGTTTCCTGTAACCTGGCAAGTTTGTTAAAAATATAATCCTCGGAAATGGGTTCTGTAAGCTGACCTACAGCCTGGGTCATGGTGATGGGGCTGATCGCCGCAGCTCCACCCGGCCGCTCCGGGCCTGGCTGCTCTTTAGTGTTGTCAACCACAAGGGATAACTTGGCTTTTGTTTTCATGTGAGACACCTCCATGTATTTGTTTTTTTGCCACCGCGGAGGTTATAATAAACGAAGTGGTTTGCCTCCGGGCAACTGCTGAGTGCAGGAAGGACTTCACTTGCCGGTGGACCTTCCTGCTTTTTTCATTTTACCGCCTCCTATAAGTGTAATATGATGTAATTATGTGCAACCTGTGTAATTCTAGTATAAACGCATCAATAAAACTCGTCAAGTATTTCTATTGAATCCTAGTGTTGTTTATGGTAACATATTGAAAAGAAAGGAGTTGGATCATGGAAAATTATTATACACCTCAAGAGGTAGCCGATAAGCTCAAATTGAATGTCAGGACTCTATATAAATGGATCAGAGAAAATAAGCTGAACGCAGTTAAACTAGGTGATGTTTGGCGTATCTCCGAAACAGAATTAAATAGAATTCTTAAAGTGGGTGATTCTTCTAATGATACCAATGCTTGAAAAACTGGAAAAATATCGCGATAAGGCAGTACGGATCATATTCACCAATGGCAGTACCTTGCTCTGTGAGCCACTTCAATTTCTTGAAGAAGAATATGAATCCTATATGGTACGTTCGATTGAAGCTACAGATTTCTACCCAAAGGGAACCCTGATGGAGATTTACGAAGAGGATGTAAAAGACGTACAGCCAGTTTAGCCGCCCCCCCGAAGGCGGTTTCTTATTAACCGTTAATATAGCCTGTACCGCTCTATTGAAAGAGGGCCTGCCTTTTTCTTTGTTCTCTTGCTACGGCTTCCCCTGCCCTTGCTCCGGGCTCCCCGGTTCATATCCTCCCGCATGGCTTCAGCCAGGCCATACATAGGGTCATCGTTAGGCCAGTATTCCCCGGCACAATTACCGCACAGATAAAAGTCAAGTTCCTGGAGGGTCATTTCTTCCCCACATGCCGGGCAGATTAATTTTGCTTCCCTCACAATTAACCCCCTTCATGGGCTTAATTGCAAAATAGCTATACTCTTTATAAAGTAGCCAGTCAGCCAGGCCATAACCCTGTATGCCCTTCCGCTGCTGGCTTTCTATAGT
Organism: uncultured Pelotomaculum sp.; assembly: GCA_964545615.1. Classification (GTDB taxonomy): domain Bacteria; phylum Bacillota; class Desulfotomaculia; order Desulfotomaculales; family Pelotomaculaceae; genus Pelotomaculum_B. The sequence continues at coordinate 2,997 of CAZJGV010000158.1, forward strand.
TATAAGCTATAAAACTCTTTTGCTAATAATAATCATTCAGGCCGATCTTTCTGTTCGTTATTACCCTTTTTTGCTCGCTATTGCTATCAGGATTCGCCCCTGTATCTGTTGTTTTTACCCCTATTTCTGTTACCCTGGGAGGCTTCACCATTTTGCCCCTTATCTCCAGGACCTTCTCAGCCCGCAGCCGGATCGGGCCGGTAGTAAAGCCGGTTACTTTGCCCATGTTCTCACATTTTGGGCAGTATAGGTAATACACTCCGCCGTTACCTGGTGCGTCAGGTATGTAGTCAATATAGCTAAAATCAAGGTCAGTATTACCGCAGGTAGCACAAATCAGAACTAAGCCATTAAGCAAATATCTTCACCTCACCCGAAGGGGCCGGGGTTAAACCCGGCCACCTAATTCATATATCCTGTTCTTCAGGCTGATGGATTCGCCAGGGCTTAACCCGCCCCCGTTATACAGCTCTGTACTTACCTCTATTTCAAACTCACTGGCTTTTTCGGCAATGGCATCCAGCTCAGCCTTAGCCTTTTTCTGATCGGGGGTGATTCGGTTATCCTGAAACCTCTGGGTTAATTCTTTTGTCACCGCCTGGCCAGGGTGCAGTTTATTTAGGACTTTAATATATGCCTCTGCCTGGGGCGTGTCCAACTCCACAGCCTCTGAAGCATGATGGAATAGTTCATCTCTGCCGGTAAGTGTGGCCGCCCGGTATTTCTCTGTTAGTTCGCCGGCCATTTCATTGTTTAGAATGGTTTGTCGGAGAAGGCGGACTTCTTCTGCCAGTTCCCGCTTGGGCTCGGCATGATATTTTTGCAGGGCTGCTTTCCTGGCTTCCTGGATTGCCTGGTTAATCTGTTCAGTGTATTCCCGGTTTGTAGTGGCCAACTCAGACTTTAGAGAATCGATCTTCCCCTTTTTGTGTTCATCGGAATACATTTTATCTTGCTGCCACTTCTGGATAGAGTTCTTTAACTCTGCAGCCTTTGACCTACGGATCGCAATTAAATCACCAATTTTGAGAATACTCATCTTTTTACCTCCAGATATTTTTATTACATTCTCTAACCGTGTTATCTAAAGAAGTGTCCCATTCATCTTTCATCACCCCCGCAATTATTTCACGTGAAATAATTCCTTGGTAATTGAGTTACCAGTTATGGAATAACCTGTATTGCCTTTTACGGGTTGACCAACTTCTATTTTCTCGGTTTTACCCTTAGGGCATGTTTTGGCCAACCCGTAAAAATCCTTGTAAGGCTTGTCCCCGTTGGCCTCCACGGGTTGACCATCGTTTTTTCTTGGTCAAACCGTGAAAACCGCGCCATTACTGGGATAATCACGGGTTGACGGGTTGACCAACTTATGCCCTTAGGGGAATTCTACGGCTTGGCCAACCTGGTCAACCCCATTCTGGTAATTATCCCCTGGTAATTCCCATATATATGGACCGTTCTTTTCACCCGGTTTTTTGTATGATATTACCTGCAGTTTTTCAAAGGCGCGCCTTAGTGTCCTTGCCTTTATCCCGCCGCCGGCAGCCATTTCCTCAATGTACTTTTTCTCCTGTGGTCCTTTCATTAGAACGGATTCTAACCAGTCGGTCACTTCGTCAAGAACATTCCTTTCGTTCTTAACCGCTTCACTCCCGAGAATAGCAGCAGCTGTTAGCTCTGAAATACCCGTCCAGTAAAAGCCGTTCTGTAGCTCATATCCCTGAGCTTGTCCCGCTTCCGCCAGGCTGGACTTGATATGTACTACCGCCCTTGAAGTGGGGTCCTGTGGGTCCGTGCCGGCCAGGAGAACGCTCCTGGCTGCAGCTGTGAAGTCTATACTTCCCATGCCCCTGTAAATGCTTTTTGTAGTGCTGGCTTTGCTTAAATGCCTGATACATAACACCGCGCATTTATGGCGCTCTGCCAGGGCTGCAAGTCGTGCCAGGACCGGTCTTGTCTCGTTGGCGCGGTGCATGTCCACTGAAGCGCCCAGGTAAGCCTGGAGCGGGTCCACTACCACCAGGGCAGGCCTTAGGTTGTCGGCCAGGCCATCCAGCAGGGCCAGATCCTCAAATGAAAAAGTGTTCTCTCCGTTTTCATCCTGTGTGCCAGTAACAACATAAACCCGGCTTACATCAGCCTTAACCGTATCCAGCCGGGGCCGCAAGGTATCCGCAGGGCCGTCTTCAGCCGAAAGATATATTACATTTGCCGGCGCCCGCCGGTAAACGCAGCGGCCATTCTCTGGATCCGGGAAGGCTGCGCCGGTGGAAACTGCTGAAGCGATCGCCAGGGCTACCCAGGTCTTACCGCAGCCAGGATCCCCCTCCAGAAGTGTTATTTTACCGGCAGGAATGTAAGGTTCCCAAAGCCAGAAAACATCTTCCGGGTCAACAGCTGACATCCTAACATATCTCAGGCGCCTGGGCTCCTGCTCTCCTGGCTGCTGTGAAGGCTTACGCTGCTGCTGTGGTTTTGTGGAGACTATACCGGCAGCCTCCAATAGTTTCCTATCGCTCATTGTGGGCGCAGCCTCCGTAGTTTCCCCAGTCGTTTCAACAGCCAGTCTTGCCGCGTGATCACCGCGCCAGGTCTGCAGCTAAAATCAATGTGTAAGATTTCCCGCTCGTCAGAAAAAGCAAGCAGAAATTCAATTCTCTTTCTTTCCTGCCAGACTTCCAGCTCGGTCATTTGGTCAATATCAGCCCCGGTAAACTTCTCATACTGGCAATCACTTTTAAGCGGATCCGGCCAATCATACAGCCGTCTATTATTGAAAAAAAATCTCCTGCGTGATATGCTTGTGTCAAGCAAAATAGCCTTACACCTCACTCCGTCCCGGTCCACCAGCCGGGGCCTTTTGTTTTATTGCCCGGCTGCTTGCTCCAGCATCCGCACGATCGCCACTGTAGGGACCACTAACCTTTTTTGTCCCAGCCTTAGCGCCGGCAGTTCTCCCCGCTCCACCATCCTAAAGGCCAGTGAACGGGAGACTCCCAGGACCTTCGCTGCTTCTGGAACGCTCAGGGTCGTTCTTTCTTGCCACTTATCCATTTTTTTATTCCCCCTTGTGTTTTTCATATTCATTGTTCTTTTTTTTCTTTTATGGTAATGTATTCTTAGTGACAAAGTAACCGTTGCAACGCGTTACAATTGTTAATCCGTTACTATTAAGGAGTGGGGTATGTATGGAAGAAAACAGAATCTTACCTGGTCTTTTCTCCATAGCGCCTAAATGGATAAGATTTAATAGATATGAATTAACCGAAGGCGCTGGAGGTATTTGTGTAATCCCTAACAAAGAGGCTGAAATGGAGTATTATCGGCCATTTGATTGCTTTCCTGAAATACTAAGAGCTTTTATTGAAATGGCAAAAGAATTAAAAAGCAACAGCCCTGAAACCAAAGATGGGCAAACAGGGGATCAAAGAATAGAAATATCAAGAAATATTGACTATCAAAACGGTAAAGCGATCATCAGGTTTGTAAACCGTTATGGATTACTGGGGTTATTCTGGAAGGCTGCTTATAGCTTTACTGAGGCAGAAACAAGGGTTAAGCCTATTCAGTATTATTACCTCTTTGCTGGACATGAAAGTGATATGAGTTACAATGAATATGCAAAAATCTTTTTCCCACGTTCAAAGCAACCTTATCCTAAAGTTGGGGCATCAAGGCAAGATTTTTGGAAAGAGTACGCGGAACCAGTTGTCCAAACGTACGCGCTAGCATCAGAGTTTTTATCTCATGTGAAAGATTGGGAAGGGTTTCAGAATAGCGAAGTGCTACCGGAGGATGAATGGGTTAATGGCTGGACCTGGGCTGATAGATTTCGTGGACTTGGCGTGTGGCCAATAGGTTTAGGCTTGCAGTATGATGGAGCATGGCAGTTAGGTTGGAAATTCCAGTCTCTATATGACGCCTTATGGATTATGTGGCTTAACGATATTACAGCTAAAAAACAATTAGTAAGGCACTGCTTAAACTGCAACAAAGTATTTATTGCTAAATCCCCTAAAGCAGCTTATTGCAGCACTACCTGCGGGGTTAATGTAAGGGTTCGACGGCATAGAGGTAAAGCCGATTAATAGTCACAAAATAGTCACGTCCGCCGCCTGGTATCTTATTCTTTTGTGTCTACCGTGTCCAGGGTAAAAAGAAAAAATCCTCATTTATTAAGGGTTTCATAGACATAAAAAACATACTTTTACATGGGGACATATGTTCCCAACACTTAGGATCCAGTGGGTTAACACCCGTGAAGG
>CAZJGV010000159.1:0-7260 GCA_964545615.1 uncultured Pelotomaculum sp.
TGGCTATAGCCAGGGATGGCGAGGGCGCTACCAAGCTGATCGTGGCGGAAGTCCGCAATGCCGGTACGGAAGGGGACGCCCGCCTGGCGGCAAAGGCGGTAGCCGGTTCAAGCCTGGTCAAGGCGGCAATGTTCGGGCTGGACGCCAACTGGGGCCGGGTCATCTGTGCCGCCGGCTATTCCGGAGCGGTTTTTGACCCGGAAAAGGTAGATATATTCCTGGGGGATGTTCAGGTGGCCAAAGACGGTGGTTCTCTGGAATTCAGCGAGGAGCTCGCGCTGGAGGCGCTCAAGGGCGGCACGGTCAAAATCATTATCGACTTCAAGTCGGGGCCGTTTACCGCAACTGCCTGGGGCTGCGACCTTTCCTATGACTATGTAAAAATAAACGCCGATTATAGAACGTAAATGGGACGACTAAATTGGAGGGATTAACAGGATGTTGAAGGCTTTGGAGAGGGCCTCGGTACTGGTCGAGGCGCTGCCTTATATTAAGAAGTTTTACGGGAAAACAGTTGTGATTAAATACGGCGGGCACGCCATGATCAACCCGGAACTGAAAGAGGCGGTGCTCACGGACGCGGTTTTGATGAAGTATGTCGGCATGAACCCGGTGATTGTGCACGGCGGGGGTCCGGAGATAACCGACATGTTGAAAAGAGTGGGTAAGGAGTCCCGCTTTGTGGGCGGCCTGCGGGTTACCGATGCGGAAACTATGGAAATTGTCGAGATGGTCCTGGTGGGAAAAATCAATAAGGAGATCGTCACCCGCATCAACCGTATCGGAGGCCGGGCGGTGGGCCTGTCCGGCAAGGACGGCGACCTGTTCCAGGCGGTCAAAAAGTACCGTAAGGTGCGTACATCCGAGGGCAGGGAAGAGGTGGCTGATATCGGGTTTGTCGGTGATATCAGCAGGGTGAATTCAGGGATCGTGTCCATTGTTATCGGAGAGGGCTATATACCGGTGGTAGCTCCCGTGGCCGTGGGAGCGGAGGGACATAGCTACAACATCAACGCCGATTATGCCGCCGGGCGGCTGGCCGCCGCCCTGGGCGCGGATAAACTGGTGATCCTGACCGATGTTGAAGGCATCCTGGCTGACCGCGGCGACCCGAAATCCATTATCTCGGTGCTGCACCTGAATGAGGTGTCTTCACTGATTGACCAGGGCAAAATTGACGGTGGGATGATTCCCAAGGTGGAATGCTGTATGGATGCCCTGGCCGGGGGTGTTAACACCACCCATATTCTGGACGGCAGAGTCCCCCATTCCATTTTACTGGAACTATTCACGGACCAAGGTATAGGAACGATGGTGCAAAGGTAGGAGGGGTTGATATGAATACCAAAGAAATCATTGAATTAGGCGACAAGTATCTGATGCGCAACTACGGCAGGATACCGCTGGCTCCGGTTAAAGGGGAAGGCGCTCAGATGTGGGACGCCGACGGCAGGGAGTACCTGGACTTTGTCAGCGGCATCGCGGTAAATGCGCTGGGCCACAGCCCTTTAGCCGTAATCGAGGCAGTCTCCGCACAGGTTAGGAAGATGTTACACTGTTCCAACCTGTACTACATCGAAAATCAGGTGCTATTAGCCAAAATGCTTATTGAAAACAGCGCCATGGATAAGGCCTTTTTCTGCAACAGCGGCGCCGAGGCTAACGAAGCGGCGCTCAAGCTGGCTCGCAAATACGCGAAAATCAAGCACAACCCGGAAAAAGTGGAGATAATCACCGCGGTAAATTCTTTTCACGGGCGGACCCTGGCGACTATAACCGCCACCGGCCAGCCGAAATACCAGAAAGGTTTTGAGCCGCTGCCCGGCGGGTTTAAATATGTGCCCTTCAATGATTTGTCAGCCTTAAAAGAAGCGGTAGGACCGGCCACCTGCGCTGTTTTGCTGGAGCCCATACAGGGTGAGGGAGGGGTTAACGTAGCCTCCATCACTTACCTGAAAGGGGCGAAAGCGCTTTGTGAGGAATATGGGGCGCTGCTGATCTTTGACGAGGTCCAGACAGGCCTGGCCCGCACCGGCCGCTTATTTGCCTACGAACATTTCGGTGTGGAACCCGATATCCTTACCCTGGCCAAGGCGCTGGGCGGCGGTTTCCCAATCGGCGCTATGCTGGCCAAAGAAGAAGCGGCTGTTTTCCAACCGGGAGACCACGCCTCGACTTTCGGCGGCAACCCGCTGGCCTGCGCCGCCGCCCTGGCTACTTTAGAAGAAATCATCGAGGGTGAAATAGTCAATTACGTTAATGTGATCGGCGCGATCCTGTACAACAAGCTGTCCGAACTGTCTCAGAAATATGATTTCATAAAAGATATCAGGGGCAAAGGCCTGCTGCTGGGCATGGAGCTTTCCATAGGTGGTATGGACATAGTCAACGCCTGCCAGGAGCAAGGCCTCTTAATCAACTGCGTAGGCGGCAATGTTCTCCGTTTCGTTCCGCCCCTGACCATAGATACTATAGATGTTGAAAAGGCGATGTTAATACTGGACCAGGTATTATGCGGTATAAATAAAAAGTGAGACAAGGGGATGGTTCTCCTGTCTCACTCAGGGTATGTGAGGAATAAGTGAGACGAGAGGTTAGTTTATGCCCAGAAGAAGCGACATCAAAAAAGTTCTGGTAATCGGCTCGGGTCCGATCATCATAGGTCAGGCCGCGGAGTTTGACTACGCCGGCACTCAGGCCTGCAAGGCCCTGCGGGAAGAAGGCGTGTCGGTTGTTCTGGTCAACTCCAATCCGGCTACGATCATGACCGATCTGGATATTGCCGACCAGGTGTACATAGAACCCCTGAACTGGGAATGCATTGCCCGGATCATTGACCAGGAGCGGCCGGACGGCCTGCTGCCCACTCTTGGCGGCCAGACCGGCCTCAATATCGCGGTGGAGCTGGCGGAAAAAGGGGTGCTGGAAAAATACGGTGTGGAGATGCTGGGCACATCCCTGGAGTCGATCCGGAAAGCCGAGGACCGCGAGTTATTTAAAAACCTGATGCTGGAAATTGGCCAGCCGGTTCCTCTGAGCACTATCGCCGCCAGTGTGGAAGAATGTCTCGCATTTGCCCGCGAGATAGGGTACCCGGTTATCGTCAGGCCTGCTTATACCCTGGGTGGCACCGGCGGGGGCATTGCCTTCCGGAGCTCGGACCTGGTTGAAATAGCCGATCGAGGTCTCAAGATGAGCAGGATCGGCCAGGTGCTGTTGGAGCAGAGTGTCGCCGGCTGGAAAGAAATTGAATACGAGGTGATGCGGGACGGGGCGGATAACTGCATTACCATCTGCAATATGGAAAATATTGACCCGGTAGGCATTCATACCGGTGACAGCATAGTGATCGCGCCTTCCCAGACCCTGTCCGACAAGGAGTATCAGTTTCTGCGCTCCGCTTCCCTGCGGGTGATCCGGGCGTTGAAGGTGGAGGGCGGCTGCAATATCCAGTTTGCCCTGGACCTGAAAAGCATGGATTACTATGTGATCGAGGTCAATCCCAGGGTAAGCCGCTCCAGCGCCCTGGCCTCCAAGGCCACAGGATATCCTATCGCCAAAATGGCGGCCAAAATAGCCATCGGCCTGACCCTGGATGAAATAACCAACCCGGTTACCGGCAAAACATGCGCTTGTTTTGAACCCGCCCTGGATTACGTGGTGGTTAAAATACCCCGCTGGCCTTTCGACAAGTTCAGCGGCGCCGACCGCATCCTGGGCACCCAGATGAAAGCCACAGGAGAAGTTATGGCTATCGGCCGGACTTTTGAAGGAGCGCTCTTAAAGGCGGTACGCTCCCTGGAAATAGGCGTGGACAGCCTGCATTGGCGCGGGTCCGCCAGTTGGACGGAAATGGAACTGGAAGAGAAACTGTCTTACCCCAATGACCTCAGGCTCTTCGCCATTGCCGAGGCTTTCAGGCGCTTCTGGAGCATGCGGGAAATCGCCCAGCTAACCATGATCGACTATTTCTACTTAAGCAAGATCAGGGGCATTGTGGATCTGGAAAATGAGCTGCGCTCAGCCGGGCCGGATCTGCCGGCGGAACTCTTGCGGCGGGCTAAAGTACGCGGCCTGCCTGACTCGCTGATTGGAAGGCTGACCGGTCAGAGGGCGGGCAGTGTCTGCAACTTGCGCAAAAAAAACGGGATTACACCATCCTATAAGATTGTGGATACCTGCGCCGCCGAATTTGAAGCGGTTACTCCGTATTATTATTCCGCTTACGAAGCGGAGGACGAGGTGGCTGTTTCCGGGCGTCCGAAAGTGCTGGTCCTGGGTTCCGGTCCCATCCGGATCGGCCAGGGTATAGAGTTTGACTACTGCTCGGTGCATTCGGTCTGGGGTCTGCAGCGTGAGGGTATTGAGGCGGTGATCATAAATAACAACCCGGAAACAGTGAGCACCGATTTCGATACCGCGGATAAACTATATTTCGAGCCGCTGGCTTTAGAAGATGTCCTGAATGTAATTGACAAGGAAAAACCCATTGGTGTTATTGTGCAATTCGGCGGGCAAACAGCGATCAACCTTGCCGCCGGCCTGCAGGCCAGGGGTGTAAAGATACTGGGCACTCCGGTCGAATGTATTGACACGGCCGAAGACCGGGATAAATTTGAAAAACTTCTCACAGGCTTGGGCATTCCCCAGTCTGAAGGCAAAACGGCCACTACTGTGGAAGAGGCCAGAGAAATTGCGGCAAAACTGGGCTATCCGGTGCTGGTGCGCCCCTCCTACGTGCTGGGAGGACGGGCTATGGAAATAGTTTCCAATAACGCCGAGCTGTTTAAATACATGACCGAAGCGGTCCAGGTTTCTCCCAGGCATCCGGTGCTGGTAGATAAATACATCCACGGCAAAGAGGTGGAAGTGGACGCCATCGGTGACGGGCAGACTCTTTTCATTCCTGGTATTATGGAGCATATCGAGCGGGCCGGGGTTCATTCCGGGGACAGCATAGCTGTTTATCCTCCCCAGACCCTGAGCCGGCAGGTGATAGATAAAATCGTGGATTATACCGTACGGATCGGGCAGGCGCTGAAGGTTAACGGCCTGATCAACATCCAGTACGTGGTTGGCGAGGACGGCGTCTTTGTTTTAGAGGTAAACCCGCGGGCTTCCCGCACCGTTCCGGTGTTGAGCAAGGTTACCGGCGTCCCCATGGTTCAGGTGGCGACCAGGGCCATGCTGGGCCGCAGCCTGACCGACCTTGGCTACAGCGAGGGGTTGGGTGGGTGTGCAGGGTTTATTGCTGTTAAAGCTCCCGTATTCTCCTTTGAAAAACTCGGTTTGGTGGAAGTATCCCTGGGTCCGGAGATGAAGTCCACAGGCGAGGTGATGGGGATTGACCGTTCTTTTCCGGGCTCTCTCTTTAAGGCCATGCGCGCCTCAGGACTGCGGGTTGATTTTAGCGGAGACGTGGTATTCTCCGTTGCGGACCGCGATAAGGAGGAAGCGGGAGGTGTCGCCCGCGCGTACGCGGACCTGGGGTTTACCCTGAAGGCCACGCCGGGTACGGCAAAATCGCTGAAAAGTTCCGGCCTGGAAGTTTTAGTGGTGGATGACACAGTCCCTCTGATCCGCTCCGGCTCAGTAGGCCTGGTGATCAACACCCCGACCAGGGGTAAGGTCACAGGCCGTCCTGGTTTTCTTTTGAGGAGGGCGGCAGCGGAGTATAAAGTGCCCTGCCTGACCTCGCTTGATACGGCCGGCGCGCTTACTGTGGCGCTGCGCTGGCTGAGACAGGGCGACGAACCGTTCCCGGTCGGCATGACCGAATTGTAAATCTGTTTAATCATGTAATTCCTGTCAAATTGTTTTTATTTTTCTAGGAAAGAAGGGATTTTAGAATTGGGGCCTGGGAAAGTTAATTTAAAGGGACGTGACCTCTTAAGCCTGCACGATTTAACGCCGGAGGAATTAGCGGCTATCCTTGAACTGGCGGGAGAACTCAAAGAAAAACAAAAGCGGAGCATCCCCCACCCTTTACTGGTGGGTAAGACGCTGGGCATGATTTTTCAGAAATCATCCACCCGCACCAGGGTTTCTTTCGAGGTGGCCATGTACCAGTTGGGTGGTTACGCGTTGTTTTTAAACGCCAGTGACCTGCAGTTGGGGCGCGGTGAGACTATCGCCGACACTGCCAGGGTGCTCTCCCGCTACCTGGACGGGATTATGATCCGCACTTACGCCCAGTCTGATGTGGAACAACTGGCGCGGTACGCCGACATTCCGGTAATCAACGGTCTCACCGACCTGACCCACCCGTGCCAGGTACTGGCCGATTTGCTGACTGTCAAGGAACGGAAGGGCAAGCTGGCGGGGCTAAGGCTGGCCTATGTGGGAGACGGCAACAATGTCTGCCACTCACTTCTTTTCGGTTGTGCCAAGGTGGGTATGGACATCAGCATCGCCTCACCGGAAGGATACAAGCCCAGGCAGGAAATTGTCCGTCTGGTTAAAGAGGACGCCAGGCAAACCGGCAGCAGGGTGGAAATCTGTACCGACCCGCTAAAGGTTGTTGCCGGTGCTGACGTGGTGGTAACTGACGTGTGGGCCGGTATGGGGCAGGAGGCGGAACAGGCCAAGCGTGTAGCCGCATTTTTACCGTACCAGATTAATCCTGCGCTGGTCAGCCACGCCAAGCCTGATTACATTTTCCTTCACTGCCTGCCGGCGCACCGGGGTCAAGAGGTAGTGGATGAGATCATTGACGGGCCGAATTCTGCCGCCTGGGATGAGGCGGAAAACCGCCTGCACGCTCAGAAGGCCGTGCTGTCAATGCTGCTGTAAGTGGGACGTGGGACGTGAGAAAGAAGTCTCAAATGTAGTAATGAGGTCGTAAGCCATAAGGCGTAGGGCTTAGGTATGAATGAAAGGAATGCAGGATATACATACGACTTACGGCCTACGACCTACGACTAAAAGATAAGGAGTTGGTAGAATATATGGCAAAAGTAGTGCTGGCTTACTCCGGGGGGCTGGATACCTCGATTATCATCCCCTGGCTGAAGGAAAACTACGGTTATGAAGTTATCGCCATGACGGCGGACCTGGGCCAGGGTGAGGAACTGGATCCCCTGAACGAGAAGGCGATTAAAACCGGCGCCAGTAAGATCTATATTGAGGACGCCAGGCGGGAGTTTGTGGAGGAGTACATATTTCCAACCTTAAAAGCAGGCGCGCTCTACGAGGGCAAGTACCTGCTGGGCACATCCATGGCCCGCCCGCTGATAGCCAAAAAGCTGGTCGAAGTGGCCA
>CAZJGV010000160.1:0-7073 GCA_964545615.1 uncultured Pelotomaculum sp.
CCCTGGATTTGAGAGGCCGCGATAAGATCGACACCTTCATTCGTGGCCCCTATCGCCTTGGCGTGCTTGAAAGCCTCATTGATGAAGTGCAGTGCGTCGCCCAGTGTCATTAAACTGTCAACATTCTGCCGCCCGCCGGTGACGTAGACCGCATCATACATGATTGACCCGGCGGAGACATAGTTCTTGTTTACCTCCAACTGACGGCTGTCTACACTAGTGATCATCCCCAGGTTCTTACTGATTATCTCCGCATGTACCCCGGCGCCTTTCAGTGCCTCCATAACCTGCGTCACCTCGGGGAAATTGAACCCGTTTTCAGCCAGAATGGCAACTTTCCTGGTCCGCGCAACCCTGGTAGTATTCTCCTGGCTCACAGCAGGTGACGCGGCGGTCACACCGGTTCCGCCCGGAACCGCCGGGGGAGTTGCGCCGACACCTACGGCAATCTGCGCCGCCAGTTGCCCGTCAACATTGTTGAACATGTCCACCACACGCTGTCTGATCTGCTTGTCCATCACGCCACCCACCTCGAAGTGAAAAGCTTCAATGATGTGCTGTTTTTCCGCAGCCGACATGCTGTTCCAGAAAAGAGTTGCCTGCCGGTAATGATCCTTAAAGCTCTCGCTGCGCTCACGAACCTTACGCCCATCGACTTTTTCAGTATAGTGGACATACCCGTGTTCAGAGTCTGGGGCAGGTTGCGGCGCGTTCCCCTGGAGGGAATTTGGAAAGTAGCTGACCCTGCCGCGATCGATGGTCATGCGGTGGTAGCCGTCGCGCTGGTTGTTATGAACAGGGGCCACGGGACGGTTGATGGGAATCTCGTGGAAGTTTGGACCGCCCAGGCGAATGAGCTGGGTGTCCAGGTAGGAAAAAAGCCGTCCTTGCAGCAAGGGGTCGTTGGTAAAATCAATTCCCGGCACCACGTTGGCTGGGTGAAAGGCAACCTGTTCCGTCTCGGCAAAGAAATTGTCTACGTTACGGTTTAAGGTCATCTTGCCGATCCGTCTGACAGGGATCGTTTCCTCAGGCCAGATCTTGGTGGGGTCGAGAATGTCGAAGTCAAACTTGAACTCATCCGCTTCCTCCAGTATTTGAACGCCCAGTTCATATTCGGGATAGTCGCCCTTGTTGATGGCATCCCAAAGGTCGCGCCGGTGGTAGTCCGGATCCTTTCCTGCCAACTTCTGAGCCTCATCCCAGACCAGAGAATGCACGCCGAGCAAAGGTTTCCAGTGGAACTTCACGAAACGCCCCTTGCCATGGGCGTTCACGAACCGGAAAGTGTTTACACCAAAACCTTCCATCATGCGAAAACTCCTTGGGATAGCCCTGTCAGAGAGAAGCCACATGATCATATGCGTAATCTCCGGCAGGTTGACAACGAAGTCCCAAAAAGTGTCGTGGGCCGCAGAAGCCTGAGGTATCTCATTATGCGGTTCCGGCTTGATGGCGTGGACCATATCCGGGAACTTAATGGCATCCTGAATGAAGAATACGGGTATGTTGTTGGCCACCAGGTCGTAGTTACCGTCCCCGGTAAAGAACTTGGTCGCGAAACCCCGGACGTCGCGTACAGTATCAGCCGATCCGCGTGATCCAACCACAGTGGAAAAACGCACAAAGACGGGGGTCTTTTTCGATGGATCTTGCAGGAATTCAGCCTTGGTAAACTCGGTCATCGGCTCGTAGACCTGAAAGTAGCCGTGCGCGCCAAACCCGCGGGCATGGACGACACGCTCCGGAATTCGTTCATGGTCGAAGTGGGTCATTTTCTCCCGGAAGTGGAAGTCCTCCAGCAAAGTTGGCCCCCGCGCGCCTGCCTTAAGCGAATCGTCGGTGTGGGAGACGCGTAGAGCTTGATTGGTGGTGAGTTTTGCGGCGTCGTGCCCGGCACGGAAGTGTTCTAACTGCTCATTCTTGCTGTGCTCATATATCGCGGCCTGTTCAGTGTCCATTTTTTCATACATCCTTTCAAAACGACTTCGTAATCCTTTGATTGTTAAGTTAATATAACCGTCATTATTGTGTCTTTTAACACTTTGTTATATACAAAAATTAAATATCGTTCCTTATTATAGTATTTGCAAATATAAAAAGCGCCGCCAGGAATAAACACAAGGGATTATCACTTATAATAGTGAAAATCCCTTGTGTCAAATTTGCTTGAAGTTATAAAATTAGTAAAAACCGCCTTACCCGGCGGTCTTTTGGTACTGCACAATCAATTGGTCCAGTTGTTGACTTACTTCCAATAAATCTCCTGTGGTGCAGCCGTATGAAGCCAGGGTGCTCATAACCCGCCGCAGCCTTTCAATCTCTACAATAAGCTCTAAGCGTGACATAACGCCACTCCTCTAACAGGTTTAATAAAAAAGTTCGACAACATTATGTAAAATCCTGCACAATTATGGGAATAAATTTACTTAAAAAAAATTAAATTAGTTAATATTCAACAGATTTTCAGTTTTCACTCAGTAGAGTTTCAGTTATAGTCGAGATAATATTAACAGGATGACAACTTTGAAGGTGGTTGTTCAGGACATGAAACAATTAAAAGGTATCAAAATATTGTTGGTGGACGATGAGCCGAATATACTGCAATTTTTAGAGCTGGGCCTGCAAAATGAAGGATTTGATGCACGGACAGCTCAGGACGGCATGACGGCCATTACCATGATCAAGCAATTCCAGCCGCATGTGGTGATACTGGACGTTATGATGCCCGGCATGGACGGCTTTGAAGTGTGCCGGATGATTAAAAAATCGGAGAATGTGGCGGTAATCATGCTGACGGCCAGGGATGAGGTGGATGACCGGGTCAAGGGACTTACCCTTGGCGCTGATGATTACATGGTAAAACCGTTTAGTTTCGAGGAATTGCTGGCCCGGATCTATGCCAGGATCCGCAATCAATTTCCAAATTTGTTCGGGGAAGTGGTAATCGGTCCTTTTCTCATTGACGACCGCCGCAAAGAAATAAAGCTTGAAAACAGGGTATTGGAGCTGTCTCCAACAGAATATGAGCTGCTAAAATTTTTGGTTCTCAATCACGGGCTGGTTTTAAGTAAAACCATGATCCTGGATAAAGTGTGGGGCTATGACTTTGGAGGAGAGGACAACATCGTTGAGGTGTATATACGTTCACTGCGCGATAAATTAAACGATAAAGAACACCAGTTGATACGGACCCTGCGCGGAGCGGGATACCGGGTTGATCTGCCATGAGCGGGAAGAAAGCCAACCGCTTCGGCTCTTTTTTTGCTCCCAATTCACTCCGGATCCAACTGCTTTCCCGCTCGTTGCTGATCATGGCCGTTTTGCTTGCGCTCATCGGCCTTTTTCAGTATGTTTTTATGCGGGATTTTATTTATAGGAATAAAGCTACCAGCATGCAGAGCCAGGTTATATCGATTTCTCCCACAGCCTGGCATAATTCCGGCACAGGCACGGAGGGTGATCCGCGCCAGTCGCGTTTGTTTATTCCTGAAGCCGAGCTGGCCTTTATAGATTTACAGGGCAACTATTCCGAGTTGTCCAACTGGCCCGGCGGCATAAAACCGCCCAGATTGGATACACAGGAATATCTGGATGTATTGGAGAGAAGACTGGGGGCGGAGCCGAAGCCAAAGTCGAGGATAAACTACAAAATTATTGACTCCGGGGGGGCGGAATGTTTAATAGTATTGCAACCGGTTTTTGAGCACGGACAGGTTCTTGGCGTCGTGCAAATAAGCACCCTGACCAGCCCGCTTAAAGAGCTGCTTATCCGGCAATTGCTCACTTTTTTAGCCCTTTCCCTCACGGCCATGCTGTTTGGCCTGTTCGGTTTTTTACCCCTCCTAAAAAGAACGCTGGATCCCTTATCCAACATGGTGGACAGTGCCGGACAAATCGATGCGGGAAATTTGGCCAGGCGTTTCCCAACCCGGCAGGGGCAGGTGGAAATAGATCGTTTGGCGGAATCTTTTAACGGAATGCTGGAACGGCTGGAAGCCTCTTTTGCAGCGGAGAAAGAAACCAAGGAACAGATGCGCCGTTTTATATCGGATGCCTCACACGAACTGCGCACGCCGTTAACCTCTATCCGCGGTTTTTTGGAGGTGCTGCTGCGCGGCGCGGCCAATCAACCGGAGCAACTGCATAAAGCTTTAAACAGTATGCACGGCGAATCGGTGCGCCTCACTAAACTGGTGCACGATCTGCTGCTCCTGAGCAAACTCGACCGGACACCCCATATAGAGCTCACGGAAGGCATGCTGGATACCGTTATCCGGGACATGGAACCACAGCTTCGTATTCTAGCCGGCAACAGGAAGCTTGACTTAAATATCGAGCCTTACCTCAAATGCAGCTTTGATGGTGATAAAATGAAACAGGTAATTTTAAACCTGTTTCATAACGCGGTGCAGCACACCGACCCCGCCAAGGGTCAAATCCAGATTGCTCTGACTAAAAAGGACGATGCTGTGCGGCTGTCCGTTCAAGATAACGGGCCCGGTATCAGTGAAAGCCACCTGCCGCACGTTTTTGACCGCTTTTACCGCAGCGACTCCTCCCGGACGCGCAAATACGGCGGGGCCGGTCTGGGTCTGGCGATCACCATGGCCATTGTCCATGCTCATGGAGGAACCATCAGCGTGGAAAGCCGAGAGGGGGAAGGCTGTACATTTTACATCAGTCTGCCCGCTTAAGGCATTCCTGCGCAGCTTGACTGTGTATGAATGCCGCTTCTTTTTCAGCTTACATTCAGCTATTATTCATTTAATGTTCAGTTATCGTTAAGGGACATTTCAGGTAAAAGAGGTAATATTTCTTAGAGTAGGCAGACCATTGAAAGGGGGAACAGGTTAATAAGACCGAATAAATGTCCTTAGCTAAGGAGAATCAAATACACCGAGGGGAAGCCGTCATGCAAAAGCTATTAAATCCTGTTTTAAAACAACTTAATAAAATTTCAGCAAAAAGAAAAAAAATTATATTTAGTACAGTTGTGATCGTGCTGGCAGGGGTAGTCGGCTATCACTATCTATGGGGATCTGAAAAAGCAGGGGATAACTACATAACCGGTACCGTTAAAAAAGGCACGGTCGCCAATACCATTCCGGCTACCGGTACCATAGAGCCGGTAAGCACTGTCGCCTTAAGCTATGAAAACGCGGAAATAGTCAAGAAGATATACGTTAAAGTAGGTGATCATGTAACCACCGGGCAACTTCTGGCCGAGCAGGAAGAGGATGATCTGAATGCGCAGATGATTCAGAGTTCGGCAAGTCTGAAAAGCTCTGCCGCCAAACTTGAACTTTTGCAAAACGGTGCGACAGAAGAAGAAATAGCCAAGGCGGAGATAAGCGTCAGGACAGCCCAGTCGTCATATGCTCAGGCCAAAGCGAATCTGGAACGCAATCAAACGCTTTTTGAGGCGGGAGTCATTTCCCAGTCCGACTTTGATACAGTGAACAGCAACTATGTCAGCGCGGAGGGAAATCTAACCCAGGCCGAAGTATCTTTGAAGGCGCTCCTGGCCGGCAACAGGCCGGAAGATATCGCAGCGGCGGCAGCCACGGTGGAAAGCAGCAGTGCTCAGCTTAAGATAGCACAAAAGGCACTGGCGGGGACAAAGATGACCAGCCCGATGAAAGGTATTGTAAGCGAAATAAACGGGGGAGAAGGTCAACGGGCCAGCGCCAATAACAACAGCACCAGCAGCGGCAGCGGGTTTATAACACTTATTTCGGAAGCGCTGCAGGTTCAAGCTCAGGTTAACGAGGCCGACATCGGCAATTTGGAAATCGGCCAGACAGCTGAGCTGACAGTTAACTCTTTCCCGAATAAAACCTTTACCGGCAAGGTCAGCAGCATTTCTCCCGTGGCTACCACGGTATCAAACGTGCAGATTTATGATACAGTCATTCAGCTGGATGAAAACCAGACCGGCCTGAAGGCCGGTATGCCGGCCACTATAACCATAATTGTTAACCGGCACGAAAACATTCTCACCGTACCCAAAGGCGCCGTCACATACGCCGCCGGCAATCTTAGCGGGATGGGACAGGAAACCGCGGCGAGGCCGGCTGCGTCAGGAAGCGGAAATAACAGCGGCAGCGCCGGCGGCAAGGTAAGCGGTACAAAAAGCGGTGTTGGCGCAAGTTCCGGCACTGCCGCGACCATCATCACCATGGATAAATCCGGCAAACCAGCGCCCCGGCAGGTGGTATTAGGGCTGTCGGACCAGAGCAACTATGAGGTTTTAGAAGGCCTTAATGAAGGGGAGACGGTGATTTTGAGCGCTGGCGGCACTGCCGGTACAGGCACAAGCAGCGCCAAGCAGAGCTCAGGTTCACCATTTATGGGTGGGGGAGGTCCGCCACGTTAATAGCGGTTTTTAGTTTGCAGCACGCCAACGGAAAATTAACATAGGATGGTGTGACATGTCCGGGAAAACAGCAATCATGATGGAAGACATCAAGAAAACATACCAGATGGGAGAAACTCAAATTTTCGCCTTAAGAGGTATCAGTTTCAATATACAGGAGGGCGAAATGGTTGCGATCATGGGTTCTTCCGGTTCGGGCAAAAGCACCCTGCTGAATTTGATCGGCTGCCTGGACAGACCGACCGGGGGAACCTACTACCTGGACGGCGAGAATGTATCTGATTTAGATAAAGATCAGCTGGCGGTTATCCGCAATAAAAGGCTTGGCTTTGTTTTTCAGGGTTTCAACCTGCTGGGGAGAGTGTCCGTGATGGCCAATGTCCAACTGCCGCTGGTCTATGCCGGTACAGGGAAAAAAGAGATGGAGGACAGGGCCAAAGAGGCTTTGAACTGGGTAGGGCTGGCAAAATACACCAACCACTATCCCAGCCAAATGTCAGGCGGCCAGCAGCAAAGGGTCGCTATCGCCCGCGCCCTGGTGAACAATCCTTCTCTGATCCTGGCTGACGAACCCACAGGGGCTCTCGATTCAAGAACAAGCATAGAGATTATTTCAGTGATCCAGCGGTTGAATATTGAAAAAGGAATTACCGTGGTGATGGTTACCCATGAAAAAGACATAGCCCTTTACTGC
>CAZJGV010000161.1:0-7049 GCA_964545615.1 uncultured Pelotomaculum sp.
TCAAAGATTGGTGAAACGGCAAAAAAAGTTGAACCATACATACGCCAGGTGTTCGTGGCCAAAAACCCTGCAATTGAAGACCAGATGGCCTTTGAGCGCAAATTGTATATCATTCGCAAGCGCGCTGAAAATGAAGTGCGCGCCGGGCAGCTGCAGGGCGGCGGAACTTTCTATTTCCCGAGTTTTTCTTGCAGGACTATTGTCTATAAAGGAATGCTCATCCCTGAACAAGTTGCCGAGTATTATACCGATCTTAACGACCCCGCCATGGAAACGGCGCTGGCGCTGATCCATTCCCGTTTCAGCACCAACACCTTTCCCAGTTGGGAGCGTGCTCACCCGTACCGTTATTTAATCCATAACGGGGAAATAAACACTCTGCGCGGCAACATCAACTGGATGAACACCCGCCAGGCCATGTGCGAATCTGAGCTTTTCGGGGAAGACATGGCCAAAATATTTCCGGTGATTGACCAGGACGGCAGTGACTCGGCCATGTTTGACAACTGCCTGGAGTTTTTGTCACTTACGGGCCGTTATCTGCCTCAAGCCGCGATGATGATGATCCCGGAGCCCTGGACCAATCACGAAAGCATGAGCGATGAGAAAAAAGCTTTTTACCAGTACCACAGCTGCCTGATGGAGCCCTGGGACGGTCCCGCTTCCATTGCCTTCACCGACGGCACGATCATAGGGGCGGTCCTTGACCGGAACGGCCTGAGACCGTCACGTTATTACGTCACAAAAGATGATTTAATTGTTTTAGCCTCTGAAGTGGGTGTGCTGGACATTCCGGCAGAGGATGTGGTGCTGAAAGAGCGGCTGCGGCCCGGACGTATGCTTCTTGTTGATACGGAAGAGGGACGTATTGTCAGCGATGAGGAACTGAAACACACCGTTGCCGCACAGCATCCTTACCGGCAGTGGCTTGATCAGTATTTACTGCCACTGGAAAAAGTTCCGGAAGTTCCCGTGGTTCCGGAGCCTGGCCAGGAGATGTTGATTAAGCGGCAGCAGGTCTTCGGCTATACCTTTGAGGATCTTTTTAAGGTTTTGGAGCGTATGGCAAAAGATGCGATTGAGCCAGTCGGGTCGATGGGTAATGACGCTTCACTGGCGGTTCTTTCAGATAAGCCGCAGCTCTTGTACAACTATTTCAAGCAGTTGTTTGCCCAGGTGACCAACCCGCCTATCGATTCCATCCGCGAGGAGATTATCTTTGCCGTCGGGACGGTTATCGGTCCGGAAAAGAACCTGATCAAGCCTGAGCCTGACAGCTGCCGGCAGATCAGTATCAAGGCGCCTATTCTGACTAACGAAGAACTGGCCAAGCTGCGTCACATCAGTATTGAGGGCTACAGAACGGTTACACTTCCCATCCTGTTTAAAGCGGCGGAGGAAAGCGCCGGCCTGGCAGCGGCTATGGATAACCTGTTTATGAAGGCGGACCAGGCTATCGACCAGGGAGCAAGCTTTTTAATCCTGTCCGACCGGGGAGTCGATGCCGAAAATGCGCCTATTCCTGTTTTGCTGGCCATGGCCGGCTTGCACCACTACCTGATCCGGGAAGGGAAACGGACCAGGGTCAGCATCCTGCTGGAATCTGGTGAACCGCGTGAAGTACATCATTTTGCGGTTCTAATCGGATATGGCGCCAGTGGCATCAATCCCTACCTGGCCTTTGAAACACTGGAAAACATGTGCGAACAGGGTTTAATGACCGGTATCACCGCCAAAGAGGCCATAAAGAATTACATTAAGGCCTCCATCAAAGGTGTGGTCAAGGTGGCGTCCAAAATGGGCATTTCCACTATCCAAAGCTACCGTGGCGCTCAAATATTTGAGGCGGTCGGTATTCATAAGTCAGTTATTGATAAATATTTTACCTGGACCTCCTCACGCGTTGGAGGAGTGGGTCTTGAAGAAATCGCCCGGGAGGCGGAACTGCGGCATAAGCGGGCGTTTATACCAGGCTGCGGAGAAACACTTGAGTCCGGCTCTGTTTACCAGTGGCGGCACGATGGTGAGGAACATATTTTCAATCCCCAGACTATTGTAACGCTGCAGGAAGCCTGCCGCAGTAATGATTATGAGGCATATAAAAAATATTCAGAACTAATCAACAGCCAAAAAAACTTGCTGCGCAGGCATTTAAAGTTTAAAAAAGGCAGAGCGCCCATACCTGTTGACGAGGTCGAGCCGG
The DNA here is from genome assembly GCA_964545615.1 of uncultured Pelotomaculum sp. GTDB lineage: Bacteria > Bacillota > Desulfotomaculia > Desulfotomaculales > Pelotomaculaceae > Pelotomaculum_B. Next base: position 2,204 of record CAZJGV010000161.1, read on the forward strand.
TGGAGTCGATCTGCAGGCGTTTCAAGACCGGAGCCATGTCCTTCGGATCTATAAGTCAGGAAGCACATGAAACTATGGCTATCGCTATGAACCGCATTGGAGGCAAAAGCAACACCGGTGAGGGCGGGGAAGACCCGGCACGCTACAAGCCCCTGCCAAACGGGGACTCGCTGCGCAGCGCCATCAAGCAGGTGGCTTCAGGCAGGTTTGGTGTCACCAGCGAGTATTTGACCAATGCGGCAGAAATACAGATAAAGATGGCCCAGGGAGCGAAACCCGGTGAGGGCGGCCAATTGCCGGGGCGCAAGGTTTATCCCTGGATCGCCAGGGTCAGGAGCACGACGGCCGGGGTAGGATTAATTTCGCCCCCGCCGCACCACGATATTTATTCTATTGAGGACCTGGCTGAATTGATCCACGATTTAAAGAACGCTAATCCGGACGCCAGGATTAACGTCAAACTGGTTTCTGAAGTGGGCGTGGGCACTATCGCCGCCGGGGTGTCCAAGGGACGGGCGGATGTGGTGCTTATCAGCGGCTACGATGGCGGTACCGGCGCTTCACCCCGCACCAGTATCAGTCATGCCGGGTTACCCTGGGAGTTGGGGGTCGCGGAAACTCACCAAACCCTGGTGCTTAACAACCTACGCGACAGAATTGTTGTAGAAACGGACGGTAAGCTTATGACCGGCCGTGACGTGGCGATAGCAGCATTACTGGGCGCCGAGGAGTATGGTTTCGCCACAGCCCCCCTGGTGGTAATGGGCTGTGTGATGATGCGGGTCTGCAACCTTGATACCTGCCCGTGCGGCGTGGCTACCCAGAATCCTGAACTGCGCAAGAAATTTACCGGAAAGCCTGAGCATGTAGCAAACTTTATGAGGTTTGTCGCCCAGGAGATGAGAGAAATCATGGCGGAGCTCGGCTTCCGGACTGTAAATGAAATGATCGGTCGCACAGATGTTCTTGATCAGAAGGAAGCGGCAGAACACTGGAAGGCGAAAGGACTGGACCTTTCAGCCCTGCTCTGGCAGCCTGAGGCGCCGGAAAGCATTGGCAGGTACTGCCGGAGAGAGCAGTATCACGGCCTGGAGAAATCTCTGGACAAACGGGTGCTGCTGGAATTATGCCGGCCCGCATTGGAACAGGGAAAGGCTGTAAAGTACAAACTGCCTCTTAAAAACACCGACCGTGTCGTTGGCACCATTTTAGGTCATGAGATCACCAAACGCTACGGTGGGGAAGGACTGCCTGAAGACACCATCGACCTTTATTTTGAAGGCACGGCTGGCCAGAGCTTTGGCGCTTTTGTGCCGCAGGGAGTGACCATGACCCTGGAGGGTGACGCCAATGATCATTATGGCAAAGGACTCTCGGGCGGCAAGCTTATTGTCTTCCCGCCGCTTAAAGCAACCTTTGTGCCGGAAGAAAACATCATTGTCGGCAATGTATCTCTTTATGGCGCAACGTCCGGGGAGGCCTACATCCGTGGTGTGGCCGGCGAGCGGTTTGGCGTTCGCAACAGCGGTGCGTATGCGGTAGTGGAAGGCGTGGGTGACCACGGCTGTGAATATATGACCGGCGGCCGGGTGGTTGTGCTGGGTGTGACCGGCAGGAACTTTGCCGCGGGCATGTCGGGCGGTATCGCCTATGTGTTGGATGAGGACGGCACGTTTTCCAATCGCTGCAACCTGGGGATGGTAGGCCTGGAAGGGTTGGACGAACCTGCGGAAGCGGCTGAAGTTAAAGAGATGATCAAAAGACACCTGCGTTATACCAAAAGTCGGCGGGCAGGTGCTATCCTGGACAATTGGCAGGAAATGAAAGCAAAATTTGTCAAAGTCATCCCGAAAGATTACGCCCGCATGATCCGGGCTATTGATCAGGCTGAGCAGATGGGCCTGAGCGGGGATGAAGCGATTATGGCCGCTTTTGAAGAAAACATGAAAGACGAGTCAAGAGTGAGCGGGAACTAAAATCATACTAATTTTAGGGGGATATGATTATGGGTAAACCAACCGGATTTATTAAATTCCGGCGCGAACTTCCTTCTGATCGCGACCCGGTGGAGCGAGTTTGCGATTGGAAAGAGTTTCACAACCAGCTGCCGGAGGAAGAGTTAAGAAAGCAGGCGGCACGCTGTATGGATTGCGGCACACCTTTTTGCCACACCGGGATGATTATTAACGGGATGGTTTCAGGCTGCCCCAATCACAACCTGATCCCTGAAGTCAATGATTTGGTGTACCGGGGTTTGTGGAAAGAAGCCCTGGCCCGGTTAATCAAGTTTAATAACTTCCCGGAGTTTACCTCCAGGGTCTGCCCCGCTCTATGTGAGGGCGCTTGTACCGCCGGACTTGCCGCCGAGCCTGTGACCACCAGAAACATTGAAGGCGCCGTGATTGAAAAAGCTTATGAAGAGGGCTGGATCACGCCAAATCCGCCGGTAAGCCGTACCGGTAAAAAGGTTGCCGTGATCGGATCAGGCCCTTCGGGTTTGGCCTGCGCCGACCAGCTGAACAAGGCCGGTCACTGGGTGACGGTATTCGAGAGAGCTGACCGTATCGGCGGATTATTGATGTACGGCATACCCAATATGAAGCTGGAAAAATGGGTTGTCCAGCGGCGGGTAAACTTAATGGCTGCCGAGGGGATTAGTTTCGTAACCAACACTGAAGTAGGCAGGGATTATCCCAGCGGAAAACTGCTAAAGGATTTCGATGCGGTGGTTCTTTGTGGAGGTTCAACCAGACCACGTGATCTGCCCGTGCCGGGGCGTGACCTGAATGGGATTTACTTTGCGGTTGATTTCCTGAGTGTGAATACCAAGAGTTTACTTGACTCCAGGTTGAAAGACGGCAAATTTGTCTCAGCTGAAGATAAAGATGTAATTGTCATCGGCGGAGGTGACACCGGCACCGACTGTGTAGGGACAGCACTTCGTCATAAATGCAGAAGCGTCAGCCAGTTTGAAATTATGCCCAGGCTGCCTCTTGAGCGCAGTTGGGATAATCCCTGGCCGCAGTTCCCGAAGATACATAAAACAGATTACGGTCAGCAGGAAGCGGCCGCCCTTTATGGTGGCGACCCGCGTCATTACTGTATCACGGCAAAAAGTTTTGCCGGGGACGAAAACGGCAGGGTTAAAGAAGTACTTACAGTTAATGTAGAATGGATTAAAGACGACCGGGGACGTTTCATGCCGAGAGAGATTGCAGGCACTGAAAAAATCTGGCCCGCACAGTTGGTGCTGCTGGCGATGGGTTTCACCGGACCGGAAAACAACCTGCTGGACGCGCTTGGTGTTGAGCGTGATGAAAAGACTAACGCAAAAGCTGACAGCGGGAACTATATGACCAGCGCCAATGGTGTATTCGCCGCCGGTGACATGCGCCGGGGACAAAGCCTGGTAGTGTGGGCGATAAACGAGGGCCGCGGCGCCGCGCGGGAGTGTGACCGCTTTCTAATGGGAGCCACCAACCTGGCGTGAACAATGGATAGAGACCGTTAGACCGCACTAAAAAAAGAAGTTAAACGGCGTGGCCGCAAACCGGCCTCAAGCCACAGTTTTTTTCCTGACTCAGCGGGGCGGATGATTTTTATTGCATTCCGCCACTTGCTGTGTTCAGGGAAAATTTCCGGCAGAGCGTTGTTGAATTGATTAAACAGTTTGTGGTTAAAAACCATCTCTTCTTGATCCGGAAACAGGGCGATATAAAAAATCCGGGTTTCCACAAGGTCCTGGAAAAAGTGAGTGCCATAAGAAAGCTCCGGCATATATCCGTGTTTCTGAGACGCCACTTCCACCAGCACCGCCGCATTATTTATTTCAGCAAAAGAAACCGGTACTCCCAGTGAGGGAGTACTGGTTCCCCACCGGCCAGGTCCGATCAGCATCATCGGTTCATGCGCACGGTTACAGAAATACCGGTTTATTTGTCCCACCAGACGGGCAATTTCGTATTTGTCCGATACGGACATCTTACTGTACTCCTCACCCGGGATATAGACGATATTTGTGAGCGCCTGCAAGATGTCGCTGCCCATAAAGTTTCCTTTGTTGGACAGAAGGATATTATCAGGCGCATACTCCATTGCGGCCGCTCGTTGGCTGGACCTGCCCACTGTTTGAAGAGGCCGGCATTGAAGCAGATTGACCTCATATCCAACATCCTGAGAGAAATTAGCTGTAAACTCGATATCCACCGGATAATTGTAGGCTGCTTCCAGCTTCTTCAACATCAGGCTTATTATTTGGGGGAAATCCGTGGTGGTCATAAGCTTCTCAAAGGTCAGCACCCAGGCCGCCGGCTTTTGATAACCCAATTCCTTCATTCTCCGGGTGGTTTCGTGATCACGGACAGCCAGCAAATCCCACCCCGGAAAATTCGCGTCAGGGCCTAACATATCGTTTAAAATGACCGTGTCATTTTCATTTAAGTCGGTATCCAGCACGTCAATTTTGTGCTGGGAAAATTTACGGATGTCTTCGAGCCTCGCGTCAGGCCGCAGCAAAGGCTTATCCAGGGCGACGAGGCGGGGGTAATCATCTTCCACCCGGTCAACGGCCCTTGTTCCCAACCCCGCCACCAGTCTCATCATTCAGGCGTCCGGGTCCAGGTCTTCCGTCCATACATAGGCATTGTCGGACATAGCAACCCCGGCCAGGTCTGGAAAAAAATATTTGGCGTGACTGGAGCCGGAAACACGCTGAACCAGGAGCGCCATTTGTTCATCTCTCCGGGCCAGGCCTCTCTGCAGGCGGTAGGTTAACGCATCTTCGCCCATGGTACTGGCAAAGACTTGTTTGACGGCTTTTTCAAAAACGCGATAGCGTTCCTGGGGG